>JAGCUY010000057.1 GCA_017962605.1 Kiritimatiellia bacterium | reverse complement strand
TCCGCCACCGCCTGGACCACGGATCGGTAATCATCGCCGACACCCGCGTCGTGACAAAGAACTACGGCCGCATCTTTTTGCGCAGTCTGCCGGTGGCCGCCACACGCTGCGCCAATCCGGAAGCTGTCTTCGCCGCGCTGAAGTGATAGAGCCTCTTTTGCTTCTGGCTTACTTTTGAAAGATGTGGGTCTCGACCTTCACCGGCAGGGCGGCGATGCCGTCAAAGCCGCGGGCGGGGCGGTCGATGTAGAAGGAGAGGGCGTTGTCCAGGCGATGGTAGTTTGTCTGGTGGTCGGCGCTGTGCAGCGAGAAGGACATCTGGTAGTTGCCGGCCTGAAGCGCGGAGGCGTCTATTTCAAAGCGGACGCGCCCGCCGCGCTCGTCGATGGCGGGGATGTCGTAGCGCTCCAGCTGCGTGTTGCTGCCGAAGACGACGCCGCGCTCGGCGTTGGCGATGCCGAAGCCGAATACGGGGTTCTCTATGCGGCGCGTTGATGTGAAGGTGACCTCGATGCGGATGATGCGGTCGTCCGGCAGGCGCTTCGTGGGCGCGCCGGCGGCGTCGAGCATCGCAACGCCAGTGATAAGCGCCTCGCGGGAACCCCATTCAGTCGTGGAGGCCGCGCCGCCAGTCGCGGCGGCGAGAAGCGTCCCGTGGTAGGCATCTACCATGTCCACTGGGCCGCCGACATTGGTGATCGTTCCGTGGTCGAGGATGGCGATGCGGTCGGAAATGGACTGGATCGCGCCGAGGTCGTGGGAGATCAGTATAAGCGTCTTGCCCGACTTGCGGAACTCGTTCATCCGCTTCAGGCAGCGGCGCTGGAAGTCAACGTCGCCTACGGCAAGCACCTCATCGACGAGAAGGATGTCGGGGTCGATCTGGACGGCTACGGAGAAGCCGAGGCGCACATACATGCCAGAGGAGTAGAAGCGGACGGGCTGGTCGATGAACTCGCCGATGCCGGCGAAATCGACGATGTCGTCGAAGCGGCGGCGCATCTCGGCGCGCGGGATGCCCATGATTGCGCCGTATAGGAAGACGTTCTCGCGTCCGGTGAGGTCGGGGTGGAAGCCGGCGCCAAGTTCGAGGAGCGAGGAGATTTTCCCTGACGCCTCGACGCGCCCTTCGGTTGGGACGATTGTACCGGCGATTACGGACAGGAGGGTTGACTTGCCTGCGCCGTTGCGGCCGATGATGCCCAGCGACTCTCCCTGCTTCACTTCGAGGCAGACGTCCGTGAGCGCCTGGAAGGTCTTGGCCTTGCGGCGGCGGAAGGTGTCGAGGACGAGATGCTTGAGCGAGGAGCTGCCCAGCGCCGAGAGGGGGAAGCGCTTGGTGACGTGCTCTATCGAGATTGCGATTCCGGGCTTCATAGCACGTCTCCGAATCTGGCGTCGCCCGCCTTGAGGACGCGCATTCCCGCCGTGAGGATGGCGCATGAGACGGCGCACGAGACGGCGATTCCCGCCAGCCATGGGCCGTCAACTGGTTCGATTGGCATGCCGAGGATGGCGCGGCGGTATAGGGCGAGGATGCCGGTCATTGGGTTCAGGTATGCCAGCCAGGCCAGCCGTTCCGGCAGGAGGCCTAGCTGGAATGCAACTGGATACATCACCGGCGTGGTGAAGAACCATGCCTGCGAGACGACGCCCACGATGTGCTCGGTGTCGCGGAAGAATACATTGGATGTCCCGCAGAGGCAGCAGAGGCCGAGGCAGAGGGCGAAGTGGATTGCGAAGGCCGGCACCAGCAGCCAGATTGCCGCAAAGTGCGCATTGCCGGAGGCTACGAGGTAGAGCAGCAGCACGAGGAAGGTGAGAAGGTAGTTCACCATGTTGGCCAGGGCCGTTGAGAGCGGCAGGATCACGCGGGGGAAGAAGACCTTCTTCACGAGGTTGGAGTTGCCTGAAATCGAGTGGAGGGAGTCGTTGAGGCATCCGGATGTAAACTGCCATGCGACGATGCCGCTAACTAGATACTGGAGGTAGTTGGGGACATCACCGGCGAACTTCAGGAGGCGCGCAAAAACGGCGTAGATGGCGATGAAGCACAAAGGCGTGAGCAGCGACCAGAAGAAGCCAAGGGCCGAGCCCTTGTAGCGTATCTTCAGGTTTCGGCCCACAAGGCTGGCGACCAGCTCCCTCCTTGCCGCGAGAAATTGCCAAACTCCATTCATGTCAAGATAAGAATTATAGCAAAATTCCGAAAGAAGTGGGCAGGGAAGTTTGGCGCAAGCGCCCTGGAAGTTTAGAAGTTTGGCGCAAGCGCCTTTGATGTTTGGAAGGTAGCGCGTATGCTCGCGCAGCGCAAGCCGTGGACAACTCTGTGCCTCTGTGTCTCTGTGTGAGTAAATGTACCCTTGCACCTGGGGCGCAACAATGGTAGAATGGCAGCATGACTGACATCGCGGGAACAGTGTCCGCAAAGACAATCTTCTTTTGGGCGAGCGTGATTATCACAATCGTCGGGTGGGTGCTTATCCTCTTCGGAACGCCAGTGGCGGTGCGGCGCATGCCGGCCGACTTCTTCACAAATCCGGCTTATCTCGCGCCGAAGGGAAGGGGAGGCCGCCCGTGGCCGCTCTTCATCGCGCTTATGGCGTTGAGAAATCTGGCCGGGGTGGCGCTGGTGATTCTGGGAACTGTCTTCCTGCAAGGCTTCATTGCCGTGATGATGGGGCTGGCCATCATGGACATCCCGGGGAAGGCCGCAGGGGTGCGTCGCATCGCGTCAATCCCCTTTGTCTGGCGCATACTTTCGCGCATCCGCGAACGCGCCGCCCTCCCGCCACTGGAGCATCCTTGAAAAAAAACGCTTGCAATTCTAGCCGGAAGTTGGTAGAATCTTTACATACTTTTTTTGGGGAAGTAGCTCAGTTGGTAGAGCATCGCGTTCGCAACGCGGGGGTCGGGAGTCCGAATCTCCTCTTCTCCACCATCCACCCTTCCGGCATCATCGGAAGGGTTCGTTTTTTAATGCCGGGGGCCGAAGAGGGCTGTGCCGATGCGGAGCCAGGTGGCCCCTTCCTCGGCCGCGACGGCGTAGTCGCCGCTCATCCCCATTGAGAGGCGTGGGAAGGTAGCGCCAAAGCGGCGCTCCATTTCGTCGCGCAGTTCGCGCAGCCGCGCGAAGTGCGGACGGGCGTCTTCTGGATTCGGCGAGAACGGCGCCATCGTCATGAAGCCTTCCAGAGTGATGCGGCGGCATGAGAGCGCCGTCTCGACTATCGACGGCAAATCATCCGGGCGTATGCCGAACTTGCTTGACTCGCCAGAGACGTTCACCTCGAGAAGCACATGAGGGTCGTGTCCGTCCTCGTCGGCGACGCGGTCTATGGCGGCGAGCAATTCGGCCGAATCGACTGAGTGGATGGTCGTGAATAGGGATAGGGCGTGGCGGACCTTGTTCTTTTGGAGATGGCCGATGAGGTGCCACTCCGGGCCGCCAACGCATGCGGGGATTTTCGCGGCCGCCTCCTGGACCTTGTTCTCCCCCATGATGCGCAGGCCGGCCTCCCAAGCCTCGCGGACCTCCTCCGGGCCGCGCGTCTTGGTGACGGCGATGATTTCGGCATCGGCGGGGTCGCGTCCGGCCTTGGCGCAGGCGTCGGCCACGATGGCCTTGATTGCCGCAAGGCGTTCCTCGAAAGATTCAGGCATTGTGTCCATGGGAAAAAACCTCAGTTTACGTCCCTGCAGTTTAGTGCTGCGCTACCGCAGACAAGCGCGAAGGCGGCGAGTGAGAGCGCGTGGATGGTGGCGACTGCCAGCTGGCGCATTGGAACGGAGCCGCCATTGGCGATGGCGTCGGCCATCCAGAGCGACTGGATATTGGGGATGGGAAGGATGCCAAGCGCATGATGCGCGGCGGTTACGGCGTCCCAGGAGAGTCCGGCGGCGACGATTGCCGCGGCCGCGGCCATGACCGCCGATGCGGGCAGGGCGGTGGAGAGGGCTGCGGAAAAGGCGGCGACAGCGGCTATGGCGAGGAGAATGGGGTAGGAGGCCGTTGCGATGTTCAAGCCGACATTGGAGAACGACGGGGCGAAGTGCCAGTGGCGATTGAAGAGAATCGTAACGGCAAGCGCGGCGAGCGAAAGGATAGTCATGAGCTTGGTGGCGATGAGCGGGAAGCGCGCGTGGCGGCGGTTGTGGAGCATCCCAGCCACCAGCATCGAAAGCGCGGGGATTAGCAGCAGCATTGACTGCGCCGTCGGATCGGAGAGGTAGCCCATGGTGCCGTCTTCGAAGGTCTCGAAGCGTGGCGAGATGCGCGTGGCGACGATTGTGGTGGCCAGCGTGGCCGCCCAGAAGCGCAGGATGACGGCCATTACGCCAAGCCACTTGCCTGCGAGGAACGCGCCACGCGATATTGGCTTGGAGAGTGCGGCGAGCGCCGTGCCGTTCTCCAGTTCGGCGTGGATGGAACGCGAGACGGAGAAGGCGGCCAGGACTGTGCCGATCACGAGTTGGTATGCCAGGCCGCCGTCGCGGACGATGCGGCCGGGTTCGCCGAAGTCGTGGAAGTGGAGCAGGGGAATGAGCGTGGTGAGAACCAGCCCGGTGATCAGGAGGAGGAGCGTTTCGGGCTGGGATGCCAGCTCAAGGGCCGTTGCGGCGGCGACGGAGCGGACTGCGCGGAGGGCGTCCTTCATGGCGTCGCCTCCGGCTGTTGGAATTTTATCTCCGGCATTTTCTGCCTGAGGATTGAGGGATGGGCTGCGTCGAAGGCAGCTGAGTCAACGGGGAGGTATCTGACCTCGAAGGTGGATGGTTTGCGCAAATGCGCGGCGGCTGCCGCTGCCGGATGGCGGAATAGCGCCATTGCGAGGGCGGCTAAAAGCAGAAGCAGAAGGATGATGGCCCAGTGGCCGAATATCTCCTGCGATGCTGGCATGGTCGGCGGGGTCATTGGTCGTTGTCGCCGCCTTCCTCGCGCACTGCGATGTTCACGGCGGAGGCGCCGGCGCGGCGCGCCTCGGCGACGAAGCGCATGACATCCGCATGTGGCGCCCGGCCGTCGGCAAAGAGCGTGAGTTCGCTCACCTCGAGCCCGCGCATCAGGGAGCCAAGGGCCGCGCGGAGGGCGGCGCACTCCGTGTCGTCGTCAAGTCGGTAGCGGATGCCGTCGAAGAAGAGCAGGGGGCGCGAGGCTTCTTCCGACATTACGAGAACGGCCGACACCGCATCGGACTTGCCAGAGGAGAACTCGGCCGCCGGAAGGGTGAACGGGATTGAAGGCGTGATGACAATGTGCCTGGAAAGCGCGGCACAGAGGGCGATGGCCAGGAACACATTGAGCAGCGTCACGCCATAGAGGAGGAATGGCCGTATGCGGCGTGCAGGCGACTGCGCGTCGCGGCTTCCGATTCGCCAGGATGACCAGTTGGGGCGCTCGCTCATTTCTCCGCTTTCTCGTCGCCGGGGTCGCCATCGGAAGCGGTTGCTCCGAGGGTAGGGATAAAGGCCAGAATGTCGGCCGCCGCCTGGTCCATGTCGAGGATGATCCTGTCGATGCGCACGACGACGATGTTGAACATTGCGAAGGCCATGATCGCGACAGCGAGACCGGCTGCGGTGCACTGGAGGGCTTCGGCAAGCCCACTTGTAAGGTCAAGAGTCTGGACGAGCGTCAAATTGGCCTGGATGGAGCGGACCATTGCCAGTCCACCGCAGACGCAGCCAAGAAGACCCAGAAGCGGGGCGATGTGCATGATGGTGGAGATGACGCGGAGGCGGCGCTCCATGCGCGCGATTTCAGCCTTGCCTGCGTTCTCCATGGCGGTTTGGAGGTCTTCTCGGCTGTCGGCGCGGTGCATGATGGCGCTGTGGGTGATTCGCGCCACGGGGCCGGCTGTCTCGTCGCAAATGGCCAAGGCCTCGCGGACCTTGCCCTTCTCGAGGATGTTGAAGACTCCGGCGAGGAAGTCGCTGAAGCGTATCCGCGCCCGGTGCAGTTGGATGATGCGCTCGACGAACACGACGATTGCTACAACGCCGCAGGCGAGACATGCGGCGAAGATCGGGCCGCCTTCTTTAAATGGTATGGTTAGCATGGCGAATGGACTTCTATCATAGCAAAAGGGATATGGGAAAACAAGTGAGGAGTGGTTGCGACTATGGCGCAACAATGGTAGAATCATTCCTACGTATGACACTTGGTGTAAAACTTTCCTTCGGGCTTGCCCTGACGCTGCTGGCCACATCCGCTTTTGCCGATGACCTTGCGGCGCAGGACAGGCGCAGTTTCGCTGACGGCCTGATGTCCCGGGGCCTCCATGCCCTGGCTCTGCGGGAATATGCCGCCCTTGCCGAATCTACCCCTGCCAACGAGGGGCTTGACATCATCCTCGCGCGCCTTGCAGAATGTCAGCGCCGCACAGGCGACAACGCCGGCGCAGACGCCACGTGCAACCGTTTCGCTCGCGAATTCCCGCAATCGCCGCAGCGCTTCAGTGCCGCAATCACCCACGCAATGGCACTCTCCGCCCTGGGCGACCCGCTTCGCGCCTCCCGCGCCTTCGACGTCATTTCCGCAGAAACCGACGCCCCCTGGGACCTTCGCCTCACGGCCATGTATTTCGCCGGGGAGAACTACTTCAACGTCGGCAACTACGAATTGGCGTCCATGCGCTTCGAGATGCTGCTTGCGGCGGCGTCCGCATCGGAAAACACCCAGGCCATCAGCGAGTTCTGCGGCTTTGCAACCCTCTACCTTGCCGAGATAGAGGCCAAGCGGGGGGATGAGGCATCCGTCACTGGTGCACTTGCCCGCTACGCAGCGGCGGCGGCCGCGCCCCAGACTCCGCGCATCGGAGCCGAGGCCCTCTTCAAAGGTGCTTTTCTCGCATACACCTCCGGCCGCTACGACGAGGCCGTAGCGCGCTTCTCCCGCCTCTTCTCCCAATACCCCAATGACTCCCGCATCGCGGATGCCAGACTCCCTGCGGCCTGGGCCAACTTCAATGCCGGACGCTTCTCCGAAGCCTCGGCCCTCGTCAACCGCATCCTCGTCAAAAACGCCAGCTCCATGCCGCCGAAGGATGTCTGGGCCGAGGCCCTCTACATTGAAGCCGCCGCGCAGGCGCGCCTAGGGAATGGCGAGCGGGCCTTGGGCGTCTTCTCACAGCTCCTCAAAGAGTGCCCGGGTTCGCGGTTCGACGCGCACGCCCGCTACGAACGCCTGGTAATCCTCTTCAAATCGGGCCGCCACGAGGCCCTCTTGGCGGAAGCCCGCACCTTCTCCGCTCCGCCCGCAGAACTTGCGCCAGATGTCCTGTGGCTCCAGGCCGAGGCCGCAGAGGCCCTTGAAGACGGTGGCTGCGCTGCGCAATTCTACGCAATGCTCGCCTCGCGCCATCCTTCTTCCCCGCTTGCCTCGGAGGCCCTCTACCGTTCCGCCCGCCATCTTCGCGAGGCGAAGTCCTGGCTTGAGGCGTCAAAGTCATACCAGCGCCTCGCCCTCAACCACCCGGACTCCCCGCTCGTCCCATACGCGCTCTACGAATCGGGGTGCTGCCTGGCAATGCTTGACCGGCGCGAGGAGGCCGTCCGTGATTTCGACGCCTTTCTTGAAAAGTTCCCCGACCACAAGCTCGTTCCCGAAGTGATGCTGCAGAAAGGCGTGTCGCAGCGCGCGATGGGCCTTGTCCGCGAGGCCGGCGCCACACTCGACGCCCTTACAGCCAAGTATGGCGCTTCCGAAGCGGCCGGCAAGGCCAGTTTCGAGCGAGCGCGGATTTACTATGAGTCGGGCGACTACCCTGCCGCCGAAAAGCTCCTGAAGCCACTCGCAAACGACGCCTCCACACTTGAAGCGCGCCGCGAGGCATCCTTCCTCCTTGGCCTTTGCCTCCACGCTCAGGGCCGGGCCGACGAGGCCGCCGCGCTCTTCCAGCCACTGCTTGAAGGCGCAATGCGCGAAAGGCTCCCCGCCGACCGCCTCGTCTGGCTGGCCGAGTTCCAGTATTCGCAGGGCCGCTGCAGCGAAGCTTCAAACGCCGCCAGCGAACTCCTCCGCCGCGACATCACCGACGAAATGCGCCAGGCCGCCAATGTCATCATCGCCCGCAGCCAGCTTGCACTCTCCAACACCAATGCGGCCATCGCCGCCTTCCGTGCCGCAGCCGAGTCTCCGGCGCAGACCAAGTTCTCCGCGGAGGCCGCCCTTCGCCTGGCCGAACTCCTCGCCAACGGTGACGGCGCCATAGCGGCGCAGCAGTGGTTCCGCGTGGCCATCGAACGCGCTGGCGGCGATGGACAGGAGACCGTCCGCGCCCGCGCCTATCGCGGCCTTGCCGCCGCGCACGAGGCTTCCGGCAACACGGACGAGGCCCTGCGCCTCTATCTTGCCGTGTCTCTGCTCTACGATGGCGGCGAGGAGGTCTTTGCCTCGATGGCCGATGCCGAGCGGCTTCTTCGCGCCGCCGGTCGCGCCGCAGAGGCTGACGCCATACGCGACGACCGCGAATCGAGAATCAAAAGCCAAAAGGAGGAGGCACCATGAGCCTCGGTAACGAAAAATCCATCTTCGACGAGTCGCAGGAACGCGATTGGACGCCCATCGTCCTCGCCACGATCGCCTCGATTGTCATCCACCTCTTCCTCTATTTCCGCGTCTCCAACATGCGCTTCGACGTGACCGCGCAGATTCCCGAGAAGCTCCGCAACACGCCTGTTCGCAAGATTGTGAACTTCGAGCATGTCCGCCAGGATCCTCTCAAATCGTATAAGGACGTCAAATCCGGTTCGCCCGAAGGCGCTGCTCCAGGCCCCATGCATGCGGACGAGATGGCGCAGATATTCGACCAGCCGGCAATAACCTTCTCCGCACCCCCCGCGCAGCCTGAGGCCGTGGATGCCGCGACTTTCAAGGAGACGCCGCTTTCTGAAATCACCCCAGAAGCCCCTGTCTGGCAGCCGCGCCAGGAGGTCGTAGGCATTGTTGACCGCATTGTGCGCGACGACATAGCCCTCCTTCCGCGCCGCGAGCTCTTCGACATCGAACGCGTCGCAAAGGCGCCGGACTACGCCCCGGCCGTTCCGCTGTCAGGCGCCACGGTCCAGGTTCCCATGGATGCGCCTAAGGAGGCCCTCTCCCTGCGTCTCCCCGCCGAGGAGCCTGCGATGCCAGAACCTGTCGTCCCCGCAGTGGCCGAAATGGTCGTGACGGCGGCCGAAGCGACCCCGGCTGCGACTCTTGAGGCTTTCTCCGAAACTCCAAATGAGATTTCCGAATACCGCCATGTCGATGACCGCCTGTCCGTTTACCTCCGCGTTTTCCAACCGGCTGGAAGCGACCCGCGCAAATACTTCCGCCTTGAAATCGTCCCCAGCCCATCGGCGCAGCTGCCGATTGTCGGCAAGGACATCGTATTCGTCCAGGACGCCTCACGCTCGCTCGCCCGCGAACGCCTCCACTTCTGCAAAGAGGGGCTAAAGGAGGCGCTTGGCACGGTGTCGGCCGCCGACCGCTTCAATGTCGTATCCTTCCGCGACAACGCCACATTCTGCTTCGGGCTTGACTGGGCCTCGCCCACCACCGCGAACTTCCAGCATGCCATCGCCTTCATCGACTCCCTAGACTCGCGTGGCGACACCGACCTCTTCCGGTCGCTGAAGTCCCTAACGGCGCTTCCGCGCGACCCGGCGCGTCCCCTGATTGCCGTCGTCATCACAGACGGCAAGGCCACGACGGGCATCACCGCGTCCACAAGGATCATCGGCGAGTTCTCCAAGCTGAACGACGACATGTCGCTCTACGTCCTCGGCACCCACGCAAAAGCCAACGCCTATCTTCTGGACATGCTCGCCTTCTGCAACCGCGGCCGCCAGGATGTGGTGCGCTCTGACCGCTGGTCGATTCCAGGGGCGGTCAAGGAGCTTGTGGAATCATGCTCGCAGCCGCTTCTCGGGCGCGTGAAGATCGAGAGCGACATCGCCTCCGGCGCAGAGTTCTTCCCGCTGCCTTCGGCAAACCTCTATGCCGGCGAGCCTCTTGTCTATTATGGCTCCTGCCCGCGCCAGACGCGCGAGATGACTCTCCAGGTGCGCGGCGAGGGCGGCGACGCCAAAATCGACTGCATGTTCGGCCTCGACTTCTCTCGCGCAATGGCAGGCGGCCCGGAGGTCAAGAGCGAGTGGGCGCGGCGCAAGATGCACTCGCTAATCGGCGACTACGCCCGTAGCCCGTCTGATGCCAAGAAAGCGGAGATGCGCGCCCTCGGCGCGACTACCGGCGAACCAATCCCATACTTCGGTGAACTTTAACATAAGGATACAACTATGACTGACTTCGAAAAACTCGGCGTGTTCTACCTGGGCGCGGAAAAGGGCAGGGGAGACGCCCCCCTTCTCTACAAGTCGAACCACCTAACCACCCACGGCATGATCGTGGGCATGACCGGCTCCGGCAAGACCGGCCTCGCCATTGATCTCATCGAGGAAGCTGCCATCGACGGAATCCCGGCCATTCTTATCGATCCCAAAGGCGATTTGGCCGACATCCTCCTCCAGTTCCCGAACCTCGCCCCCGGCGATTTCCTGCCATACATGGGCGAGGATGAGGCCCGCCGCGTCGGCGTGACCAAGGACGAACTGGCCGCCAAGACCGCAACGCAGTGGCGCGAGGGCCTGGCGAAGTGGGGCCAGGACGGCGACCGCATCAAGATGCTTTCTTCCTCGGCCGACTTCGCCGTCTATACTCCTGGCGACACCCGTGGCCGCCCACTCCAGCTACTCGGCGCATACAAGGCGCCGGAAGGCGCCGACGAAGCCACCCTCCGCGACCTCGTCACGAATTCCGTCGCCGGCCTTCTCGGGCTCGTCGGCATCGGTGGAGACCCGGTGCAGTCGCGGGAGCACATCCTCCTCGCCTCCATCTTCTACCACGAGTGGAAGGCCGGGCGCGGGCTTGACCTCCCCGCCATAATCAACTTCGTCCTCGCCCCGCCTTTCCGCAGCATTGGCGTCTTCGAGGTTGAGAGCTTCTACCCGCAGAAGGAGCGCACAAAACTCGCCATGGCCCTCAACGGCCTCGTGGCGTCGCCGTCTTTCGCCGCTTGGAGGGAAGGGGAGCCGCTCGACATCCAGTCCCTACTCTGGACAAAGCAGGGCAGGCCCCGCGTCTCAGTGCTGTCCATCGCGCACCTCTCTGATGCCGAGCGTATGTTCTTCGTGACGGCTGTCCTCAACGCCGCAATCGCCTGGATGCGCCGCCAGAGCGGAACCTCCAGCCTGCGCGCCCTCCTCTACATGGACGAAATCTTCGGCTACTTCCCGCCCAACGGCAACCCGCCATCGAAGCGCCCAATGCTGACACTCCTCAAGCAGGCGCGTGCTTTCGGGCTGGGCGTTGTCTTGTCCACGCAGAACCCGGTCGATCTCGACTACAAGGGACTCTCCAACTGCGGCACCTGGTTTATCGGGCGCCTTCAAACCGAACGAGACAAGCGCCGCATCCTTGACGGCCTTGAAAGCGTCGCCGCTGAATCTGGGCGCGGCTTCGACCGCGCGGCGATGGACAACCTTGTCTCCGGCCTCGGCAAGCGCATGTTCCTCATGCGCGACGCGGCCGACGACGCCCCCGTGCTCTTTGAGACGCGCTGGGCGCTGTCCTATCTGGCAGGTCCGCTTACGGCAGCGCAGATTCGGGCGCTTTCGGCATCGGCCGAGGCTGAAAGGGCAGGGGACATTCCCCGGACGATTCCAGCCGGAGCAATGCCTGACCCCTTCTCCGCCATGCCGTCGCCCTTCGACGTGGCAGATGTTGAACCCGCCGCGACTCCGGTCGCACCGTTTGCCGAACCTGTCGCGACCGCGCCATGCGCCGGTGGCGACGCCTTCGCCTCGGTGCGCGTCCATTTCGTGGATGCAAAGAGCGCCATCGACACCTGGACGTCGCGTTCGCTTCGGGCCAAGGTCGCCCCTGGCGGTTCGCCCGACTGGTTCGCCGCGGAATTCTCAACCGAGCCGGCGCCTGCCGACGCCGCTTCTGGCGGATCCTACATTGACCCCAAGGCGCGGACGCAGTGGGCTAAGGAAATCGCCGCGCACGTCTATCAGGATTTGACGCTTGACCTCTGGCGCGATCCGGAAATGAAGCTCGTATCGAAGTTTGGCGAAGCCGAAGGCGAATTCCGCATCAGGGCGGCGCAGGTCCGTCGTGAAAAGCGCGACGCCGCCGTGGCGAAGGTCGAGGCCGATTACCAGTTGAAGCTGCAGCGTCTTGACGACAAGATCCGCACCGCCGACGACCGGGTTACCCGCGAAAAGAACATGGCCAAGCAGAAGCTGGCATCGACCTCCATCTGGGCTGCGATTACGGCGATTTCAATCTTCGGCGGTGGCGGCAAGGGCCTTGGCGGAATTGGCAGGATTGGCTCGACGGCGCGTGGCGCTTCCGCATACGGAAAGAAGCGTGGCGACGTAGCCATCGCCGAGAACAGCCTGGAAGTCCTCCAGGGACGCAGGAAGGAACTTGAGGCCGAGTTCGCCGAGAAGCTGGCGGAAGTCGGCAAGTCGATGGCGCCGGATGAAATAGAGCTTGAGCGCGTGAGCATCCGTCCTCGCAAGACAGACATCACCGTGGAGACGATTGTCAAGTGCTAATGCCAAATTCCAATTTCAATCGCATCTCAAATCTCGCATCTCAAATCTCAAATTTCAAATTTTGGATCGCATGTCTCAAATCTCAAGTTTCAAATCTCGCATCTCAAATCTCAAGTTTCAAATCTCGCATCTCGCATCTCAAATCTCAGATTTCAGATTTCCCTGCCCCATTCGCGGCTGAAGGCCGCGATTTGACATAACGCGCATTATGCGACATTGCAAACTGCCATGAAAA
This sequence comes from Kiritimatiellia bacterium, assembly GCA_017962605.1. Taxonomy (GTDB): domain Bacteria; phylum Verrucomicrobiota; class Kiritimatiellia; order RFP12; family JAAYLN01; genus RGIG5952. The sequence goes on along the minus strand of JAGCUY010000057.1, from coordinate 21,394 downwards.
GACCACTCCTCGTAATATCATCGCTGCTCTTAACTGTCCAGTTCGCCGCCGCCTTCGCCAGCGCCAGGCCAAGTCCTAAGGTTGCCATCCGCAGCATCCCGCAGCGCCATCCGCGCGAAATGTTCGCCGCCGCCAAATCCTGGTGTCTCTACTATGGCGGCGCCAAGCCGAACGCCGTCGAGCGGCTCGGCGCGCACGACATTGTCGTAATCGACGCCCACGCCCTCGGAGACGAAGCCCGCGACATCATCGCCGGCCTCCGCGCCAAGGGCTGCGTCGTAATCGGCTATCTGAGCTGCTTCGAGGTCGCCTCATGGCATCGCTACCTCGACCGCGTCAATCCAAAATGGATTGTCAAGGTCAATGGCGAGAATTGGGTCCCTTGGGGCGAAAACAACGCCGCCAGCCTCGGCATCCCCGAATGGCGCAAGCTTCTCGTGGAACTCGTCAAGAGCGAGGTCCTCGACTACGGCTGCGACGGAGTCTTCATGGACACCATCGCCGACCTCGACAGCGGCAAACTCCCGGAGGACCAGCGCGCAATCGAGCTTGACGGCCTCGACAAGCTCCTTGCCGAATTCCGCGCCGCATATCCCAATATCGTGCTGATCGGCAACTGGACGCTCCAGCAGACCCTGCCAGTCGTCGCGCCCTATGTCGATGCCGTCTGCTGGGAGGGCTTTAGGGCCAACCGCTTCGACCCGTCCGATCCCGAGACTCTCAAATGGATGCAGAATATCGTCTCGAAACTCGCCGCCGAAAGCGAGCGCCACCCGTTCAGGGTGCTGTCGCTCTGGTGCGATGAGAAGCCCACGGACGACTCCCCTGCCCTTCGGCAGCGGATGTTTGAAATCTCCAAGGAATACGGCTATCTGCCTTACTGCTGCGAAAAATCCTACGGCCACGATCTTCCGTGAGTGAAAAGCCACTTGCAATTCACGCGGAAATGATGTAGAGTTTTAGTGTTCAACAACGAAGGGAAACAACTATGAACAATCCTATCTGGCTAATGACCTCGGCATATCAGAAACTCAACTTCGACGGCGTTGTGAAGAAGGCACGCGCCCTCGGCGCTCAGGGGCTTGAACTCTGCGTATTCCGCCGCGACGGCACCCGCAAGGATCATGTCGCCACGCATCTGGACTACGAGACATTCAAAGCCAAGGACGCGCAGAAGGTCATCGACGTCTGCCGCAAGTTCAACCTCCGCGTCTCCGTCGGGGCCTACGAGAACCTTCTCGACGACAACGAGAAGGAGGCCATGGCCAACCGCGACCACCTCCTGCGCCTCATCCGCATCGCCTACCTCCTGGGCGGCGACGCCGCCGATGTCGTCGCCGGGACCTTCGTCGGCTACAACCACCGCCTTGGCCGTCAGGACCATGGCTTTGAGAAGAACCTCGCCCTCTACAAGAAGGTCTTCGCCCCCATCATCAAATACGCCGAGGACCTTGGCGTCACCATCACCTACGAGAACTGCCCGATGGAAGGCTGGACTCCCCTTTCCGAGCCGCAGACCTACAACAACCTCCCCTGCACCCTCGCCGCGCGCAAGCTGATGTACGCCCTCATCCCCAGCAAGGCGCATGGCGAAACCTATGACCCCTCGCACGACGCCTGGCAGCACATCAACCCCGTGGACGTCATAAAGGCCACAGACCCCGCCCGCCTGCGCCGCATCCACATCAAGGGCACGCGCAACCGCTATGACGCGATGGGCATCCACTGGGGCCGCCTCTTCCCCGTGCAACAGGTCGATCCCAAGCTGGCGGAGAAGGCGGGCGTCCCCTACTCCGACAACGGCTGGAACCGCCATAACTACGATCCAGCCCTGCCGGGCTTCGGCGGCAGCGACTCCATCGACTGGCGCGCCTTCATCGACACCCTCAACGCCATCGGTTTCGACAAGAAGCCGTTCGTCATTGAGAACGAGGCATGGAACTCCTCGCACACCGGCAACGAGGGCGCGACCGACCAGGGATTCGCCGCTACGATACTCAACTGCGCTCCCCTGCTCTGGCCGCTCGGCAAGGACGGCTACAAGTTCGACAGGAAGTGCCTGACGCCCCTCAAGGACGCGCCGAAGGACATTCCCGTCATGACCTACGCCAAGTTGACCAAGTAAGCCGCGCCATCCGGTGCGGATGCGATGCTTGAGTTTGAGGAAAATCGGCCAAGGCGGCGGCGAACGCCGGCGGTAGTGAAAACCGTCGTTGTTCTGGCGCTTTTGCTGTTCGCCGCCAACTTTGCCTACCGTTACAGGCGGCCATTGGTGTCATTTCTCCGCCATGGTCTGAACATTGAGGACGACTCCCCTGCCCTCTCAGACCAGGAGCAGGAGTCGATTCCCGCGCCGGAGCCCCAGATAGGCCCCTTCGGCATTTCGGATGAATGGCTCAATTGGCGCATCGCGAAAATAGAGACCCCGACAATTCCAGCCCTCGCGCCGCTTCTCGATGCCGCCCCGACCTCCCTTGTCCTCCTGCGCTATCTGACATCCATATCGAACCAAAAGGCATCTTCGGCCATTGCAGCCAGGATGGTGGAACTTGCGCCGCGCTTTTCACGGTCCCCGACAAGCTTCGAAGGCATGGTCCTCTGGCGCGGCTCGCGCCGTATTGGCGGCGACGGGGAGAAGCAGTCCATACGCCACCACTTCTTCATCCCGTCCAATGCGACGCTGACATTCCCCGATTGCTCCATCGATACGCGCTATATGAGCTTCAGCGGCGATGAGCTGGCCTCGGACGAGTTCTCCTTGAGTACGGACGCCATCACCGTTCTCTCCCACTCGCTTCAAAAGGACTCGCTGGAGTTCTTTGTCGAACGGCCCTTGCCACAGGAGATCGTCAATGCCGGCGGCGGAAGCTGGTCTTTGGAACTAGGCGTGACAATAGACGGCGGCAAACGCCCACTGCGCCCCGATGACGGCAAAGCGCGCAAAGACGAAATGCGCGCCCGCATCGACTTTCTTGAATAAACTCCCCTGCTCGGCGATTAGAACCGCAGGCGCTTCTGGTAGTTTAGCGGGAGGCCGTCGCGGTAGAGGTGCGAGTCGTTAGACAGCTGCAGGACGCGCGGGTTGCAGACCCCGCCGCGGTCGACGAACTCGATGACGGTCATCCCGGTGTGCTGCATCGTGAAGGATGGCGCGAAAAGCGGATATGGGATGTCTAGGATGGTGCTGAGCAGGAGAATCCCCGCTCCCTCGTGGGCGAAGAGCGCGATGCGGTCATCCGTTGGGTTCTCCACGATATACTGGCATTTCTCCGTGTCGTGGCGGTAGCCGAGGGAGGCCAGCCAGGTGTCGGCCTCCTTGCGCATGCGGACTACCCCCGCGCCAAAGGAGGGGAAATCCGAAAATGCCGGATGCTCGTGCCAGCGGTTGCCAAGCGCGCGGACAGTCGGATCTGAGAAGATGGAGAGCATGTGGTCATCGGAGTAGCACCAGTGGCGGCGGCCTGGCTCGAACTCAACGCTCAGCTCGTTCCAGGCATGGATCTCGTTGGCCCAGTCAAGGACGGTTGGCTCAAGCCGAAGAATGTCGCAGGTGGGTTGTGCCGTCTCGGCGGCGCGGGTTGAGCTGGAGACGAATACGCGGTCAATGCCGAACTGGCAGAGGCGATGCGCAACGGACTCGGCCTGGCGGTGGCCGAGTGGCGTGAGGCAGTCGGGGACGTATATTGGCTCCCCGTGTCTGACATAGAAGAGAAGCATAGCGGAAAGATTATAGCAAAAGGCGCCGGTAGGGGTGTCCCCTACCCTATTTGGGTATTCACGAAGCGGAAGGCCTCCGTATGCTCAAAGGTCTCGTGCGGCTCCGTCACACGTCCGGATGTCCCGTGGCGCATCCAGTCTGCGACGGCCTCGGCCGGGAGCTTTGAGAAGGAGCAGTCCTCGAAGAGGAAGTCGCGGAGAGGCGTTCCTTCGCGCCCCCAGGCGCGAGGCAGCAGCCGAGCCGTCGCCCTGACGCTCCTGAATACGATGTCACGCACCGCCTCGACGCGCGTCTCTGCGCCTGGGTCAATGAATGCCTCCAGCGGGTAGGCGCGCAGCCCCTCCATCGCGATGTCCTCGAACAAAAGCCTCTCAATAAGCGTCGCCTCGCGTCCGAAGTCTTGGCTTTTGGGATGGCGGGGCAAAAACATCTCGATGCCGTAGGATGAGTCGCGCATGTGGAGGCGGTGGAATGAGCAGTCGCGAATGGCGCCGTCGCAGAACCAGCCGACGCGGACGCCGCCAGCCCAGGCGCGTATGCGGCAGTCGCGGACACGGACGCGCTCGCATGGCTTGTTCTCTTGCAGCGACCTGCTGTTGGCGCGGACGATGATGGCGTCGTCGCCACATTCGATGTCGCAGTCGGCGATGTCCACGTCGCGGCAGCAGTTCACGTGGATGCCGTCGTTGTTGGGGTAGCGGACATCGCATTTGACGCGTAGGCGCGAGCATTGGACGCGCTCGCAGTCGTGGATGAAGTATCCCCAGCCTGCCGGGCCGTTGGCGAGGGTTACGTCCTCTATGCGCACGTCGCGGCACCCGGCGAGGAAAATGACGCGCGGTAGCGACTGTTCGGCAGGGTGGATGCGCTCGAATTCCCAGCAAGTCCAGTCGGGATCGGCCTTGCGCCGGACATGGGCGGAGCCGTTGCCGTCGATTACGCCGCCACCGGTGATGGCGATGCCCTCGCACTCGTCGGCGAAGATGACGCTGGCGTTGCGCCCGCGCGGGAGGTTGGCGGAGACAACATGGCGCGGCGAAGGCCATTCGGGGAAGTCGGCGATGTCGGGCGAAGCGAGGAGGCGCGCCCCTTCGGCGATGTGTAGTTCCACGCCGGAGCGCAGCTGGATGGCGCCGGTGAGGAATGTTCCACCGTCTAGGACAACACGAGATGGATAGCGGTAGCCGTCACGGCGGGCGGCGTCGCCGGCTGCATCGATTGCCGCCTGAATGGCGGCGGTGTCCTTTGTCCCGCCGTCAGCGCAGGCTCCGAAGTCTTGAGGAAAAAAGTCCATTGTCTTGCAAATTACTTTAGCACAAGTGCGCTTTTTTTGAAAGGATGCGGTAGTGCCGCAACCGACATGCCGCTCTTTTGCAAAATCCTTGTAAAAAAACTACTTGACAAAGGTCAGGGGATAGTGTATCCTTCTAACGGTATTTGTTTTTTTTCTTTTATTCACAATACATCCAAGAGGAGTAAAATGCACAAACCGTCAATCCGTCTCACAACCGCTATCTGCGCCGCTGCGCTGGCCATCGGAGCACATGCCGACACCTATATTTTTGGTGGGGAATCCAATGAAAGCAATGTTGGCTCGGCTAGCAGCCCAGTTAGCTGGAGCGACACCAGCTACTGGACGCCATCCGCAGTGCCGGGCGGCACGGACGAAGTGAACTGGACTCCATCGAAGACAGGGTCGCATCGGCAAATATACGTGTCGCTTGACGGCGATTACGCAATCGGTTCTTTGACGACCAAGTATCGCACCATTCATCTTTACAAAGATGCCAATGTCGCTGCTCCAGTGACCTTCACCATCAATACTCAACTGGGTGGAGACGACTACCAGCAGTGCCATGAGGTTACCGATGGCGTTAAGTTGGTGTTGCCAGTAGGTTCCACGTTGATTTGCTCCAAGGGTGGACATACGCAAACAGGCATTTCCGTGGCCTCAGGTGGTGAGGCGGATATTTATGGAGCCGTGCAGACTCGTGTTATGACTCTGGAGGTTGGCGGAGGAACGTTATTGTTCGCACCGACTTCTTACACGATTTCATCTTGGGGGCGAAGTGACAACGATCACGACGAAATTAACATCAGTGGCGGAACGGCTTCCTTCCCCAACGGCATCACGATGACGGGAACGAGTTCGACCCCCAACAACCAGATCAACCAGAGTGGCGGAACCGTATCATTCGGAGGCAACTTCACTTCCGCGCTTCCCTGGACATACACTTGGTCTGATGGAACTCTTGCAATAACCGACGATTCCACATTCGGCGCGAACATCGCGCTCGCCGTTCCGGCATCGGCTGCCGTCTCGCTCAACATCGCCACCGGCAAGACCTTCTCCGCCCCCGGCCTCAATGCCGACGCAACGGCTTCAATCACCGTGACAGGCGGCGGCACCTTCTCCATTGCGCCGACCACTGCCCCGATCATCCTCCAGAATGGTTCGCTCGGCCTCGCCACTTCCGGCACCTACGACCTCTCCAACGTCTCCGTCGGTTCGGGCGCTGCAATCATTACGCTCACTGCGTTTGGCGCGACGATCAACTCGCTTCCGGCGGCCCTTGCGGGCGCAACATTCGTTGCCGACCTCTCCGGCGCGGTCGCGGGCACGGTCATTCTCAATAGCAGCGACCCGGCAGTCCTGTCCAAAGTTAAAACGGATCTTGATGTGTCCGTCCCGGCCGGAATGTCGCTCGTTGTCAGCGGCACGACCCTCTCGCTTGAAGCGCAGTCGGCTTATGTATTCTCGGCTTCCGGCGACCTTGCTGATGGCACTGACTGGGACAACGGGTCGCTTCCGCCCGCAGGCGAGGAAGTCTCAATTGAAGGCAACGGGGTTGTCGCGACCTACACGACGGGCACCATCCCCGCATGGGCGTCAATTACGGTGAAGGACGGCGCAACGCTCCGCGTTTCCGGCGACGCCACGCTTCCCCCGATTATCTTGAACAAGAGTGCGACGCTTGTTGTTGACAACAACGCCACAATGACGCTTGCAAATGCCGCCGACCTCTCCGGTATCGCCACGGCCAACCAGGTGCCTGTCTTGTCAATTGAATCCGGCGCAACGCTCAGCGTTCCTGGCGGCATGAAGTTCTCAAATGTCGATATTGACCTTGAAGGTACAATTACTGTCACAACTCCGGGTGGTGTCACCTTTGGCTATGCCGCTGCGGGGGAGACGACTTACTTCGGGTTCACCTCGAATGGCGGCACGATTTCCCTTACACCTGGTTCAGGCAGCTACAACACATCTCCGTTTGAGTTCTGCTGTCCGGCGTCGGGCGGCACCGTCAATGCTGTCGGTAGCCTGGCGCTCATTGATACGACCATACTGCCTGTGTATGAACGGTCTGGCAACATGTACCCCTTGACGGTGGCCTATCAGATTGGCTTTAACCTCGGTGTCAACAATCCGGCCAACGCCCTGTTCGAGGTCGTGTTTGACAACACGCAGTGGGGTGTTCTCGGCAGTATTCTTATCAAGGGTGGGGCTACGTTCCGTCTAGCCAATGGCGGCATATACCAGAACTTTGAGTCCATTGGATATTGGGGCAGATATGCCCAGATTTCGGAGAACGGCAGACTGGTTGTTGGTCATGGTTGCGAATTCCGCCTCAATGCCCTTGGCGACTACGGCTCCAATCCTTTGGAAGTCAACCCGTCGTCTGCAAATTACCCGGTGATTATTGTGGAAGATGGCGGAGTGTTTGAAACATACCGCTTCTCTGGAAATGGGAAAGGCGTGTTCGTCGCCTCCAACAGCGTTTATAGGATTTATCAGCCGAGCATCTACGACGAGCACTACAGTGAGTCGTCAGGGACAACGACAATCTACGACACGGCCAATATCCCGTTCATGGGTTTTGCAGCTGTTGAGTTGGCAGACGATTCCACGCTGACTTTCTCGACTCGCAATAAGGTTTTCTGGGATGATGGGCAATTTGATGAAACCAGCGGCGACCGCGTTGTCACTCTTGCCGATGTGCCGATCACGGGCGGAGGCTCCATTGTCGTCTCCAATGCGAACGCCAACGTCTTCGGCGTTATCGTGCAGTCCGGTGCCAACACTGCAACTGGCACGGCGAGCGTGACAGCCCCGGCAGCGGGGCTTGGCGCAACGACTCTCTACTTCGCCGATGGCGCGAACTGGGCCGGCTCTGTGGTCGCCGATGGTAATGTCGTCCTGACAAACCTCACGGATGGCGCTTCCTCGACATCTGTCACATTTGGCTCCCTTGACCTCGCGGAGAACTTCCCAATCCGCGTCTGGAACAACGCCGGAACTCTCGCCAATGATAAGATCAATGTCGATGCCTACGTTGCCAATGGCGGCAAACTGACGCCAGTTCTTGTCAACGGCGATGTTTGGCCCTCTGGAACATCGTTTGAGGTCGGCAAGATTGCCAAGGGTGCAGAGCTGCCTCCCCTTGCTAAGAACTGGGTCGCATCGGTGAAGTCCATTGATAACGACGACGATTACGACATGCTCTGCCTACGCTATTTCAAGGGCACACAGATTATTCTCCGCTAGCGCAGGACATTCCACAGCAAAGAGGGGCGCGTCAAACGCGCCCCTCGCCATTTCAAGCCATTGAATAAACATCTCGCAAAATATGTCATCGCCACCGCGGCGGCCATGGCCGCCAGAGTAGCGCTTGGCTTTGAAATAGTCCAGACCGTCTCCACCAACGACTGCGCTGAGACTTTCCGCAATCCAGGATGCGGTCCGGCGGAGACGATTGCCTCCTCCTTCTGGGCGCCTCTCGTGCCTGGCATGGATACCAGCGGCCTTGCCCTCTGCGCCGATGCGCTGAACTGCTCCGCCCTATGGGATTTGGGTGCATACTCCAAGGGCTATCTCCACACCAACGCCAACGGGGTGTCGCTGCTTGACCACTACGAATATGTGACGAACCATGTCGGCGGGGCGGACATCCCCCTGGACGAAAACGCTCTGCTTGCAGTATCCAATTCGCTGTTGCGCTGCCGCCTCAACGGCGGAACCTGCATCCCGCGCTTCGCCTACACGGGTACCCAATGGATTGGCTGCGAACCAGACGACTTTGAAATGATCCTGACACATGTCAGACAGCTGGCAGCAGTCGTTTCGCAGTTCCGCGACGTAGTGCCGGCAGTGGAGTGCGGCATGATCGGCCCTTGGGGCGAAATGCACGACTCTCGCTACAGGGATGGCGAAAATGACGAATACCCTGTCAGGGTCGTCCAGACCTGGTTGGATGGCCTGCCGCAGGACATGGCCGTTCTTGTGCGCTACCCGCGTGTATGGACGCATCTTCTCGACACGACCACCGGTGCCCTCTTCGCCCCCGGCGGTCTAGACGCCATCGACCAGACACTGCGTCAGCGCATGGGCTTCTTCAACGACGGCTACCTCGGTTCTGATTCCGACTACGGCACCTGGCGCACTGGCGATAACTTCTGGTGGAACCGCCAGCAGGGATGTGACTTCCTACGCGGACAAGCCGTTCCCTACGGCGGCGAGCTTGCGACTATTTCAGATGCTTTTTTTGATGAGCATGTCCACCTCCTCGACCCGGCGACGACCAACATCGTCGAGGAATGGTATGACACGCACCTCTCCTATCTGCGCAACATTTCCCACAATAAATATGTCATCAACCAGAAAATGAAGTCCACGGCATTCAGCAGTGAAAAATGGTCTTTCAATGGGATGCCGGACCTGCACGAATACGAGGGGCTTGACCTGCACAAGTTCTGCGAAGACCACATGGGCTACCGCTATGTCGTGCGCAGTGTCGGCGCGTCGGAGAGCGGCGGCGCTGCCCTGGACGTTGAAATCGAGAACACCGGCTTCGGGCAACTTCTCTTCGACGAGCGGCTTGAAATTCTCCTCGTCCCGGAGACCGGGCCGGAGTTCTCCGTCCGCTGTCCGACAACTGTCTCCGGCACGCTCGCCTCCCTGCGCGGCGGCGACAGGAGGCGCTACACCATAACCTTCGACATTCCGCCGCAAATTGCCACGGGCCGATACATGGCTTATCTCCGCGCCAGCGCACCGCTGGCCGACGAGGCCGACAACGCCCCCCTGCCCCGCCGGGCCATCCGCTTCGCAAACCAGGACTGCTGGAACGCCACGCTCAAGGCCAACTATCTCTGCGACATCATCGTGGACGCCTGGACCGACCTTGGCACTGACAACCTATGGTTCGCATACGGCGAAAACTCCGGCAGGACAATCGGCGGGCACTGGTCGAACCTTGAGCAAGGCGCCTACGGTCTCTGGTCGCGGCGCGACTTCGCAATTGACGAGCCTTTGCCGAGCGGAGATTCTGGCACCGTTGAGATAGGCATGGAGGTCGGGGCGCTGCCGGAACTCCCCGACAATGGCCCTTCTGCGGCAAACTTCCTTTTCATCCATGACGGCGCAAGCGGACTTCCCAAGCCCTACTGCCACACGGCCAAGGGCTGGACGCCCCTCCACGGCCGCGATTTCGAAGAAGGCGAGTGGATCATTCTGAAAATCACCCTCGATTCCGGCCACGCCGCCTACGAAGTGGATGGCCTGCCGCTTCTGGATTCCTCAGGACACAAGTTCCTTCACTCAAGCGGACGCACGCTGGGCACATCGACGCTTTTGCTCCTCGGCGGCGGCATCGTCAGCGGCTTTCGCGGCCGGCACTCCCGCGGACTATTTGTCCCGACGGTGTTCCAGGGAAATTGATGCTGCGCAGCAGCGCAAAAGCCGCTCCATCCGTCGCGGTCGTAGCGAACGGTAAAGCGGGTATTACTTCTGCTTGTAGTAGAGGCGGCAGTGGCAGTAGCCCTCGAACTCGGGATCGGCTATCTGGTCGCGGAACTCCTTGCACATGCAGAGGTTGTCCTCGATCTGCTGCAGACGGCAGGGGCAGTAGCCCCCGCGCTTCTGCAAGCCAGTCCGTATGCGGTCCACGACTTCGCGGTTTTCGTTGATGGTGATTTTCATTTCGCCACCGCCTTCTTCGCCTCGTCGAGGATCTTCTCGAAGCGGCGGCCATATTCCACGAAGTTGGTGTAGCGGTATTCGTCCTCGCTCACGTTGCCGGCCTCATGCGCCACGAAGGCCATGTGCGGCTCCATCGAGAAACCGCCGTCATAGCCAGAGGCGATGAGGTCGCGGACAATGCGCACGACATCGCCATCCCCTTCCCCGCACCAGCACCACTGGGTCTTGCCATCGGGCGAGACAACGGCGTCCTTGATGTGGATGTAAACGACATGCTGCTTGACGTGCTGGTAGAAGTCCCAGGCCGACTGGCGCTTGCCGGGGCGCTCGCGGTCCTGCGTGTTCACGGGGTTGCCGGTGTCGAAGACGAGCTTCAGTCCGGGAACGGCGTCGAGCATCTTGAGGGTGTATTGCCAGCCTTGGCCGCCATAGTTCATGCAGTTCTCGTGGAGGGTGTCGATGCCCTCGTCGGCGAACATCTTCACGATGGTGCGGAGACGGGAGAAGCGCTCCTCGGCCATCTGGTCGTCCATGGGGCGGCCCTCGATCGGCGGGTAGCTCATGATGCGGATCATCTTTGTCCCGAGCCGCTTCATGCGAGGAATGGCGCGCTTGGTGGCGGCGAGGTCTTCGTCAAAAGGCTTCTCAATGCTCTTGGCCCAGTTGGCGATTGCCGAGCCGAAGCAGTTGATCTTTATACCAGCGTCGGCGAGCTTGCCGCATGCGATGTCGAAAGCCTTGTCGTCGAGGTCGTGGATGTTCACGCCGTCGATGTTGCGCGATTCAATGTTTGACCAACCCAGCTCCTTGATGGCGCGAATCTGGCCGTCAAGGTCTTTTGCCGCTTCGTCTGCAAAACCGGTGAGATACATTTTGTCTAGCCTCCTGAATGGGTGAAAAAAGATTGATGATATTATAGCAAACTTGCCCGCACCTACGCCCTTCTGGCGTCGATGATCTTCAGCTTGACGCCGTGGCGGCCGGAGTAGTCGTCGGGGAGAAGGGTCGCGGCGAAGTCCCAGCGCGAATGGTCGCGGAAGTCCTGCAGATGATCTACGGCGCCGAACCAAAGCCCTTCCAGCGTCGCCCCGGCGGCGTCCGAGAGGGAGAGGCGCAGTCCCTTGGGCACGTCGCGCCCAAGGATGGAAGCCTTTGCGGTCAGGCCGTCAATCTCGAATACTGGCTCCTCGTTGCCTTCGCCGAATGGAGCGAGTGAAGTTACGGCCTTCAGCAGATCAAGATTGACTTCGCCAAGGGTGATTCGCGCGGCGATGTCAAGAGTTGGCGTGACGGCGGTCGAGCCCGCCTGGCGCAGGCATGCGGCGGAGAAGGCGGCGCGGAATGCGGACAGCTGGTCGCGGGTGATGCTCAGCCCCGCAGCGCTCTCATGGCCGCCAAAGGCATCGAGGTATTCGGCACATTCTGCCAGGGCGGCGTGGACATCGTATCCTGCAGGGCCGCGGACGGAGCCGCGCCCGATGTCGCCGCCAGGGGAGAACGCGACGAGCGCGGCAGGGCGGCACAGGCGGTCGGCCGCATGGGCGGCCGCAAGCCCCACGACGCCTTGATGCCATCCGTCGCCTGCGCCGACGAAGGCGCCGTCCTTTTCCTTGTCGAAGATGTCCGGCGATGCGATCTGCGCGGCGGCGGCCTCATCAACCTTTGCGCACTCCCCCTTGCGCAGGGCGTTCGTCTGCTTTAGGCGAATGGCCAAGGCGCGGGCGTCGTCCTGCTCCTGGGCGATAAGCAGCTCAAAGGCGAGGGAGGCGTCGGCCATGCGACCTGCTGAGTTGATGTGAGGCCCGAGGACAAAGCCCAGGTGGCGCTCGGTGACATCAGAGCCGTCCATCGTGGCGAGCAGAAGCTGGCGCAAACCGGGAGAGGGGCATTTGTTCAGCGCGCGTAGGCCGAGTGTGACGAAGGTGCGGTTCTCGCCCTTCAGCGAGACGACATCGGCGACGGTGGCTATTGACAAGGCATCCAGCCATGAGAAGAGGCGGTGGCGCGCGGCAATCCCTGCGTCGTTCTTTTCCGGGAATCGTGTGGCGACCAATCCGGCAGCCAGCGTGAAGGCGACTCCAGCCCCGCAGAGGTCGCGGCACTGCTGCGGAACTGTCTCAAGATGCGGGGCTGCGAGTATCGCGCCCTCTGGTAGGGAGCCGTCGGGAATGTGGTGGTCGGTTACGATTATGGATGTCCCGAGGTCGGCGAAGCGCTTGAGCGCCGCGCCGGCGGTGATGCCGCAATCGACGGTCACGAGCAGGTCGGGCACCCCGCCGTCAAGGCAGCGGGCCACGGCGGCGTCGGAGAGGCCGTAGCCTTCCGAGCGCAGAGGAATGAATGGGCGGACGCGGCCGCCCATGGAGCGTATGGTCGAGACGAGGATGGCGGTGGCGGTTACGCCGTCGGCGTCGAAGTCGCCGAAGACGACGATGTCCCCTGCCCCGTCTATGGCTTCAGAGAGCCGCGCCGCCGCTTCGCGTATTCCTGGAAATTCAAAAGGCGGGGTGATGTCGGCCAGGCGCGGCGCGAGGAGTCGTTGCAAGGAGGCCTCGTCGCGCGTGGCCTCCGGGAAGCGCAATGCGACTAGCGGCCAAATGGAGGCGACTAGGCCGTGCGCCGCCGCGAAGGGCGGCGGTTCGACGGACTTCGGGGGAATTGACCAATCGTAGCGCGGCAGAGACATTTCTCAAAGGGGAAGCGTGTTTACCACTCCAATGCCCAACTCAAATGGCCCGCAGGGGAGGTCTTCGCCATTCACCAGATTGCAGACGGGGTAGTCGTCCCAGGCATAGCGCACCTTCACAGGGGTCATCCCCTCCGGCACGGCGACAGCCACGGTTTCGCCGTCAATGGCGGCCTCGGCCCAGACTGCCTTGCCGTCGGCCGCTACGAGCTGGAAGCCTTTCAAGGGACCGCCGTCGTGTGTGGCCAGGCCGGCCGCGTTCTTGAATGTGACGACGACTGAACTGCCCGCTTCGGAGAGCGTAGAGGCCGTATTCGGAATCGGGCCGGCTTCGGCAATGCCTTCAATGCCGTAGGTGCGGACAAGCGCCAGGCGGGCCAGCCGTTCGCCTACGGTCTTTTTGTCCTTGGGGTGGATGTCAGTGTGGTGGCCGATGTCGATTGTCACCGCCGTGCCGGACTTGGCGAGGGTCTCGCCGAGCCTCATGTGCGCCCAGCGCATATCGGCCCATGCGGAGTTGATGGGATTGGCATGTGTTTCGCGGAAGGCCGCGAGCTGGACGATGTAGATTGGCATCCCGTCGGGATGGGTGAAGTGGCCGCGCCAGTCGGCGGCCATTGCGCGGAAGATCCTCTCGTAGAGTTCGCCGCCCCTGCCGACGTCTGAGCAGCCCTGATACCAGATGGCGCCCTTGAGGGCCAGCGGGAAGAGTGGGTGGAGCATCGCGTTGTAGCATGCGGTCGGCGTCCATGAACTAACGTCGACATCCTTCGGCCTGGGGTCGAAGCGGAATGCCTCGTAGCGCCATTCGCCCGCCAGTGGCATCGTTGTGCCGTCGGCCAATGTGAGGGCGATTAGGTCTGGATCGTCTGTGGTGAAGCCGCCGTCCAGTTTCGGGTCAACTGTGTCTATGGCGATGACATTCTCGCCTTCGCGCAGCGTTCCGGCGGGCACATCGTAGGAACGAGGTTGGTTGTATTGGTCGCATGAGCCAACCTTGACGCCGTTGATCCAGGAGACGTCCTCGTCGTCGATGGTGCCGAGGGTGAGCTTTGCCTCGCCGGCGGCCTGTTCCGCGGTGAGCGTGATGGTGCGGCGGTACCAGACGCGGCCGTCGAAGTCTTTGGCGATGTGCTTCTCAAAAGTCGTAGGCAGGGAAACGGTCTTCCAGTTTGAATCGTCGAAGCCCACGGTCTCGGCGTGGATGTCGCCCTTTGCCTTACATTCGGCTTCCCAAAGTTTGATCCGGCGGTTGTATTCGTCCTTGCCGCCGGACTCGCTGAATTCGGAAATCGCCTTCATGGCGCCATCGTATTCGTCTGCCTGCGCCTGGCCGACGGAGCAGAAGGCTTCCTTGGAAAGCCATGTCTTGATTGGGGAGCCGGACCATGATGCCTCGATAAGCCCGATGGGGACTTCGGGAAGGGCCTTGCGCAGGGCCTGGCCGAAGAACCAGCCGCAGGCGGAGAAGGTCTTGGAGTGCGCGAAGTCGGAGGCTGTCCATTCGGCTGGCTTTGTAAGCGCGGCCAGCGGCTCAGCCGAAACGGCATTCTTGTCGTCGAAGAGACGCATCATCGGGTCGTTGGACTTCTCGATGTCCTCCTTGCCCCTGGTGAGGTTCCAGCCGTAGTTCATGTCCATGTTGGACTGTCCGGAGCAGAGCCAGATGTCGCCGATTGCAATGTCGTCGAGGACGACTGCCTCGGCGCCGTCGGCGGAGAGCGTGAGAGTGTGGCCAAGGCCAGGCTCGCGCTGCGCCGGGAATGTGACGCGCCATGCGCCGGAGTCGTCGGCGGTGGCGGAGAGCGTCTGGTCATCCAGGGCAACGGTCACGGCAACGCCGGGTTCGGCGGTGCCCCAGACGGGGAGCGGGCAGTCGCGCTGAAGGACGGCGTGCGAGGTGAATGGCGCGGCGAATTTGGGCGCATCCGCGAAGGAGGCCAACACAAAAAGAGATACGGCGGCAAGAACCGCGAAAGTGGCTTTATTCATAGCCAACGATTATCCCACATCCTCTAAAAAAGAGCAAGGCGGATAATCGTTTATTCGTTTGGCAGTTTTGTCGCGTAATCCATCGGGGCGACGGTGATGCCGTCGATTTCGAAGGACGCGTCGCCGTAGTTCACGATGAGGCGCGTGCCATCGGACCATGTGGTGCGGAAGACCTTTTCGGCAAGGCGCTCGTGATTCTCGATAAACTCGTATTGGAGGTGGGAGAAAGGCTTCCACATGTCGCATCCCTCCTTTATCTTCGCAACGGAGGCGGCAAGTTCCTCTTCGTCGCCGGAGCGGAGGTCTGTCATTCCCATCCAATGCGCGCGGTCCGCCCGGAACTGCGAATAGAAGTAGAAGTTTGGACGGCCACCGTATTCGAGCAACTTCAGCTGCCAGTAGCGTTCCTTGATCGTCGAGTTCACAGTGCCGGTGAACGGGTTGTTGACGATGATCCCGTTGTAAACGATTTGGAAGATTGGAACATGGCCCTTGGCCAGTTCGCGGCCTGCCTTGTCGCGCCGCTCGATGTCCGGCGGGCGGTCGAACGAGGTGTATAGAACGGAGTCAAGCGAGCCCGCGAAGTGATCCACGCCGCCCTCGCTGGCGAAGCCGCCCAGCTCGCGCTTGGAGATTTCGGCGCAGAGACCCCAGTAGCGGGCGCCGTCCGCACGAGAACAGGGATGACGTGGGTCTGCACATGATGGCGCCTGGAGAATCGAGACGACGTCGAAGTAGCCGAGACCGCGGAAGCCGTAGGCGGCCATGCGGGGGATGTCCTTGGTGCAGAACCGCTCGTAGGCGCGCTGCGGGCAGATGACGTATGGCTGCCCGCCGCCCCAGGTGATGGTGCCGCCCCGGTCTGGCTGGAGCGTGCCGTCGGGGTTCTTGACCGTCCACTCGGCATCCCAGGAGTCGGCGATTTCGTATGAGTCGCGGAAGTTGCCATGCGGGACTATCTGGTAGCCTTCCGCCTGGACAGCCGCAATGGCCTCGCGAAGCCCCTCGTCGCCGCCGAGAAGCGGCTCGGCTGGGAAGGCCTGCGGCCAGCGTCCGTCGTGTCCGCCGATGTTCCAGCCCACGAGGCAGAGCTCGGCCTTTTCAATGCCTGCTGCCTTGAGGGCGCGGGCGATGTCCTTCACGCGGTCAAATTTGACTGCCACGTATACTGGCGGCTCGTTCTCGGGCTGCTGGTGCGGAACGGGGCTGGGAACAGGCTTCCATGCGTGGCGGATGCGGATTTCAGGAGCCTCCACGGCGTAGCGCAGCACCGGATTGTCGGCGACCCGCTCGCGGAGCGGCTTCACTGCGCCGCGCGCAAGCTGGTATTCGCGGTAGCGGCGGGCGAGCGCCGCATAGCCGGTTCCTGCCGGGAACGGGTGGAAGACGATCTCGAAATCCTCGTATGGGGCGGCGCAGAGTCCGGCGTCGAGGAAGCATGAAACGGAATAGCGGCCGCCTTTCGCCTCCACGAGCAGCATTGGGTAGCAGTTGAGCGAGGTGATTATGGCCAGCCATGCGCCGCCCGATGTGGCCCAGCCGAACATCGGCATGTTCATGCGGTCGTCGTCGGCGAGGAAACGGCCTTCGTCGCTGTCCCACTCCCCGTAGTGGCCGTATGGCGAGAACCAGTATCCCGCCTCGCCCTTGTCGGCGTGGCCGAATGATGGCGTCAGCACAAGACTGGCTGCGCCACGCGAGCGGATGCTCTCTGCGGAGAGGCGCAGCGCCGAGGTGCCGTCTTGGCGCTGCTCCAGCGCCACGCTTTCGCACGAGGTTTCGCCATTGGGGAGGGTCCAAAGAAGCGTTATTTCCTGGTTGTCCATGTTTAAAGTTGAAAGTTTAAAGTTGAAAGTTGAAAGTTGAAGAACTTCTTTTCTCACATCAGCGGTCGCACTGCGGCGTAGAGCTTCACGTAGCGCTCGAAGACCTCGGCGTAGCGGGCGTGGCGAGCCG
Source organism: Kiritimatiellia bacterium (assembly GCA_017962605.1). GTDB lineage: Bacteria > Verrucomicrobiota > Kiritimatiellia > RFP12 > JAAYLN01 > RGIG5952. Next base: position 4,063 of record JAGCUY010000057.1, on the reverse strand, counting down.
CGTCAGGCTCAAAAGAACCGGCCTTCCTCACCATCACCGACTTCGCCTCGTCGAGGTCGCGGAATGCGCCGCATGCCACGCCGGCCATCATGGCGCAGCCGACAGTGCCTGCGTCTTCGACTTCAAGGGCGTCGAACGGGATGCCGAGGACATCAGATTTCATCTGCATCCAGAGCTTAGACCTTGCGCCGCCGCCGGTGGCCACGAGACGGTCGAACTTCACTCCGGAGGCGGCCAGCCGCTCCATGTTGAGGCGCATCTCGTAGGCGACGGCCTCCATGCAGGCGAGATAGACCTCCCGCGCCTTCGTGCCAAGAGTCAGGCCGACAATCGCGCCCTTCGCGCCGGAGTCCATGTAGGGCGTGGCCGCCCCGGCAAGATACGGCAGCACGAGCAGCCCGGTCGGCCCGTCGTATGTCCCCGACTGGAGTTCGGCGTGTGGGCGCCCGCAGATGTCGTCCGCGCACCAGCGGAGGAGTTCGCCGCCAGTGTGGGAGAAGGCGTAGGTGACGTAGTTCCCGAAGTAGGGCACGACGCAGTAGTTGTCCTTCTGGAAGCCGATGCCGGAGGGGATGTCGCGGAAGACGGGGGTCACGCACTCGACCGTTCCCGCGCCCTCCGCTGCGGTGCCAGGCTCGAAGGCTCCGGCACCGACGGCGCAGGCCACCTGGTCGTGGCCGGCGGCGACTACCTTGATTCCGCTAGGGGTAACGCCGGCGACGGTTCCGGCTGGGACGGGCTTTGAGAAGAGGGAGAGGGGAATGCCCGCCGCATTAAGGATCTCCGCGCTCCATTCGAGGCGGTGGATGTCGAAGGCCCCGGTGCGCGTGGCGAGGGAGTGGTCGATTACGCGCTCGCCAGTCAGCAGGTAGATGACGTAGTCCTCGACGAGCATGGCGAATTTGGCGCGGGCGAAGACTTCCGGCTCATGGGCCTTGATCCACATCATCTTGGGAAATGAGTAGCTTTCGCTGGGCATCACGCCTGAGATGCGGGCGGCTCGTTCGGCGCCAAAGGATGCGGCGAACGCGCGCGCCTCCTCGGCGCCGCGGCTGTCGGTGCAGAGGAGAATTGGGCGCAGCGGATTGCCCTCGCCGTCAGTCAGCACGAAAGCCTCGCCGAAGCTGGTGACGCCCATGGCGTCGATGTGCCCGAATTTGGCGGTTGCGGCATCGACAACGCCCTTCACGCCTGCGGCCAGCGCTGCGGCGTCAACCTCGTGGACGCCGGAGGTGCGCGTCGTCTTGTATGTGGCGTATTCGCGCCCGAGGCACTTGCCGTCTGGTGTGAAAACCGTCACCTTGCACCCGGTGGTGCCGACATCCAGTCCCGCAATCAGTTTCATGCGTCAATCTCCGTCCAGTCGTAGCCGAGGTAGGTCGTGAAGGCTTCCTTCAAGGCCGACTTCCAGTGGCCGACGCCGATGGAGGTGTGGTGCTTGAAGCCGCCGCGCGCCAGCTTGACGAGCTTGTCCTGGAGATCGGGTATCTTCGCAACGCCGCCGCAGCCGAAGAAGCCGTCCTCTATCTTGTCGTCGGTGAACTCGCCCTCTGAAGCATAGACAATTAGCCTGCCGTCCTTGGTCTGGCAGTTGGAGAAAGTCATGGGGAAGGTGCCGATGCGGCCTTCGTTTGAGCCCCAGCCAGAGCCGGGGTCGCCCTTCTCGAACATCTTGTGCGCCGTCACGGTCCCCTTCCCCGCCATGAGCGTCTGGGCGACCGGGCCGCAGTGGAATAGGATTACCTTGTCGGGGTCGTCGCCGTAGTTGTTGTTCCAGTCGAGGACGGCCGTGGGCTTGCCTGACGCGAGGATCATGGCGCGCATGGTTAGCGCCGAGCAGAGGTCGATCTCGCATGAGGCGGCGATGCCGCGGTCGTTCAGCTCCGAGAGCAGGACGCACGGGCAGACGCGGAGGATGGTCTCCATTTCGTTCCAGCAGCGCAGGGAGAGTGCGTCGAGGTGGTATTCGGCGATGTAGTCGTCGATGGTGCATGAAATCTTGGCGAGCGTCTCCATGCGGTCCTGCGGGACGCATGAGCAGTCGGTGTAGCCGCGCAGGCGCTCGACCTTTGCCTTGACGGCGTCGTCGAGGCCGCGATTCTGGACTTTGAATACCAGTTCGGAGAGGTCGAATGACTCCACCGTGATGTCGTATTTCTGGAGGGCGATCTCATCGAAGCGGGTTGTCTTGAAGGCCGTGGTGCGGGCGCCGATGCAGCCCACGGAGAAGCGCTTCATCCCGCCGACGACGCGGCAGACTGCGGCGAACTCGTCTAGGTTGGCGCGGAAGGCGGCCGAGAGGGGATGCGCCACATGTGGCTTCAGCACCGTGAACGGGATCCGGCACTGTGTGAAGACGTCGGTCACCGAGAACTTGCCGCAGTAGGCGTCGCGGCGGTGGGCGAAGTCCATCTTGCCAATCTCGTCGGGATATGCCTGGAGGAGTATTGGCGTTCCGGCGTCGCGCAGAGCCTCGAAGGCGCCGTTCTCGTCGGCGAAGATGGGCATGGAGAAAATCACGCCGTCGTATTGGCCGCGGTGCTCCGCGAGCCACTTGGCGTAGATACGGCCCTCGTCGCGGGTCTCGACGCCGCCAAAGCGCGTGGCCTTCTCGTCCATCATGATGTAGTCGCAGCCGGCGTCGGTGACGGCCTTGGCCATTTCCCTGCGCGCGTCGAGGATCAGTTCTCCGGGCATGAAGCCGCGGTTGCAGAAGCAAAGAGCGAATGTGGTTTTCTTCATATTGGGTGGTTCCTTTGTTGGTGCGATTATAGCAAAAATAGCGCTGGCGCCGCGCCGATCACCGCCGCGTGTTCTCAACCTTCAGGGTCAGCGAGTGCGCGACGCTCTTGCCCGGGCCAATGGAGGAGTATGCGAATTCGCCATCGAGCCAGCTGGTGCAGGGTTCGAGGCCAATCACGTAATCGCCGCTGGCGCGACTCTTCCACTGCACGAACTTGCGGAGGTCGCTCTCAACGGTGAAGCGCTTGCCGAGGGCCTTGTTCTCAATCGACATGCGCCCGTCCTTGGTGAGGTGGAAGTAGCAGGTCTCCTCCATGTTGTCGGCGGGAGGTTCGACTTTGAGCATCGTCGCCCTCTCGTGCTCCGCCCATGGAGTGCGCGGCTTCGACTCGATGAAATCGCCCACGATCCTTGCGCCTTCATCGACAAAGGGGTAGCCGACGTTCACATGGTAGAGCAGACAGTATTTCTCCTTGCGGAAGGCGCGGTTCTCGATGACGTCGTCGATTCTTATTTCGCTGGCGCCTGCGGCCGCTGTTACGGTGCGGGTCATCACGAGGTTCTGGCCGAAGAGGGCGGTGTCGCGGATCTCCGCCACGACCTTCACGTCGCTTTCGTCTGCCTTCAGCTCGCGGATCTCTGCGGGAATCGAATGGAGCCGCCCATGGATGGGATGGCCCTCAATGCCGCCAATGGCGTCAAGGCCGCAGGTGTAGAGCATCCCGGCCGGGAAGGAGCCTAGGAAGTCGGCAGGCGCGGTGTAGAGGCCGTTCTTCGAGACGAAGCCCACGTTGGTTCCCTCATGCCAGAGGCGTAGGATGTCCAGCGCGTTGGACTCGGAAAGGACGAAATTCAGTTTGCCGTTAGCTACGTATATCTGGCGGGCGCCGTTGCCTCGCCCGTCCGTGATCTGCACCCGCTGCGCCATGCACAGCTGCTCGGCGCTGCCGATTTTCGCCAGTATGCCTTTGCCTTTAGCTATTTGCCTTATGCCCATCGTTTCTTTCTCCTTGGTGCGATGATTATCCCAAAACGCAGAGGAATTAGCAAACCATCCTTGGCGTCAAGGCGCTATCGCGGTAGAATCGTCGGGAGCCGGGATTCGGAATTCGGGAGCCGCAGCGGGATTCGGAATTCGGGAGCCGCAGCGGAATTCGGAATTCGGGAGCCGGGAGCCGATGCGGGAGGACCAGCGACATGCGACAAGCGACACGCGGGAAGACAGCCGACATTCGACAGCCGACAGCCTGGATTCGGGATTGGCCATTGGCAACATTGGTAATTGGCAACATTTCCACATTTTCACATTTCCATTCTCCAT
>JAGCUY010000007.1 GCA_017962605.1 Kiritimatiellia bacterium | reverse complement strand
TCAGTTGATTGACGAGCTGAGCCGCAAGTGATCGGCAGACATTTGGCCGCAAAAAGAAACGGAAAAGGCCGTTGCGACAACCCTCGCAGCGGCCTTTTTCTTATGAAAAATAACCCCTTTCAAAATTTTCGGTTCATTACAACAAGAAACACAAAGGTCACAAAAGGAACCAACCAATGAAGAATCTCGCAATCGCTACCGCGGCCATCGCCGCCGCATCTGCCGCCGTCGCGGCCCCGACCGTCTCGAACGTTTCGACGACGCAGGCAAGCTCGCAGACCGTCAAGGTCAGCTACACCCTCGACGAGGCCGCCGTGGTCACGCTCGACGTCCTCACCAACGCCACCGGCGAAGTCTGGGCCAGCATCGGCGCCGACAACATCAAGACGCTCTGGGGCGATGTGAACGTCCTCGTCCAGCCCGGAACGCACACGCTCTACTGGGCGCCGGAGAAGGACTGGATCGAGAACCATCCCGGCACCTACGACGTGCAGGCAGCAGTCAAGGCGTGGGCCGTGACAGCGCCGCCGGACTACATGGTCGTCGATCTCAGGTTCGACGAACTCCGCGCCGGGGCGCCGAAGGTCCGCTACTTCGAGACGGCGGAACAGGTCCCCGACGGCGTGACGGACATCAAATACAAGACGGATTTCCTCGTGATGCGCAAGATCCATGCGAAGGGCATGACCTACCGCATGGGTTCGCCAAGCGGAGAGATAGGTGCTCCGAGCACCTCCGGCACTATCGACAGTTGGGATCTGGCTAAGGAACGCACCTACCACGTTACGTTCACGAACGACTTCTACCTCGGCATCTACGAGGTGACGCGCAAGCAGAACGCCTACTGGCTTGGCTACGGCAACCAGAGCGCCGTGTCCGGCTACGAGGCGTATCCGTCCGAGGGCGAAAACAACAAGGGTTTCCTGCACTGGTACAACATGCGTGGAACGGCCTACATGTGGCCTGGTGACGGCCACCAGGTGCCAGAAGCGTGCATGTTGGGCGAATTGCGCAAGCGGACGGGTATCGAATTCGACCTTCCGCTGGAAGCGCAATGGGAGTTCGCCTGCCGCGCCGGGACCGAGACGGCGCTCTACACGGGCGAAAACCTGACCGCCCCGGGGACGAGCGCGAACCTCGACGCCATCGCCTGGTACAAGGGCAACTCCGGCAGCACCGCGCATGAGGTGGGCCTCAAGCAGCCGAACGCCTTCGGACTCTACGACATGCTGGGCAACGTCTGCGAATACTGCCTTGACCGGAGGAGAGACGGGCAGTACCCGTTCGGGAACGCCGAATCCCAGGCGCTCGTCGAACCCGGCTGGCAGGACACAACGAACAGCAACCGCGGCCTCCGCGGAGGCCATTACAAGCAGAATGCGCAGTTCTGCCGTGCGGCGGCCGGGTATGCTTATTCCGGCATCAGCACGTCCAACAGCGATGGTCCCAGATATGCCGGATGGGGCTTCCGCCTCTGGGCGCCGGCCATCGCGAAGTAGGACGCGGCGGGGCGCCATCGGCGTGGCGGCGGGTGGTTTGCCGCCGCCACGCCAACTGCAAAGTTCAAAGTAGGTCGAATTGTTGACCAAATTTGAACTAATGGCTTGACGAATCGCCGGAATAAGGTGTACTTGGTTCAACTTTACTCAACCGTGTGGAGTAAATTTGAACTGGGTGCTTGACAGCAAACGGACGACAGGCGGCGTAACCTTGCTATTGTCCGCTTGTTGTTGCTTGACCGCCCTTTTCATGACAGCAAGCGGACTACGGCAAGGTGGAAACAGCAAGAACTTCAGGGAGACAAGGCAATGACTATTAGATTTTCCAGGAGAATGCGCGGCATGGCGGTTGCGGCCGCATGCGCGGCGGCCCTCCCGCTGGTGGCGGGCGAGGTCGTCTCGAACGGCGGCTTCGAGAACGGGACGCTCATCACCTCCCCGTGGAGCGGCCTTTCCAACAGCGGCTTCTCGGTCATCAGGGGCAACGCCCGAAGCGGCAGCTACTGCCTCCGCTACCAGGCCACGACCGCCCCGTCCGAATACAAGATGCCACGCCAGTCGGTGACGGCCTCGTCCGGGCAGACATACCGGGCTTCGGTCTGGGTCAAGACCGACAACCTTTCCAGCGGCGAGGCCGTGGTCGGCATAGAGTGGAACGATGCGAACGGGAACTGGATCAGCGGGTCGTATCTCAATCCCGGCGTCGGCGTCTCCGGCACGACGGACTGGACACGCCTCTCGATTGAATCGCCGCGCCTGCCAGCGAACGCGGCCAAGGCCTATCTGCTGGTCTATGTCAGGGAGGGAAGCCTCGGCACCGCCTACTTCGACGACGCGAGCCTCGTGCGGCTTGACGCCGACCCCGTTCCGGGACTCTACTCCAGCGCCTACCGCAATCGTGCGGCGGATGGCGAAGTGACCTTCGCCGCCGATCTCAACCTCGCGGTCGCGGGCTATTCCGCTAGCGGTGTGACGGGCGAGTTCGTGGTTCCGCTTGCGGCGGGCGGCACGGCGACACGGTCGCCCGACACGCTCACGGACACCTACGCGAAGCTGACAGTCCCCGCGTCGCAGCTCGCCACCGGCACCGTGACCTTCCGGCTGAAGCGCAGCGGCTCGACTGTGGCAAGCAAGACGCTCTCCTTCACGAAACTCGCCTCCGAGCCGCAGACCGGCGTCCGAATCGACCGCCGGCGCCGCATGATTGTCAACGGCCGGCCCTTCTTCCCCGTCGGGATGTATTGGATGAACGTCAACACCTCCGGTCTCCCGGACTTCGCGGCCGGAGGGTTCAACTTCCTGATGCCATACGGGCGGGCGACCGTTGCGCAGCTAGACGCCTGCAATGCGAACGGCCTCAAGGTATTCTACACTCTCCAGAACTTCTACCCGTTCCACCGCAGCCCTTCTGAAGGAATCGTGGATGACGCGACCGCCGAGGAGAAGACGCGGGAGCACGTCGCGCTGGTCAAGGACCATCCGGCCCTGCTTGGCTGGTACACCAATGACGAAACTGGTTCGGAGCACGCCGAGGCCCTGACAGAGCGCTACCAGCTTCTCAAGGAACTCGACCCTGACCATCCCGTGTGGATTGTCGTCTCCCAATACGACAGGATGCCGGCATACATGCCGACGTTCGACATCTGCGGCACGGACCCATACCCCAGCGGCGCATCGAGCTACCCGAAAGTATATGACTACCCGGCGCGGCAGATTGCAGACACCTTCGGCATCCGCCCGCTGATCGAGGCGGTCCCCATCATCAAGAACGGCTCGTGGCTGCCGACGGCCTCCGACATCCGCGGCATGACGTGGCTGGCCCTCTGCGCGGGCGCCGAGGGCATCTGCTACTACTGCTACCACGACATAAAGGCCGGCGCGGGCGGCGTGTCATTCGATGAGCGCTTCGCGGCGGTGAGCGAGGTCGCCAGGGAGCTGCGACAGCACGAGGACGTGTTCCTCTCCGACGAGGATCCGGTCGCGGCCAGCGTCGAGGGAACGTCGGACATCGTGTGCCGGACGTGGAAGAAGGGCGGCAACACCTTCCTGGCCGTCGCCAACAAGACGTGGAACGCCGTGAGCGGAACGGTGCGGCTCGGCTCGTCGTTCGTGGCGATAAAGACGCTGCTCGGCGAGGACCAGACGCTTTCCGGCAACACGGTGGCGGTCACGCTGCCGGCCAGGGGGATGTCGTTCCTGGCCCTGCGCGACCCCGCCGGCGAGGAGTGGGAGCCCAAAATCGTGAATGTGCGGATGGAGCAGATGCCGAACGGCACGGTGCGGGTCGATTACGAGCTGCGCTACGCCCCGGCGGTGATCACGCTGGACGTCCTCACAAACGCGCTGAACCGCGCCGGGATGCCGGTGCAGTAGAGAGGGAGAGCCGGCCAATGAGTGGAAAATCGATGCAAGTGCTGTGTGGAATCGCGGCGGCCGCGGCTGTGGCGGCGATGGCCACGACGACAAGCGAAGGACAGCAAGAGTGGGGCGCACGAAGACAGCAAGCGGACTACAGCAAGGGAGGCGCGCGACCCGTGCCGATTCAGAACCCCGGTTTCGAGGAGCGAGGCGCCGGCGGCTCGGTGGTGGGCTGGCAAGTTCAGTCGCCATACGAGGTGCGCGAGGGCGCCGGGCGCGATGGCGGCGCTGCGCTGGTTTACGAGGCCGAGACGCCCCCGCCCTACTTCGTGCCGAACCAGGGCTTCTCCGTGAAGCCTGGGCGCAGCTACAAGGCGTCGGCGTGGTTCAAGGCGGAGAACCTGCGCGGCGGACAGGGGCTGATCTGCCTCGAATGGTACGACGCCAAGGGCGGCTACATCGACGGCTCCTATCTCATCGAGGGGATGCGCGGCCCAACGGAGGACTGGCGCAAGATTGAAGTCGTGGCGACGCGCCTCCCGAAGAACGCGGTATTCCTGCGCGTCGGCGTCTACGTCGAAAAGGGCGTCACGGGCCGCGTGTTCTTCGACGACGTGAGCGTGGTGGAGATTCCCACGCACGCCATCGAGGGCCTGTATTCCGACGCCTTCCGCAACCGCGCCGCCAGCGGCCCGGTGACGTTCTTCGCCGACCTCAACCTCGACGCGGCGGACCTCCGTCCGGAGGATGTCCGCGCCGAATTCTCGCTGCCGTTCGCCGGCGGCCGCCGCACGGTGCCGGCCGACGCACTGGAGGACGACTGGGCAAGCGTCACCGTGGATGCCGCCGCACTGGAGAGCGGCGAGGTTCTTGCTGTTGTCCGCTTGCTGTCGCGTGACGGCAGCGGTGAACAGCAAGCGGACGACAGCATTGCCATTCAATTCACGCGCCTCGATGCCGAGCCTCAGGCCGGCGTTTGGATTGATCGGCACAGGCGGACGATCATCGACGGCAAGCCCTTCTTCCCTCTTGGGATGTACTGGGGCGGAATCAACAAGGAGGACCTCGACCTCTACGCCCGCGGGCCGTTCAACTGCCTGATGCCCTACGATCCGAACCTCACGCGGGAGCAGCTCGACCTCTGCGCCGAGCGAGGCCTCCGCGCGAACTGCAACCTCAAGGACTGGTATTCGTTCCGGCCATGGGCGAAGGACGGCAACCGCACCCGCGCCGACGCGGACGCCCAGGCAGAGAGGTTCATTCTGGAACTCAGGGACCACCCGGCCCTGCTTGCCTGGTACCACAACGACGAGATCGGACTCCAGCACATCGACGAGATGACGGCGCGCTACCGGCAGATACAGGCGCTCGACCCGAACCACCCGGCCTGGTCGATGCTCTACCAGTTCACGCAGACGCGCGATTTCCTGCCGTCGTTCGACATCACCGGTACCGACCCCTACCCGGAAGGCCACAAGGAATGGTGGACGTTCCCGTCGAAGTGGCCGGAGCGCCAGCGCCGCGACACCTTCGGCAAGCGCCCGATCTGGCAGGCGGTCCAGTGCTACTGCAACGCCAAGGCGCAAAAGGGGTTCGGCCGCGAAAACGCCCCCCCGGGACTGACCGCCATCGAGGAGATGCGCAACATGGCGTGGCAGGCGCTCGTTGCAGGGGCCAGTGGCATCTTCTTCTACTCGTTCTTCGACCTCAAGAAGGACGCGGCGAAATATGGCGTCCCGTTCGAGGATGCCTTCGCCGAAGTGTGCGAGGTGGCGAGCGAGGTCAAGCGGTTCGAAGACGTGCTGCTTTCGACGGAGAGCGTCGCCATCGAGGCCGATTCGCCGTGGCTCGGCGTCCGCACCTGGACGCTGGGCGGCGACGTGTATTTGGCCATCGTCAACAAGCGCCACGAGCCGACGACGGGCCGCGTGACAGTCGAGGCGCCCGCTGGGACGGTCGAATCGCTGATCGGCGAAGCGCCCGGACGTGCGCCCGACGGGGCGTTCGAGGTTGATCTTCCGCCGTGCGGCGTGGCATTCGCAAGGATAGGGACTGCGAGGATCGGACGTTGATGGATGCTGGCCGCGAGAGTTTCTCGATACGGCTCCGGGTCGATTTCACCGGCGCATGGGCATACGAGCCGCTCTATGTGGCGGGGCCGGTTCGGCTATCCCTGCGCCTTGCCGGCCATACCCCCGGCCTGGAGGAATACGACGAACGGCGCGGCAACTACCTGAACTTCCCGACGCCTGACGGAAACTGCCCAGTCATTGAGGCCACAATCTGCGAGCGCGGGGGGCGCGTTGGCATTCCCCTTGGCGCCCTCGCCCGCCCGGATGGCGTCCATGACGTGACGCTTGACTTCTCCCCGCCACGCTGGGCGATCCAAGTTGATGGCCTCCGTGACGAGGACTATCCCCCTGCCCCGGCCGACATCGCGTGGCAGGATGGGCCGTTGCGCGGCGAGGTACTCTCCGCGCGAGTGCAGTCGTGCTGTTGTCCTCTTGCTGTCGAGGCGAGGAAAAAAGCAAGCGGACAACAGCAAGAAGGCGGTTTGCGGCAAGGGGAAGACTCCAGGCGCATAACGCGGTCCATCCAATACTGGACGCCCGACGACCCGGACGCCTGGGTCGGCGACGTGGCGCTCGGCTCATGGCGCGGGCGCCTCCACGTGTTCTACCTTTTCGACCGCCGCCATCACGGTTCCGGCGGCGGGACGGGGCGCCACTTCTTCGCGCACCTCTCCTCGGCCAACCTCATCAGCTGGCATGAGCATCCGCCAGCCGTGTCCATCGGGGAATGGTGGGAGACAATCGGCACGGGAACGCCCTTCGTCCACGATGGGCGGCTCCACCTCGCCTACGGGCTGCACACCGATCGCCTCCCAAAGGATCCCTCGCTTCCAATCGGCGCGACGTATGCGTCGTCGGATGACGGCATCCACTTCAGGAAGTCCGGCCGTATCATCCACCCAACGCAGAACCCGACAATCTACAACCGCACCGACGGATTGCTCGGCCTTGCCGCCGGCTATGCTGGCACCTGTGGTCTCTGGACGAGCGACCACATCGGCGACTGGCAGCCATACGACAGCGACATCCCGGTGCTCGGCGACTGCCCATGCCCATTCGAGTGGAACGGCCACCACTACATTCTCCAGGGCTTCAACGGCTTCGCGCACAGCGCCACTGGCCTTCCAGGAACCTGGGAGGACTGGGCCGCCGCAGCGCTGGCGCCATACGACGGGTTGTCCGTCCCGATGGTCGCGCCGTTCGGGGAAAACCGGCGCATCCTGGCCGGATGGCTCAAATACACGGACGGCCTGTGGGGCGGATGGCTCGTCTTCCGCGAACTAGTGTGGAATGGCGACGGGACGCTGGGGACGAAATGGGTGCCTGAGATCGCCCCGCCATCGCCGCCGGAGACGTTTGAGGCGCGGCTGGGGCGGCAGCTGCGCGTCGTATTCCAGCACGACGGCGGATACGGACCTGCGCTTACCTTCGCGTTTGACCCGGCGGAGCGGACGGCATCTTTCGCCGACGACGTGCCGGACACCCGCTGGTCGGCTCTCGACTCGGCCGACAACATCCGCATTGGCAACCTCCCGGAGTTCGCCGAGGGCTGCACGGTCCGCATCGTCCGCCACTGGGACGCGAAGGCCGACGCGACGATCTTCGACGCTGAGATCGGCGGCGTCCGCACCCTGATTTGCCGGCGGAAGGGCCGATTCGGGAAAGGAACCGCCGAACAAGTGTGGATTCAAAGCCGATGTTGTAGAATAACTTCTACAGGAAAAAGGACCATCAATGAACTGGTTTGACTGGATACTCTTCGCCATTCCCATCGCCATCGTCATCGCGGCGGCGGTCAAGGCGCAGCGCTACGTCCACGGCGTAGCCGACTTCCTCTCTGCGGGGCGCATCGCGCGCCGCTATGTGCTGTGCGTGGCGGAAGGCGAGTCGGGCTTCGGGCTCGTCACTCTCGTCGGCAGCCTGGAGGCCTACTACAACAGCGGTTTCGCCTACAGTTTCTGGAATTCCATCCTCATGCCCATCGGCATGGTGCTCGGCCTTGTCGGATTCGCCACCTACCGGTTCCGCGAGACGCGGGCAATGACGCTGGGGCAGTTCTTCGAGATGCGCTACAACCGGTCGTTCCGGATGACCGCCAGCGGCATCCAGCTGCTGTCCGGCTTCCTGAACTATGCGATCTTCCCGGCGGTAAGCGCACGCTTCCTCATGTATTTCATGCGGCTGCCGGTCTCGTTCTCCGTGTTCGGGTTCCAGGTTTCGACGTTCGCCGCGACCATGGCCCTGGCGCTCGCCCTGGCGTGCTTCATCGCATGCGCCGGCGGCCAGATAACCATCATGGTGACAGACTGCATCCAGGGCATCCTCAACTACCCGATATACCTGCTCGTCGCAATCTACCTGCTCTGCCGCTTCTCCTGGTGGGGCGATCTCCAGCCTGCCGTCTCGGCGCGACCGGAGGGTGTGAGCTTCCTGAACCCATTCGACACGGTGGACCTCCGGGACTTCAACCTCTTCTACGTGCTTTCGGGAGTGCTGGGGCTGTTTCTGAGCCGTCTGCTCTGGGGCGGGCGCGGCTACAACAGCGCTGCCCGCAACGCGCACGAGTCAAAGATGGCGGGCGTCCTCGGAACTTGGCGCAGCGGCTTCAGCTCGATGATGTTCCTGCTCGTCGCCGTCGTCGCCTACTCGTGGAACAACAGCCCGAAATTCGCGCGGGAGTCGCACGAGACGCGCGCCCAACTGGCCGCAACGGCCTACGCGGACGTGGCGTTCTCGGCAAAGGGCGGCTCCATTCCCGCCGGCGAGGCGGAGGCCGTCGCTTCGGCGTTCGCGGCCGCCAAGCTGCGAACGGAGTTCACAACGCGCGAGGAATACCTTGCGATGAGAGGGGAGACAGCAAGCGGACAACAGCAAGGCAGAGCCGCGCAACAGGAGCGGTTCAAGGCCGAGACGGCCGACCCCTTCCTCGCAGCGGCGTCGGAGGTGCTCGGCGGCGAAAAGGGCGAGGCCGAAATCCAGGCCATGACCGCCGCCGAAAAGGACAACTGGAAGGCGCTGCGGGCGCGCAACCAGACCTTCTCCACGATCTTCAAGCAGCAGCGCGTCCCGACGGCCATCCGCGCCATTCTCCCCACCGGCCTCGTGGGGCTCTTCTGCGCCCTGGCCGTCTTCATGATGCTCACGACGGACACGACCTACATCCACGGGCTGGCGAGCGTCGTCGTGCAGGACTGCGTGCTGCCGCTCAAGAAGACCCCGTGGACCCCGCACCAGCAGGTTGGCCGACTCCGCCTCGCCATCTGCGGTATCGCGTTCTGCGCCTTCCTCTTCGGAAAGTATTTCGGCCAGATCGACTTCGTCTTCATGTTCTTCGCCATCACAGGCGCGCTCTGGAACGCCGCCGGCCCCGTGATCACCCTCGGCCTCTACTGGAAGCGCGGAACCACGGCGGGGGCCTACGTCTCCATGCTCGTCGGGGCGGGACTCGCCATCGCGGCGATCTTCGCGCAGAAATACTGGGTGTCCGCCCTCTACCCGTGGATCGTGGACAACGGCTGGATGCAGGCCGTCGATGCCTTCCTGCGCTCCTGCTCCGCGCCGTTCGAGCCGCTGATCCACTGGGAGCTCACGGCCGACAAGTTCCCGATCAACTCGAAAGAAGTAGGAACGATCGTCTCCCTCTTCACACTGCTGCTGTATGTCGGGGTGTCGCTGGCCACCTGCCGCAAGCCCTTCAACATGGAGCGGCTGCTGCACCGCGGGAAATACGCGGACGGCACGGAGGGCGACGGACAGCAAGCGGACAACAGCAAGAGAGGACAGCAAGCGGACAACAGCAAGGGGGGCCTCCTTGAGAAGCTGATTGGCATCGACCGCAACTACACCCGCGGCGACAGGATCCTCGCCTGGTCGGCGTTCCTCTACTCCTTCGTCTGGTGCTTCTGCCTCTGCTTCGTCGCCAACGTGGCCTGGCACGTGCTGGGCGCGAAAGGCATATTGCCTCTCCAGCCCGACTCCTGGTGGAGCGTCTATTTCTTCATCGTCAACTTCGTCGTGGCATGTGCCATAGGCGTTGTCTCGACATTCTGGTTCGGCATCTGCGGAACGCGCGACCTCATGCGGCTCTTCCGCGACCTCGACGCCCGCGAACGCGCCGGTGGCGGACAGAACGCGCTCGACGACGGCCGCGTGGAAGGCCACGTCTCACTCGCCGACGCCGCCGAAATCGCGCGCATCGACGGTGGACAAGAGGATTCAAAATGAAGCGTTTTTTCGCGATTGTCGCAGCAGGGTGCGCACTTGGCGCCTCCGCATTCACCGTCACGGTGGATCTCTCGAAGGAGACGGGGCCGGTGAAGCCGGTGAACGGCGTCGGGCAGCCGCCATTGATCGGCATGGGCGACTACCCGATGTTCCGCTACCTCAAGGATGCGGGGATCCCGTTCTCGCGACTTCACGACGTGGGCGGGATGTATGGGCGCGGTATCTTCGTTGACATCCCCAATCTCTTCCGCGACTTCGACGCCGACGAGGCCGACCCCGCCAACTATGACTTCGCCTTCACGGACGCCCTGATCGGCAAGCTGGTGGAGAACGGCGTCGAGCCGTTCTTCAGGCTCGGCGTGACGATCGAGAACTTCCCGGAAGTGCGCCGCTACCGCATCGACCTGCCAAAGGACCCCGCAAAATGGGCGCGGATCTGCGAGCACGTGATCCGCCACTACACCGAGGGCTGGGCAAACGGCTTCCACCACAGGATTACATACTGGGAGATATGGAATGAGCCGGAGAACCTACACGACCCGGAAATCAACCAGATGTGGCACGGCTCGTTCGACGAATACTGCCGCCTCTACGAGGTTGCATCCAAGCATCTCAAGGCCGCCTTCCCGCACCTGAAGATTGGCGGTCCCGCCTTCAGCGGGATCCAAGCGGCCCTCCAAGACGACCCATCGCCTCGCGACAGGCACCGCCTCGCGTGCTTCCACCAGTTCCTCGCCTACGTAAAGGAGCACGGCTGCCCGATGGACTTCCTCTCCTACCACAGCTACGACGGCCCCGACGAGCTGGGCGCACAGATCGGATACGTCCGCAAGCAGCTCGACGCCGCCGGCTTCGTCGGGGTGGAGACCTGCCTCAACGAGTGGCTGCCAAAGCCGAACCACGACAAGCTCGGCACGGCGCTGCAGGCGGCGGAAATCGCCGCCACGCTGCTGGTCTTCCAGAACGGCCCCGTTGATTCGGCCGCCATCTACGACGCCAGGTGCAACACCGGCGACTACTCGCCCCTCTTCAACCCCTTCACCTACGAACCGCACAAGGCATACTACGCCTTCATGGCCTTCAACGAGCTGCGCAAGCGCGGCACGGCGGTGAGAGTTTTTTGCGACGGGGCAAGTTCCGGCGCGTTTGCCGCCGCGGCGCGGGGCGAGGACGGCTCCGTGGCCGCGATGCTCGTGAACTGCGGAGAGGAGACGGTGCCGTTCACACTGGAGGTTGACGAGGACAGCAAGCGGACGACAGCAAGAGAGGACAGCAAGCGGACGGCGGCAAGCCGCTGCCGCATCACCGACGCTACCCGCACATGGGAGGAGGCGCCGCTACCGAGCGCCCTACCGCCACATTCCATCCTTTTGGTAGAATTCTACCCGGAATGAAGATTGATTTCAGAATCGACTGGGGGTACCAATACCTTTACTCCCGCCGCCACTACCATCCCTTCTACCACTGGGATGGCCATCTGGAGTGTTCGGGCGGCACCATCGAAAAGGTTTTCCAGTTGGACTATCCGGTCCTCTGGTTCGGCCCGGGGCACTGCGCGAAGGAGACGCCGCTGCCCGCCCCATGCTGGAAGAGCACCACCCATCGCGGCCTCGCCGGAATCCGTGTTGAGGCGGACGTGGCGGACGACGCCGTCTTCACGCTCGTCACGCTCTCCGGCACTTTCAAGTTCAAGGCGCAGGACATCCTCTCCAACGGACGCGTCGAGTTCCCCGTCGGCCCGAAATACCTCGGCTGCCATGTCATCGTCACGCGCAGCGGCCACTACTGGTTCAGGCCCCCGGCGCGGGCAGGCCAGGTCACTATTGAGCCCGACCAGCTTGCCGGTTCCGCACCAGTCCGCAGCTGGGCGCGGATGCGGACCGCATGGATAGCTCCCGGCGAGGCGGCGGAGTTCGAGGCAGACCTGCCAGAGCCGCACGGCGACTCCAACGAGACGATTCTCCATATCGTCGCCATGGCGGCGCCTGAATACACGGAGGACAAAGAAAGGCAAATCCACGACGACTTCCCGCTCACACTCTTCTGCGACGGGCGGCAGGTCGCCGAGATGACGCGCTACTTCCGCGAGCATGACAACTTCATGCAGATGCTCGAAGACGTCTGGCTGCGCTTCCCCGCCGTCTCCGGCAGACACCGCTTCGCGCTGAGGAACGGCAACGGGAAATACTTCCTGCTTGTCTCGCGCCTGATTCTGCAGCAGTCCGAGCGACGCCACCTGGAGTTGTCGCTGCCGCCATGGGTGCTCGCGGGGGAGCCGCTCATCGGGAGAGTATTCGCGACCAAGGCCGGGAAGGCCACGATCCGCTGGGAGAACCAAAGCCAGGAAGTGGAACTGGCCCCAGGATGGAACGACTTCCCCTTCTCCATCGCGGAACCAGGCACCAACGTTCCCGTTTCAACCGATTCGACAACCGGCGTCATTCCCGCCGTCTATGCGCTGAAGGACGAAACGCCCGAGGTCACCGTCGGCTACGACATGACGGTCGTCCCGCACGACGGCAGCGGCCTTATGGACTGGCTGCTTGACTACACCTGGCGGACAAGGCTCGGCAATCTCGTTGTCTTCAGGTCCTTCCGTTACGCAGCCCCGGACACCCACGCCAACGCGAAAGTCCCTGACGAGCTGCTTGAGCGCTGGGGGAGGTTCTGCCACGACCACCGCATCCACGTGGAGGCCGCCAACTGCTTCGACAACGACGCCCTCCTGCGCGGCGCGGGGGAAATGATGCACAGCGCCGGCAAGCACGAATGGCCCGGAGCGGTCTATGCCTTCGACCCTGGCTTCGAGTGGCGCTCGGAGGACATGAAGACGGCGATGGAACACTGCCTAAAGAGGCTGAAGATCGAGATAGACCACGCCCACGCGCTCTACCCGCGCATGGCCTTCGGCGACGCCTCCGGCGCCCACCGCTACTGCTATCTGGCCGGCGCGGACTTCATCCGCACTGAAACAATGGTCTCCCACACCCAGCACATCTGCTCGCAGGCGCGTCCGGCAGCGGAGGCGCTGGGAAGCGGCGAATGGGGCGTCCACATCGCCATCCAGCACGCCTTCCAGCCCTATTTCGAGTCCCACCTAGGCGTCTATTACCTGTCGCTTTTCCAGCCATGGATGATGGGCGCGTCGATGATCTACGAGGAGGACAGCCTCTTCCTGCTCTTCAAAGAGGAGCGCCAGGCATGGGACGACCTCCTGACCAAGGGCAAGCGCGACATGACGCGCGACTTCCTGCGCTTCGTCAAGACGCATCCCCGCAAGGGCGCACCGACGCGCAAAATCGCCTTCGTCGAAGGACGCTACGCCGCGCCCTTCAACGGCTTCATCTGCGACACCGACCAAAGCCCCGACTACGCCGTGTGGGGACTCTTCGGCAAGAACGACCCGCTCTGGGGCCACCGTCAGCCCGAAAAGTGCCGCCAGCTGCTGGACATCCTGATGCCCGGCGCAAGCACGCAGCCGCTCCGCCAGGACTTCACCAGACGCCGCTTCTTCTTCTCCGGCACGCCATACGGCGACTTCGACGAAGTTCCAACGGAGGCGAAAACCGAATATCTGCAACGCTATTCGCTGCTCCTGCATCTCGGCTGGAACACCATGATCCAGGAGGACTACGACAAACTGTCGGCCTTCGTCGAAAATGGCGGGACGCTCCTCATCGGCCTGCCGCAGTTCAGCCGGCATGTCAGACGAGAGTTCCTTGAGGAGATGATGGACCTCGACCTCTGGAACGGAGGCGACCTCTCCGACTTCTGCGGCTTCAAGGTAAAAGGCCCAGGCAAGCGCTATTCGGGGCAGTGGAACGCCATTGGGCGCGAGGGTTTCGTCGTTCCCGAACTCTCCGGAGTTCCGAGCAAGTCGCCCGAAGAGGACGGTCCATGCCGT
Source organism: Kiritimatiellia bacterium (assembly GCA_017962605.1). Taxonomy (GTDB): domain Bacteria; phylum Verrucomicrobiota; class Kiritimatiellia; order RFP12; family JAAYLN01; genus RGIG5952. The sequence goes on along the minus strand of JAGCUY010000007.1, from coordinate 73,493 downwards.
CTGGCGCAGCTGGAAATGACCGGAGCCGAACCGGTGATATGGGACGCCATGACTGGCGAGACTCTTGTCTGCCGCTTCAGCAAGGGCCGGGGTACGGTCTATGCCGTCACCGCCTACGCCTACCCGGGCCACGAGGACCTGCGAGAGGTCATGGCCGCGCTGATCGCGAGACTCGCTTCGCAAAACCTGCCGCAGACCCGCGTGATCGACACTTCCCGCGAGGTGTTCTGGAATGAATGGGTGGAGGATGGCGATGTCCGCCGCCTGATGCTCCTTAACACCGACTGGACGAAGGCCGGGAACCGCAAGGCCGTCCGCATCGAGGCCGGAGACATCCAGTTTGAGACGGGCGTGGTCGAACGCCAGGCGAAGATCCTGACAATCCTCCCGGACCTCGTTCTGGAGCCGGACTCCTGTGAACTTCACCTGGAGGTCGCGGATGACGGCGCCATCCGCTGCCACGGCACGGGGAGACATCAAGTCACGGTTCACCGGCCAAACGGCGCATGTGAAACGCTGTCCGTCGATTTGACCAGGACAACGACCGCCCCGCTGCCCTGCCGCGCCTGCCGCAATGCAGTATAATTAACACACCAAGATAAAAACACCACTATCATGCACTGGATAGACTGGATTCTTTTCTCAATACCAATTGCCATCGTCGTCTTCGCCGCAATCAAGGCACAACGCTACATCCACAGGGTCGCAGAATTCACTCCATTGACACCGTAATGGTCATTGCAATTCAAACGGAATGGTATCTTTTCGCATTTATGCGCCGGTGGAGGCGCGGGCGACCATTGGGGCGTCGAGGAGAATCGCGCGCGGGGCGAGGCTTGGTTCCCTGATTCGCTGCAGGAGCGAAGCGACCGCCGTGGAGGCCAGCTCCGCTATTGGCTGGCGTATCGTCGTGAGCGGCGGGTTGAGCAGCGTCGCGATCTTGGCGTCGTCGAAGCCTGCGACCTTGACCTTACTCGGAACCTTGATTTTTAGCGCGGAGAGCGTCTGCAGGAGGCGCGCCGCGAGGGGGTCGTTGCGGCAGACGAAGGCGTCGGGGCGCCCCTTGCCGCGCATCAGGCGGCGGAAGGCCGCCACGTCGGCGGGGTCGGTTTCCACGACGCACGAGGCGTTCCACGCCAGACCGGCGTCAATGGCTGCCTGGGCGACGCCGTGGATGCGGCTGCGGATGGTGCTGGCGTAGTCGCTCTGGGTGAGGAAGCGGATGCTCCGCGCCCCGGCGTCGATGAGGTGGCGGCCGAGGCGGTAGCCGGCGGCGAAGTTGTCGATGCCGACGAGGTCGAACTCGCTGCGGGCCGGCGGCGGGACGTAGTCGCGGTCGAGGAGGACGACCGGGATGTGCTTTTCGGCGAGGATGTCCAGCACGCGGCGGGTGGCGACGTGGGAGTCGGGCACGAGATCGACGGGTTCCAGCAGGACGCCGGCGGTGCGGCGCTCGGCGAAGGCCCTGGCGAGCGAGACGGCGAAGGCGGCGCGGTGTTTGGAGCCAGGCGCGGTGGCGTCGCCGAGCAGGACGCCGTAGCCCTCGGCGCGGGCGGCCTCAGCAATTGAGCCGCAGAGGTCTGTGAAGAAGTCGATCTTGCCGTAGTCGGGGGCGATGAGGCCAATCACGCCTGTGGCGTTGCGCGCGGCGAAGGTGAGGTAGAAGCCCGATCCCGCGCGGGCCTCAAGCAGGCCGGCGCGCTTGAGCTCGCGGAGGGCGCGCTCGATGGTGGGGCGGCTCGCGCCGAAACGACGGGCGAGGGTCTCCTCGCTGGGGAAGCGCTCGCTATCCTCGTATTTGCCTTCGAGAATCTCGCGCTTCAGTGTCGCCGCGATTTCAAGGTACTTGGAATCAGGTTTTGGCATACAACGATTCTACCTCCTTATTCCAGAATCCGACTTGCAGGTATGACAAAGTCAAAGCCGCGCTCCGCTTCGATGCGTGGGGAAAGCCGGCCGTCATAGACAAGCGCGGTGCGAATGGACACGCCCTCCGCAATCTTGAGCCGCCCTACCTTTCTCGCCATCTCGTCCATAACATCGGGGCCAATTTCCTTCCTTCGCTTGATTTCAACGACAAAAACCGTTCGCTGCGTCTGGATCAAGAGATCTATCTGGCAACCCTCGCCCCGCCTTGTCCCGCGCTGCACATAGGGCGCTGCCGAAAGAACCAGTGAGCGCTCAAGCCCAAGAAAACCAAACAAATCCTCCACATGGTTGACAACAAGATTCTCGAACTGGAGGCCGAGGACGGTCTCCCATCCTGCCAGTTGCTCCATTGATGTGAAGCGGAAAAGTCCACTGGCTATGGCCTTTTTGTTTGGCTCAATGAACCGCATGTAGAAACGCGTGTAGTTATCGCAGATGCGGAAACGCTCCATGCGCTTCGTTCCACCAGTGGCCGCATTGACATTGGCCTCTCGCGCAACGAATCCTGAATACTCAAGTTCCTTAAGTGTCCTTACTAGGTGTCCGTTTACCTTTCGGCCCAGCAGTTTCGCAATCTCCGTGGCGGTCAACGCGCCACCGGCAAGCGTTTCAAGAACCTCGCGCCGCCGCACAGCCCCCTTGCCAAACACATCGCAGAAGGTTTCATCGAATTCCCGGAACAGCAGCCCCTGCCTGACAAAGCACATTCTGCGGACATTCTCCTCAACCGTCAGCGCTGGCCGGATTTCCTCGAGGTATCTGGGTATGCCGCCGACGACGGAGAGCAAATCAAGTTTTTCAGCAGACGACAGCCTCGCCGCTCCAGAGCCAAGCATTTGTATGGCCTCACGGAGCGGCAACTCCCTTATTTCAAGGTCAAGCGAATTGCGTCCGACAAATCCCGTGCTGTTTAAGATGTTGTCCGCAATCCAAGCAGAAACGCTCCCGCAAAGCACCAGGACAAGATTGCCATGCTTTTTCAACCGCTTGTCCCAAGCTGCTTTTAAATATGAAGGGAAGTCCTTGTCGTAACCACCCATCCAGGATATTTCATCCAAAAGGACAACTGTGCGGACGTTTTCCGTTAGAGCTTCGTCCAGTATGGCAAACGCAAGGGGCCAGGATGCCGCATCACGGGCCTCCATGCCTGTCTGCTCTGCGAGCCTCTCGCAGAAATTTCGGCGCTGCTTCTTGTCCGACATTCCCCTGCGCGGTGCCAGTCCTTCAATGGAAATGAACCGCTCCGCCGTCCGCTTCGCGAACTCCTCTATCAATGTGGACTTCCCGACACGCCGCCGACCCCGGCACGAAACCAGGGATGCGACCCGCTTGTCCCACAATCCAGTTAGTTGTTCCAGTTCTTCCTTACGACCGACAAACATGATGGCCCCTTTATTTTGCAGTGAATATTATACCATATTCCTAGACGACAATTCGGGCTACTAAATGCGAAAAAGTCATTTTGCAGCCCGTTTTTCCACAAAAATAGCGAGATTTTGGGCTACTAATCAACAAATTGCAATTTGCAGCCCATTAAAATGCGTCCGCTGGTGTTCGCCGGTCCGGGCGTGAAGAAGGGATACGAAATCCCGTGGGTTACGCTCAGCCCGGACGTGGGTGCGACCATCGCGCACATGCTCGGCGTTCCGCCGGCCCGCGCTTGGACGGGACGCGTCATCGACGACATCTTCGAGTAATCGGGAAATGCCAGCCTTACCCATGGCGGTGCCCGAGCTATCCGCATCGGGGGAATTGCGTATTTGCGCCTTCGCGGACATCCACTACTTCCCCGGCGTCTTCCCGCACGACTCCCGCGAATGGCTCGAACGCATTCTCGACCGCGCAGTCCAATCCCGCTGCGACATGGTGATCCATCTGGGCGACCTAACGCATGAACCTGCCGTCTGTCGGGACTACGTGGACTTCTACAATGACTTCCGCATTCCCTGCCGCCATGTAATCGGAAAACACGACGACGACGGCAACGCGCACGAGGAGACGCTTGAAGCCTACCACCTTGAGCGGGGCCACTACCATTTCGACTGCAATGGTTTCCGCTTCATCGTGATGGATACCAACTACTGCCTCGTCAATGGCTGCTGGACGCACTATTCCCAAGGGAACTACTACGCCGTTGCCAGGGAAAACAGGATGAACATCTCACGCGTCCCGCCCGAACAGCTGGAATGGCTGGAGGAAACCCTAGAAGAATCGCCCTTTCCCTGCGTCGTGGCAAGCCATGCCTCCTTTGAGCGGGCGGTCTGCGGAAGCCCGGATGGCGCCGCCGTGCGCCGGATACTCAACAAAGCGAACGCCCGGCATCCGGGCCGCGTGAGGCTCGTCATCAACGGCCACCACCATTGCGATCACATGCGCCTCCTCGACAGCATCGTATATCTTGACCTCAACTCCGCCTCTTACCAATGGACCGATGACGCGCACGCGGCCTACCCCGCCGACTATACGTCCCGGTGGCGACTGGCGGGCAACACTTTCTTCTGGGATGACCCACTGTCGGCCATCATCACCCTGTCGCAGGACGGGCGCATCCGCGTGGAGGGACAAAAAAGCCGCTTCCATCTCGGTATCTCCCCAGACATGGCAAACAGACCAGCTGTCGATCCTGACGGACGCCTTGCCACCTCGGAAATTCAGTCGTTCGACCTGCAGATGCGCATGGAGTGAGAATGTGGTATGAAGGAAGCCGTCAAACTTGGAAAGCGCCCCCGAAAACCAATCCCAACAAAAAGACTGTCTGGAGTTCGTCCTACGGTGTTTTTCGCCTGAATCTGCCTTTGCGTTTTTTGCTCAGGCGCGCCAAAGGCGCGGCCGTATGGTAGAATGTATTGAGTCATGCACTGGATAGACTGGATTCTTTTCTCAATACCAATTGCCATCGTCGTCATCGCCGCAATCAAGGCGCAGCGATACGTCCATGGCGTCGCAGACTTCCTTTCCGCCGGGCGCATAGCCAACCGCTACGTCCTGCGCTCGACGACGGCCGCGTGGAAGGTCATGTCTCGCTCGCAAACGCGGCCGAAATCAACGGTGTGGAAGATTCCCGAAATTAACCATAAACCATGACCACCGCTATTCTTCTAATGCTCCTCACAGGGCTGACATGGGGCGCCGTAGGCGTCCTGTTCGGCGCCGCGCCATCGGACAAGGACAGGCTCTACGCATTCTTCTCGTTCAACGGCATTCTCTACAATGCCTTCGTCTGGTTGACGCAGACGCCGTCCGCAGCCGCGCCAGTGGGCGAGATAGCGCGCCTGGCCCTGATAATGATGCCAAGCGCGGCCATGGAGGTGGTCGCCTTCCTGCTCCTGAAATACGCGATGAACCGCGGCAGTCAGGGAATAGCCTGGTGCATCGCTCAGAGCGCCATGGTCATAACCTTCCTCTGCGCCATCATCTTCCTGCACAACCCGTCGTCGGCCACGCAGTGGACGGGCATGGCGCTCGCCCTCGCCAGCCTCTTCCTCTTCGCAAGGGACAAGCCTACCAAGGAGGGGGGCGCAAACGACACCGTCTATTTCCTGTGCGCCTTCGGCTCGTTCGCACTGATCGGCTTTGGCAGTTTCCTGCGGCAGATTCCCGGATACGCCGGCTTCTCTCCCGAGACGCTCACCTGGCGGCTGCCGCTCCAGGCGCCAGTGGGCATGGTTTTCTGGACGACCCTCTGCATTGCCAAGGGCATCTGGAAGCCCGGGCTGGTTTGGAAGATATCCCTTCCATACGCCGCCGTGGTAACGCTTGGGCAGGCATGCTTCTTCGCCGCCACGGACGCGGCGGACGCCCTGCGGATCACCTCCGTCGTCATGCCCGTCGCGACCGGGACATGCATTCTCCTCTTTGCACTATGGTGCCGGTTCTTCCGCCACGAACGCTTCTCCAAGGGCGGCTGGATTGCCGTCGGCCTTGGCATTGCCGGCATAGCGCTGCTCTCACTGAAACCCTAACCATCACCCGCATTTGAAAGGCACAAATGACCGAAATGAACTATCCTGGAAAATCCCAAGTCGTCGCGACCGTCCTCGCCGCCGCCACGTGCGCGGCCATCCCCGCCGGAGCCAACGTCCCCGTTGAAATCTCGAACGGCATCCTTTCCGTCGCGGTATCTCCGCACGGAGCAGAACTGCTTTCCGCAAAGAAGGACGGCTTCGAATATCTCTGTCAGCAGGAGCCGGGAAAGCCATCGGGCTTCTCCCCTGTCCTCTTCCCCATCTGCGGCAGTCTCCTCGAAGGGAAATACACCTTCGACGGTCGCGAATACTCCCTGCCAGGGCACGGCTTCGCCAGTCGCTCGGACTTCCAGGCGGAGCGCGCCACCGACGGTTCACGCGCCACCTTCACCCTTGAGAGCAACGACGCCACCCGCGCCCAATACCCCTTCGACTTCTCCTTCGCCATCGTGTTCCGACTTGACGGCGCAACGCTGCACGTCGAGGCCACGGTGCGCAACAACGGCGCCACGACTATGCCATTCGCCTACGGCGGCCATCCGGGCATTGCCGTTCCGCTTGGCGGCGACGGGGCCTTCGAGGACTTCTTCCTGGAGTTCGCTCCGGGTGTCTGCCCCGACGCCTTCGAGTTCGGCAAAGGCACTGGCCTCATCACCGGCCACACCCACGCCTTCCCGCTCGCCGCCGGCAACCGGCTGCATCTTCGCCACGAGCTGTTCAACGGCACCGGACTCTTCCTCGACCGCGTTGGCAGCGAAGTGACGCTGCGCTCCGAGAAGTCGCCGCGCTCGGTCACGGTGCGCTTCCCGGACATGCCCTATCTCGGCTTATGGCACTCCGCCAAAACCGACACCAAATACCTCTGCATCGAGCCATGGAGCGGGCTGCCGTCATACGTGGATGTCATCGACGACTTCGCCACGCGCCCGCACATGGTGCGCCTGGCCCCCGGCGCCTCGGCAACCCTCCGCTACTCAATGGAGTTCCGCTAATAAGAAAGCCGGAAGGCTACTTCCGCAAAAGGGCTACGATTCTCGTGGCAACGGCCTCGGGGGTGTCATCGGGGGAAACTGCGACTTCAACGGCCTCGAACTGGTGGCGGAACCAGGTGCGCTGGCGCTTGGCCAGCTGGCGGGTTCGCGCGGAGACGCGCTCGATGGCCTCCTCAAGCGTCAGCTCGCCGCGCGCAAAGGACAGCGCCTCGGCGTAGCCGATGGCTCCTGCGGCGGTTTCGGAGGGCGCGCCATCGCCGAAGATGCGCACAGCCTCCTCGACGATGCCTTCATCGAACATCTTGCGGGCACGCCGCTCAATGCGAGCCGCAAGGGCGTCCCGGTCCATGGTGAGGAGGAAGGCGGCCGCATTGGCAAAGGGCGCAAAGCCGCCCGCAGCCGCTGCTGGCGCGGGCGCAGGCGTGCCTGATGTGGCCTTCTCAAGCGCCCTCATCAGGCGGCGCGGGTTCTGCCCATCGCCAGGCGGCACGGCCACGCCCAGGCGCGCCATCTCCGCTTGAAGGGCGTCGATGCCGCCTTCGTCGTAGAGTGCGCGGAACTTCTGGCGAACGGCCAGGTCGCATGGCGGGGCGTCCAGCCCCTGCTGAAGCGCCCTGAAATAGAGGCCCGTGCCGCCGGCGGCTATCAATGGCGTTCCAGCTGGAAGCGCGGCCACGCCTTCCCGCACGCGCTGAAGCCAGTCGCCGGCGGAAAAGCGCTCACCCGGCTCGACGCAATCGAGGCCGATGTAGCGGACGCGCCCCCGCTCCTCGGCCGACGGCTTGGCCGTCCCGACGTCCATGCCGCGATAGACGAGCATGGAGTCGGTCGAGACTATCGCCGCGCCGGTGCGCTCGGCGAGCCACTGCGCGACGGCGCTCTTGCCGGTCGCGGTTGCGCCGGCAATGAGCAGTGGTGGAAGCGGGGCGTCGGGCATTTGCATGCTGCGCTGCGGCCCTAGTGGCCGCCCTGGCGCAGGGCAACGCGGCGGATCTTGCCGCTGATGGTCTTCGGCAGCTCAGGCAGGAACTCGACGATGCGCGGGTATTTGTAGGGGGCCGTGTGCGTCTTCACGTACTCCTGGATCTCCTTGGCAAGGTCTGGAGAACCCTCCCTGCCCTTCACCAGGACGATCGACGCCTTCACCACCTGGCCACGGATCGGATCCGGCGCGGCCGTGATGGCGCACTCCAGGACGTATGGCAGCTCCATGATGACCGACTCGATCTCAAACGGGCCGATGCGGTAGCCCGAAGACTTGATGACGTCGTCGATGCGGCCGACATACCAGAAGAAGCCGTCCTCGTCGCGCCAGGCGGTGTCGCCGGTGTGGTAGTAGCCGTCGTGCCATGCCTCGCGGGTGGCCTCCTCGTTGCGGTAGTAGCCCTTGAAGAGGCCGCAGGGCGCGCCGTTGGCCGTCGAGACGACAATCTCGCCAGTCTCGCCTACATCGCAGGACTTGCCTTCCGGCGTGACGATATCGACCTTGAAGAGCGGCGAGGGCTTGCCCATGGATCCGGGCTTCGGGGTGTCGCCCACGAAGTTGCCTATGACGAGGGTGGTCTCGGTCTGGCCGAAGCCCTCCATCAGCGAGAGGCCCGTGTATTCCTTGAACTTGTAGAAGACCTCGGGGTTGAGCGCCTCGCCGGCGATTGTGACGTGGTGAAGCGACGAGAGGTCGTAGTTCTCGATGCCGGCCTTGATGAAGAAGCGGAACATCGTTGGGGGCGCGCAGAAGGTCGTGATGCGGTATTTCGCGAAGAGCGGCAGGAGGTCTGCGGCGTCGAACTTGTCGAAGTCGTAGGCGAAGACGCATCCCTCGCAGAGCCACTGGCCGTAGAGCTTGCCCCAGAGGGCCTTGCCCCAGCCGGTGTCGGAGATGGTGAAGTGGATGCCGTCGTGCTCGACGTTGTGCCAGTAGCGGGCCGTGATGTAGTGGCCGAGCGCATACTTGAAGCTGTGCGCGGCAATCTTCGGGTAGCCGGTGGTGCCGCTCGTGAAGAGCATGTACATCGTGGCGTCGCCGGCCGCGGACAGGCGGCGCTCGAATGTGTTGGGGAAGGCGCCGAATTCGTCGTCGAAGCTGTGCCAGCCCTCACGGTGGCCGTTCGCGACGATCTTGATGATCTCCTGCTCCACGTTCTTCGCGGCGTTCTCGGCGTGCATGGCCGTCTCGCCGTCGGCGGTGCAGACGATTGCCCTGACGCTCGCCGCCTTGTAGCGGTAGTCGAAGTCGTGCTCGACGAGCATGTGCGTGGCGGGGATGGCCACGGCGCCCAGCTTGTGGAGGGCTATCGAGGCCACCCAGAACTGCCAGTGGCGCTTGAGGACGAGCATGACGGTGTCCCCTTCCCTGATGCCGAGCGACTCGAAGTAGTTGGCCGCCTGGTTGGAGAGGAGGGAGATGTCGCGGAAGGTGAAACGCCGTTCGTTCTTCTCGCGGTCGAGGTGCAGCAGGGCGCACTTGTCTGGCGTCTTGGCGGCGATGGCATCGACGGTGTCGTAGGCGAAGTTGTACTTGTCGGCGTTGTGGAACTTGATTTCCCGGAGGTGGCCGTTCTCCTCGACGCACTCGATGAAGCGCGCCGCCACTGGGTCGGGCGGGAGTGGCGACAGCCTGTCGGCCACGTCGGCGGGCTTGGCCGGCTCAATCTGGGCGTCGGGGTAGTCGTAGGCGGCGCCGCCAACGGAGATGACGACGGCGAGGAACTCGCAGTCCTCCTCCCATGCGATCATGCCGGGGGGATTGGAACTATTGTAATAGATGGAGTCGCCGGGGCCGAGGATCTCCTCGTGTCCATCTACGGATACCTTGAGCTTGCCGGAGAGGATGTAGTCGTATTCCTGGCCCTCGTGGTGCGCGAGCTTGATGGGCGCGGCCATCTCCTCCTTTGAGACGCGGGCCTTGACGATGAAGGGCTCGGCGATCTTGTTCTTGAAGAGGGGGGCGAGGTTGTTGTAGCGGAAACCCTTGCGGCGCGCGATGGGAAGGCCGCCGCCGGCGCGGGTGACGCTGTATTCCTTCAGCGTGGGGCTTGAGCCCTTGAGGAGATCGGTGGTGTCAATGCCAAGGCGCGCGGCGCACTTGTAAATGAAGGTGAAGGAGAAGTCGGCCTTTCCTGCCTCAAGTTCGCGGTAGGCTTCGAGGGTGACGCCGGTGCATGCGGCCATCTCCTCCTCGGATATTTCGCAGACCATGCGGGTTTCGCGTATGCGGTCTGCCACTTCCTTCAGTATGTTTTCCATAATGGTCCTTTTGAAAAGTTGAAAAGTAACATTATACCAAAAATTTATGAAAAGTTCCCCGCAAACCGTGCCCTACGACGACACCGCAAGTTGTGGTATAATCTTATTGTATTCTTTAAACGCCTGATGGAGGTAGCAATGTCCGTGTTCTACAGTTGGCTTGTCGCAGGTTTGGTTATGTGCGCCCTGGAGTTCGTCGTTCCGGGGTTCATCATCATCTTCTTTGGCGCGGGTGCCGTGCTGACGGCCTTCGCGACGCTTCTCTTCCCCGAGATGGGCGCCAACGCCCAGGCATTGCTGTTCCTTGCGCTATCCATCGTGTCGCTTGTCATCTTCCGCCGCCACGCCATAGGCCACGGCGCAAAGAAGAACGCCGACGCCGCAGTTGACTACGATGACGACTTCATAGGCCGCGAAGTGGTCGCCGTCGAGGCCCTGGAGCCGGGCAAGCCGGGTAAAGTGGAGCTAAACGGCGTGCAGTGGAACGCCGTCGCCAGCGAGGCGCTTGCGCCGGGCGACCGCGCGAAGGTGCGCGGCCGCAACGGCCTCGTGCTGGAAATCGCGCGCTAGGCGTCGTCGCCCTGGCTGGCCTGCTGGCTGAAATCGGGAGCATCGGCCTGGTAGTGCACCGGACGCTCCAATGACTTGGCCGCGCGGTCGAGGACGCCGTTCACAAAACGCCCAGACTCGCGGGTGCTGAAATACTTGGCGATGTCAATCGCCTCGTTGATGATGATTGCCGGCGGAGTGTCGCCCTCGAAGAGCAACTCGTAGATGGCGACGCGCAGGACATTGCGGTCAACGCCACCAAGGCGCTGAAGCGTCCAGTCGCCGAGGAAAGACTCAATCTTCGCGTCGATCTCCGCCTGATGCTGGCGGACGCCTATGACGATCTGCTCGGCAAAGGCGCGGTGGGGTTTTGCCGCCTCGCCCTCAAAGGTGCGCAAGGCGGCTTCCTTGTCGGTGCTCAGATAAACGAAAAGGTCCTCCTGCTGCTGCCAGAATGAGACGAAGAAGTCGTCAATCGCGCCTTCCAGGGGGGCAAAGTCGAGGGCGAAAAGCATCTGCACCGCCCACTCGCGCGAATGGCGGCGGCGAATCGTCCTGTCGAGATTGCTGAAAGACTTGTTCATTCAGGAAGAGTAGGGACTAGGGGCTAGGGGCTAGGGACTAGGTAGTAGCTAGGGGCTAGGGGCTAGGGGTCAGGGACTAGGGGCTAGGGGCTAGAGCTTCTTCCAGAGCGTTGCCATCTCCATGGCGGCCTGCGCGCCATCCCAGCCCTTGTTGCCGGCCTTGGTTCCAGCGCGTTCAACGGCCTGCTCGATGCTGTCGGCGCAGATGACGGAGTTGATCACCGGCACGCCATGCGCTATCGCGACCTGGGCCAGCGACTTCGAGACCTGGCTGTTGATGAGGTCGGCGTGGGGCGTGGCGCCGCGGATCACGGCGCCGAGGGCGATGACGACGTCGAACTTGCCGCTTGCGGCGAGCTTGTCGGCGACCATCGGCAGCTCATTGGCGCCGGGGACGCGGACGACTGTCACCTGCTCGTCGGATCCGCCGTGGCGGGCGATGCAGTCAAGGGCGCCTTTCACCAGCTGCTCGGTGATGAAGCTGTTGAAGCGGCTGACCGCGATTGCGAAGGAGACGCCCTTCGCCTCAAGAGTTCCGTTCAGTTCGTGGTATGACATGGCTGTGGTCCTTATACGATTTGCCCGGCCTTGGCCAAGGCGATTGCCTCGACCGACTGGATTTCCGCGAAGCCCTGCGAGCTCACCGGGTTGAGGCCGGCGCTGGCCTCCATAGAGGAGTCGGCCTCGTTGTAGATGGTGGCGGCGCAGCCTTCCAGCGACTCGAAGAGGATGTTGCCCTTGTAGAGCGAGACTGCGACCTTGCCCGTGGCCTTGCTTGAGAACACGCCAATGGCGGCGCGGGCCGCCTGGGTGGCGGGGTCGAACCAGCGGCCATCGTAGATCTGGTCGGCGACCAGCTTGGAGAGCTGCTGGAAGAGCAGCGTGGCGCGCCTGTCCATCGTGGCCTGGTAGAGGTAGCGGAGGCACCATGCGAGAAGCTCCATGCCGGGGGCCTCGTAAACGCCGCGCGACTTCGTGCCGACGATGCGGTTCTCAAGCGCGTGCTTCATGCCGATGCCGTTGCGGCCGCCGATCTTGTTGGCGAGCAGCATCGCCTGGAGAGGCGTGACAGCCTCGCCGTTGATGGCGACGCAGCGGCCGTGCTTGAACTCGACCTCGAAGCGCTCCGGCTTGTCAGGCGCCTGGAAGGGCCACACGCCCATCGTCGGCTCGACGATCGTCATCGGCGTCTGCATGCTCTCCAGGTCCTCCGCCTCGTGGGAGAGGCCGGCCAGGTTGCAGTCGGTGGAGTATTTCTTCTTGCCGCCGACGAAGGCGATGATGCCGAACTGCGCGAGGTACTCGACCATCTGGGTGCGGCCGGGGAACTGCTTGAGCAGGGTCGGGTCGCGCCAGGGGGCGAAGACCTTCATGTCGGGCGCGAGGACGTTGGTGTAGCGCTCGAAGCGCATCTGGTCATTGCCGCGCCCGGTCGCGCCATGGGAGAGCACGGTGCAGCCGCGCTTCCTGAGTTCGGGGATGAGGCCCTTGACGGTGACGGCGCGGGCGATGCCGGTGGAGTTCCAGTAGCCGCCGTCATACATGGCCTGGGCCTCGATGACGTCGAAGCAGGCCTCCGCCATCTCCGGCTTGAGATCGACGATGACAGTCTCGACGCCGCAAGGCGCCATGCGCTTTGCGACATCGTTGATGTCCTTCTCGTCCGGCTGGCCGACATCCGCCGTGAAGGCGACGGTGTCGATGCCCGCCTCGGTGAAACGCTTTGCGATAGTCTTGCTGTCGAGGCCGCCCGAAACGCAGACGCCGACCTTCAAGCCCTTGAGTGATTCAAGTGTAAGTGCCATTGTTGCTCCTAAAAAGTGCGCTATCCATTATACCACATACGCGCGCACTACCATTCGACGACTGCGAAGGAGTTGGGCTGCATGCGCAGAAGCGCCGTGCCGTCTTCCTGCATGTCGAGAGGCACCTCGGTGAATGTCCGAACGGCGTCGGTGACATGGCAGCGCGCCCGGGAAAGGTCTGCGCCGGGAACGGAAACCGCCACGCAGATTGTGGCCGTCACGTTGTTGTCCTCGGAATAGCGGGCGACGATTGCGGCGCCGGAGCCGTCAGCCCCTTTTGCCGCCACGGCGCGGAGGCCAAGCGTCTCCGCGACGGCGGCGCGATCCAGGACAACGCCCGTCGCCGGGCCATCGCCAGCGGCGCCGCCGCCGGCGCCCCCGTCCGTGACTTCGCAGGCGACCTGCGTGCCAAGCGCCGCAAGCTTCGACCATGCGTAGAAGGGATAGTAGCCCTTCATCGGCCAGAGCGTCGTGGCGTTGAAGAGGTTGTTCATGCCGCTGCCGACTCTTGAATCGTAGAACATCAGCATGTCGAGCGGCTTCCACTGGCAGTCGATCATCGCGGACATGACGAATGCCGCGCTCTTCTGGTTGAAGCGCCCCGACTCCACTTCAAGCGAATAAACGAAGTCGTCCGTCCAGCCCTTGACATAGTTCCATTCGTTGAGGATCGACTCGGCCTTGCCGAAGCCGTATTTGTCCATCAGCGCCCGGACGGCGTCGCACCTTCCGGCGATGGTCTTCGGCTCGGTCGCATAGACATGCCAGGAGAAGAAGTCAAGCGGCACCTCGTGGTCGCGGCAGTAGGCTAGGAAGCGCTCGCCCCAGTCGAGACGTCCGCAAAGGGCGGGGCCGCCGATCTTGAGATGCGGGAATTTCGCCTTGAGGTGTTTCGCGGCCGTCTCGAAGAAGCGGAAGAACTCCTCCGTCGTCCCGCCCCAGCAGCGCGGGTTGCGCGGCGGTTCACCATCGGACGGATCGAGATCGGGCTCGTTCCAGATTTCCCAATATTCGATGCCGAACTGGTTCGACCATTCGATGTTCTTCGTCGTCCAGCCCTTGTCAACGCCCCAGCCCCAGCCTTCGTTGTAGTGGCGGATGACATGCTCGCAAATGCGCGCCCACTTGGCGAAGTCCTTCGGCGGCAGGACGCCGTATTTCTTCGGCCCGTGCTCGATCGTCTGGCCAAGGCGGAAGAAGACCTGCGTCCCCGCGCGGCGGATGTTGTCGAGGTAGTGGTCGGTGAAGACGAAGTCGTAGTTGGCGGGGTCGTTCTCGTCGGCGTCGAAGTCGGGGAAGATGGCGTTGATGTCGCAATTGTGTGCGCCGCCTGAGACGCAGTTGATGGAGTCGTGGGTGCGGGCGAATGGGATTCGCGCCGCCTTGTATTCATCGAAGTTGCCGCGAACCTGGTCGCCGCCGGGCTTCTTCACGGCGGGACCGTTGTTAACGGCGTGCATGGGCTTCACCGGGCCGACTACGGTTGCCTGGTCAACCGTGACGAGCGCGCGGACATTGGGATTCAGTGTGTTCATTTTTTGTGCCTTTCCTGTGAGGTTGGTTGAAAAATAGATGAGGACAAAGGAATGAGGCGGCAGCGCCGCAGGAAGCGGAATCTCCTCCCATGTGCGCCAAGCATCGACGATGCGGCAGCTCCTTGCCGTTGTCCGCTTGTTGTCATCCGCGCTCTCTATCGCGAACGGTGCCTCTTCGTCGCCGGTGTTCGCGAGCATCACTGCGACCGTGCCATCAGCGCCCTTCGCCGCCGCGTAAACCGCAAGTGCGGCGCCATGCGCTTGCCCTTGCGGCAAGACGGAAGCGGAACTGCCTTGTTTTCGTCCTGCCGCGAGGGCGTGCGCAGGCTGGTCTGCGCCGCACTCGTGGATCTCCACCGCCGTGCCGCACTTGCGAAGTTCGTTGAAGGCCACGAAGGCCCAGTATGCCTTGTGCGGCTCGTATGTGAGCGGGTTGAAGAGCACGCTGTATTTGCCTATTGAGCAGCGGGCGTCGTAAATGGCGGCGGCGTCAACTGGCCCGTTCTGCATCGCAATCAGCCCCGCCGCGACTTCAGCCGCCTGCTCCGCCGTGCCCAACTTGTCGTGGTCTGGCTCCGGCAGCCACTCGTCAAGAACCGAGGGAACGCCCGCAAACCCTGCCTCGTCAAGCTTCTCGCGGATATAGCGCGCCTGCGCCATGGTGCTCTCCACAGTCGAATAGCTGTGCCAGGAGAAGAAGTCAAGCGGGCAATCGTGTTCGCGGACGTAGCGCAGAAAGGCGTGGAAGCAGTCGAGGTGGTGCTTGGCGCGAGGGACATCCCAGCCCGTCAGGTATGCGACGCCGCAGCTCGCGGGGCCGCCGATCTTGAGGTGCGGAAATTTCGCCTTGAGGTGCTTGGAGGCCGTCTCATAGAGGCGGCAGTAGTCCTCGAAGGTGCCATGCCACGATTCGTTCTGCTCAGGGTCGTCCCAGTTGTCCGGCTCATTCCAGATTTCCCAGTGCTTGACGGTGTGGTGGAAGCCCTCGGCCCAGCCTTCGGTGTAGTGGCGGATGACATGCTCGCAGATGCGCGCCCACTTGGCGTAGTCCTTGGGCGGGTCGATGCGGTATCGGCGAATCGTGGCGTAGTTCTCAAGAGTTACGCCTAGCCGAAAAAAAGGCTCGACGCCATTCTCCACCAGCGCGTTCACCAAGATGTCCGTGAAGGTGAAGTCGTAGTTGGCGGGATCGTTCTCGTCGGCATCGAAGTCGGGGAAGAGATTCGGGATGTCCACGAAGATTCCGCGCCCGAACATTCCACCCACGTCATGAAGGCGCGAGAAAGGGACGCCCGCCTCCTTGAGGTAGCGGAACATCGAATACTTGCGAAGCCCGAGAATCGGCGGCTGCCCCACGCCGTTCACCGGCTTCACCGGGCCAAGGATGCGGGAGGGGTCGATGGTTAGGGAAAAGGTTGCGGGAGTTTGAAAGGTGGCGGCTGCGCGGATTTCGGCGCAGAGGTCGCGCCAGGCATCCTCGCCGCCCGACAAGGCCGCGGCAATCACGAATGGCGCATGCTGCGGCTTCCACTCCCTGCCTGGGGCGAGGGTGAGGCTTCCGCATTTATACTCGGCGTCGCCGTGGAGGGCGTCATCCTTGCGGAACTTGATGGATACGCCGACGGTGCGCGGCGAGAGCATGCCGAGGATGTTGCCGTCGGGCAGCACCCACGCGCCGGACTGCCACGGCCGCCACAGCATTGGCGGGATCGGCGTTGGCTGGCCATCGGCCGGCGGCGCAAAGACGTCGTCGCCGCGCGCCGGCGCAGTGCCCGCGACTGCGGCCTCGTCGGCGGGCAGGAACTGGAAGGTTGCCGCGTCGAAAGTCATTGGCTCCACGCCGCAGTTGCGCACCGCAAGCAGTTCGGCCATGACAAATGACCTCCCGGCAATGCGGTGGAGGCGCACATCGGCCTCAAAGGCGCCGTTCCCATCCCCACGAAGAGCCAGCGTGAGCGTGCCGCCGCCAATGGAGATGCCACGCTGCGCGCCATGAGAGCTCGCCACGCCAATGGAGATGTCCTGCGACTCCACGCGTCCAAACCTCGAGGCCATCTCTGCGGCACTGGGCGGGACGACCTCGCGAGCCTCGGGCAGCGGCGCGTGGCGCGACTCTTCGGGATGCAGCTGCACTGCGGACAGCGCGGCCACCTGCTCCTCGTATGGCTCGTCGTCGGCGTTGACGAGGCCATAGTTGGTGTTTTCGCTCTTTGGGCCGTTCTTGCCGACAGCCGGTTCGTCGCACCACATGAAATAGACATACCCGGCGCACTCGGGCAAGGCCCACATCGTGCGGGCGAAGATCGAGGTCGCCTCCGCCCGCTCCCTCTGCGTGAAGAAGCGCTGCCCAGCGCCGTGCGTGCAGGGAAGTCCGGAGTCGAGCGCCGAAAAGCCCCATTCCGTCATGATTACCGGCTTGCCGGCAGGACGCGCGCGTTCGCGGATGATGTCGGCGATTGGACGGTCGTGCCGCTCGAAGCCGCTCACCGCAATCCCGCGGTCGAGATCGACCATCGGGTAGCTGTTCACCGAGATGGCGTCGCAGAAGCGCCCGCACTCCTCCCAGACGACGGGGTCTGCGGAGCCGAAGCCGGCGAAGCGGCAGCCGAGGATCAGGTGGTTGGGATCGACCTCGCGTATCGCGGCTGTCGTGGCCTCGAAATACTTGCGGGCCACGAGCCGCACGAACTCGCGGGTCACTTCAACGGGGATGTTCTCAATGTCACACAGAGACACAGAGACACAGAGATTTGTACTGGCATTGGTGGACAATGAACCCCTATGTGACGCTGTATCTTTGTGTGAATTGTTCCACTCTTCCAAAAACGCCTCCAGGGCCTTGCGCGCCGGATGGTCGGGCGCCTTGCGGGCGGCGGCGTCGAAAAGGCCACGCGCAGGCGGAGTCTTGAACTTGCGCTTGTCGCCCCACCATGATAGCTCGTTGTCGATATACCAGCCTAGAGTCCAGGGGTCGTCGCGGTCGGCCGTGCAGAAAGACCGCACTCGGAAGCGGCAGTATTCCTTGAAGAGCGGATGGAATACGTTCGGAAAACCAGAGCACGGGCCGCCATCGCAGGGGAGGATGTCGAACTCGTCGCCGTAGCAGGCGAAGTTCTGGCCGATGTTGATGACGTGGGCGTGCGGGAAGCCGCGCCGCAGGAGGATGGCCGAAGGCGAGGAGAGGAAGTTGAAGCCCCATGAGCGGATGCGCGCGAGGGAGTTGGTGGCCCAGTCGTCAAGCGTCGGATACTTGCGGGCGACTGTGCGGGCGTATGGGGCGTAGCCAAGCGCCGAGTTGAAGAAGCCGTTGTGCGACACCACGCCGATGCCGGAGAGGAAGAAGCGCTTCCCATCGGGATCCACGAACCACCAGCGCCCGTCCTCGGCGCACGTTGTGCGATAGAATTTTTTATTCTCCTCACACAGAGACACAGAGCCACAGAGATTTGTTTCATGATTTGAGGGCAATGAACTTCTCTGTGCCTCTGTGGCTCTGTGTGAATCTGCTTCATTCACCGTCGCCTTTATGCCCGAGAAGTTGCCGATGACGCGGTTGAACCTGAATGCGGGGCGGCCGGAGGCGATATGCCCCGGCGCAAGCGCGTAGCGCCGGCGGAAGAGAAGCTCGCCGCTCTCCGCGTCGCGCACTTCGCCCTGGACGCCTTTGCCGTCGATGGCGAGGCGGAGGCTGTAGGCGCGGCCCCACTCCCAGGTGGCGCCAGCGCCGATGTCGGCCTCCATCTTCAGCGCGGAGTGCACTTGCGATGTTCCGCTGCGCTCCGACATGGCGATGGAGCGCTTGCCTGGCTTGGACTCGTAAAGCGCCAGATCCCAGTAGTGGCCTGGCGACTCGAAGATTGATATCGCGGCGGTGCCGTCGGC
This sequence comes from Kiritimatiellia bacterium, assembly GCA_017962605.1. Lineage (GTDB taxonomy): Bacteria > Verrucomicrobiota > Kiritimatiellia > RFP12 > JAAYLN01 > RGIG5952. The sequence goes on along the minus strand of JAGCUY010000007.1, from coordinate 55,006 downwards.
CTTGGCGGCCTTTCGCTCCGGCGTGAAGGTGGCCTCCACGGCCAAATTGGCCGACGGCGGCACGAGCCGCGACACCTCGAAGGATGGCGCCTGCTCATGCAGCGAGACATAGCGGCCGTCCACGAACTCGCCACCCAGCGGATGGTATTTCTCCCACGCCGCCCGTTCAAATGGCAGGACGCGGGCCTCGGGAGCCGCGCCAGCCGCGAAAAAAGCGAGCAGGTAGAGAGCTGAAAGAATGGCAATCGCGGTATGTCTCATGGCATCTATTATACCATTCCGCATGGCATCGGTTTTCCAAGCTTCTTGACTTCAGAAGGGATTGTTGCTATTCTGTAATCGACATAGCCGCGTCGCCCGGCGCGGCGAACAGGCGCAGAGCAGAAACCCAACATCAACCGTGAAGCAGCTTTTCATATTCGTAGATGGCTTCGGCCTCGGGGCTCCGGCGGCGGACAATCCAATCCGCCCGGAGGTCTGCCCCGCCATTTGCGAACTGCTCGCCTCGCACTGCGTTCCGCTCGACGCCTGCCTCGGCGTTCCCGGACTTCCCCAGAGCGCCACCGGACAGGCCGCGCTCTTCTGCGGCCGCAACGCCGCGGCCTTCATGGGCCGCCACGTGACAGGCTTCCCGGGGCCGACCCTGCGCGCATTCGTAGAGGAATCAAACATCTTCACCATGCTCAAGGCCGATGGCCGCCGCGCACGCTTTGCCGACGCCTACCTCGCCGACTCCCCCGATGAACTCCGCGCCCGCCGCTTCCGCTCCGTGACCACCACGGCCGCGCTCACCGTCCCCGAAACGCTCTCCTTCCGCGCAGACCTTCTCCACAACCAGGCACTTCTCCACGACATCACCCGCGAATCCCTTGCTTCCAAGGGCTACGACGGGCCAACCGTCACGCCTCAGGAAGCCGCTGACCATCTCGTCCAACTCGCACTGGGCTACGACTACACCCTTTTCGAATACTTCCTCACAGACCAGGTCGGCCACTCTGGATCATACGAAGCAGCATGCGCAGTCCTGCGCACCCTCGACGCCTTCCTGGGCGCACTCTTTCCCCTCGCCACGGAAATGGGCATCTCCACGGCGCTTTCTTCAGATCATGGCAACATCGAGGCCATCGCGATGAAGACCCACACCCTCAACCCTGTGCCATTGATCGCCACTGGCCCTGGCGCAGACGCACTCCTCTCATCCTGCACGTCCATCGCCGACGTCACACCCGCCATACTAAGGAACCTGGCGGAAAACGTGAAAGTGTAAAAGCGTGAAAAGATCCTGCATCCAGCATCCGATGAAGTTCGCAGCCACTCTCCTCGTCATCGCCTGTATCAATGGCCAAATTGCGTTTGGCCAGAGTGGGCCTGGGGCCGCCGAGGCCCAGGCATCGTCGCCAGAGGCGACTCAGGCCGCCGAGGAGCCAAAGGCGCAAAACACAATCTACCTTCCTCCCGCCACCACCGTCTTTGGACTCCAGGAGGCATTCCCCGCCCACAACGCTTTACTGGCGGACTTCAAGCGCGCGATGGCCGCTTCAGACTACGCGGCCATGGAGACAATCAGCTCCAACGCCGTATCGTTCTTCCCGCGCGACCCCATCTGGCGCTACAACCTCGCCTGCGCCAAGACCCGCCTCGGCCAAATCCCAGAGGCCCGCACCGCGCTCCTCGCCGCGGCGATTCTCGGCTTCTCCGATGCCGACGGCGCCGCAGCCGACACCGACCTCGCGCTCCTCCGCCGGGATCCGGCCTTCCAGCGGGCGCTCACCATCATCCGCTCCAACCACGAACACCCGGAGACCGTTCCCGGCACCCCGCATCCCCTCGCGGTCGAACTCACCGCGCCAATCACCACATCAAACACCGTATGGAACATGGAAGCGGGCGGCTTCTCAACTCTCTTCACGCCGCGCTCCCCATCAGTCCTATACGCACCGCGCTCCACCGCCATCCCCGGCAAGACCGGCGCCGCCATCAACGCATGGCTGTCCGAAGGCACCGCCTCCGGCAACGCCGGCGACCTCTACGACAACCACGACCGGGGCCACTCCAAACTCGACGTCACTCCATTCACCGGCCTCACTCCTACCACGCACTGCGCGGAATCCCGCGACGCGGGCACCGACACCGGCGTCTCGCTCTTCAACTTCCCCGGCCGCATCGCAATCGGCAACTCCTCCACGGCCAACACCTCCGGCCCGCTGTGGGGGTCGTGCGCCCGCAGGCTCCAGAACGAATTCCCTCACATACTCCTACAGCAATACCTCTCCAACACCACCTACGTCTATCCACAGCACCACGACTACCTCCCCTCCATCCACGGCGACGTCTTCCCCTCCCGCACGCCATACCTCTTCATCGCACCCGGCTCATCCTGGACCGACCGACCGATCCTCGCCTGCCTCGCAACCGCCCTCGCAGCATTCCGCCCCGAGACCAAGGACGCCCTCGCAGCGCATGGCCACATAGCCCCTACCCTCCAGTATCTCCTCCGCATGGCGCAGACCAATGTCGTTCGCCGCGCCGACTACCTCACGCCCGCTGCGCACCCGGTCATATTCAACGGCAAAGCCATCGACACCCTGCGTCTGGCCATGCTCGCCCACTCGATTGAAACCAACGCCCTGCCGCCGATCGCGCCCCTGCGGATCCTCGCCGACGAGTCCGCATCGTTCGTCCCCGGCCGCGACTACGACGACAAGCGCGGCGAACGGATCTTCGACTCTCCATTCGCCATCGCGCGCGTCTGGCGCGCCAAGCCCGACAGCCGCAAGATGGTCGTCTCCGCCCTCTTCCCCGAAAACAACAAGGACCTTGTCTTCCACTGGTTCGTGGGACAGGGCGACCAGGACAAAATCGCCATACGCGAACTTGCCCCGAATGGCCGCATGGTTGAAATCAACATCAAGCGCCACGAGTCGCCGTTCGCCACCCCCTTCGGAGTCGAGTCCTGCCGAGCCGACGTGATATGCGTGGCGGACGACGGCGTCAACTTCTCGCCGCCTTCATTCATCACCTGGTATTTCCCGCCGACAGGCGAAGGGGCCTACGCCGACCCCGCCCTCACGGCGAAATAGGGCATTTCCCGCAGATTTTTGGAAGCCTCAAGTCACTTCATTGCAGCCGCATGACCGTGCCGCCATCTCGCCGGCATATCAGCGAAACATTGCGAGGCGGTCGTAGAAGATGCAAAGGTATTCCTTTTTCGCATCTTCGGACAAAAGGGAGTCCCTGACCATCAATTCCACCTTTTTTGAATTCGTCTTGAATTCATCCAGAATCCTGCAAACGGCCCGATCGTCAAGCCCATAGGCCCGCCCCAATGCCACAAAGTCCGGTGTCGAGTAATAGCCAAGATGCTCAAACTCCGGCGTCATGAAATCAGGATCGCCAAAAAGGGACAATGCCATGAATGTTGGGTCGCCCGGATAATGCAAAAAAGTGTTGAGCAAATCGTAGGCAGGCGTCATCACATAGTCGCCCAGTTTGCTTTCATAGACTGAGAAATTCTTCAAGTGGGCATCGCCGTTGGCAAAAATGTAGTCGAATACAATCTGCCGAAAGACCTTCGGCAGTTCCACGCGACAGGCTGGGCAGGCCATTCGGATGATGTCGGCCATTTCCTCGTAGCTGAAGTCATACTTGTAGGACTCGCCATGGGTTTCCTCGCTGCGCCCGGCAATCTGGCAAAGATCCTCTTGTCTGAGGGTTTCGCCGCCCCTGCGGTCAAAACGGCGAGTAAGGTACGCGAGTTCCCCGTCGGCAAAGCGGACACATTTGTTTTCCGCCGTTTGGATTCGAAACAGCCGTGATGCGATTGTCATCGTCAAGTGCTCGTTTGCCGGAATGTCCGACAGAAACTTGGCGCGGGAATCCTCCGGAGCGGGCTTGAGAATGAAGTCACCACCGGTCTCCACAACCGCAAGTTCACCCTTGACAATCGAAAGCAAAACCTTGGGCTGAACTCCGGAAATTGAGTTTCGCCGTCCCTTTCGCGCGATAACCGGAAGCCTCAGGTCCGCTTTAGTGAACGGCAGTGTATCAGGGACTTTAGCGCGGGAGGACATACACGGCTCCTATTGTCCCCTCCCTGCAGGTCTCCGCAAGGCGGGAAAAATGATCGTTTTCGTCAATCCGCAATGTCCGGCACTGCATTCGCTTCTGCTCGCCCTCGGCAAGCAGCCCAAAAAAGAAAGGGAACAACTTTGCCGAGCGATGAACGGCCTTGCGCTTTGGAAGGGAAAAGGCTACCGACGGCCTCGCGCTTTCCTGATAACGGCGCGTATAGCGGAATTCATAGCTGCCGTTTCGAAAGCGGGCAAGCACACCGGCCTCGACCCCCTTCACATAAACCGTAACGCATTTCATGTCGCCTCCTGGTCCTTCACGGAAAGGTTAAGTTCAAGTCCCAATGCATCGGCCACCGCATTGACAAGTTTTAGGGTGGGGTTGCCGATGCCGCGTTCCAGATTGACAAGCGCGTGTTCGGAAACGCCGCTCAAGGCCGCCAAATCCCGCTGGCAGACTTTCAGCGACTTGCGCCGTTGTGCAAGAAACGATCCTATCTCATCAATTTTCATTATATTGAAGAATATCACATTTTCTGCCCTTCTGTCAAGGGACAATGCACCGAAATATTCATCATGGTGAAGATTCCGCTGTATTCGTTCAGGTGGGCGGAATAGTCACGCCTATAGTAGAGTTCGCCGCCAGACTTTCTAAGGTCCATCCACCCAGCAACACTTTTCGTAGCGAATTATCCAGCCTACGACACACTTTTCGTAGCGAATTGCCTCGCCTCCTCGCTCCTCAAAATGCGATATTATGGAAAAATCTTTCAGACAGAAGGGTGTTTCCCTTGCCCGAAAGGGCGAGAAGTGTGCGCTAGCGCGCCCTGGAAGTTTGAGCCCTTCGGGCGAAGTTTGGAAGTTTGGCGTTGGCGCGCCTGGGAAGTTTAGATGTCTGGCGCGGAGGCGCCAGGCTAGTCAGCCTTAGGCTCTGCCGGCTGTTCAGCCGGGGCTTCGTCGGCGCAGGGCGCGGCCTCCGCCGCCTGCTCGGCGACGGGGGCCTTGCGCTGTAGCGACTCCGGCAGCCAGTTGTTGTGCCACTTCCAAACCCAGAATCCCAACCCCGCCAGAACAAGGACCACGATGAGCGTCTTGCGCCAGAAGTGCTTCTCGACATAGGGGTCTTCGAGCTTGATGTTGGAGCCAACCGGGATGACCGCCTCGTGCGTGAAGACGCGAGAGAGGCGCATCGGCATGAGCATCTTCTTGTTGATGGCCCAGCCGCATGCGTTCAGCACCGGCGCGAAGTCACGCGACCGCAGCTTGAACCAGGCCAGGATAACCGACGGACCGGACACGGCAAGCACGATTGCCGCCACGCCAAGCACGCCATACCAGAAGGAGATGCCCTTCAGCGCGGAGACCAGCCCGCCAATCGCCGAGCCGATGATGCCAATCGCAATGCCGATCGCCGCAACCGACGAGGCCATCGCGGCGCCGTCGCGCTTCGGCTCCGCCGCAGGCGCGGCCGCCGGCTGCTCGCCAATCGTGCCGACCTTGGTCGTCGCGGCCGACATCATGGCCGTCTCCTTGGACGAGAGCAGTTTCTTGATCTGGTCGCTGATAAGCTCGCTGATCTTCAGCCACGGCGCCCAGAAGGCTTCCTTCAGGCTGATCTGGCATTCGCACACCTTTATGATGACGGCGTTCCAATCGTTGCCCTGCGCATCGTAGAAGATGCCGTTGCGGCCGACCCAGAGCGTCGAGGAGAAGCCCGCCGTAACCGCCGCGCAGATGGTGCGCGTCTCGCCCGTCTGCGGCCGCGTGACCTTGCAGTAGGCCAGGAACATCTTGCTTGACGCGGCGAGGGTCGAGTGCGCGCCGACGTCGGCCACATAGACGCACTCCCGGCAGACGCGCCCGTCGATGTAGAGGCGTCCGGCGCGGTATATCTCGGGGCGGTCCGGGTTGTAGTAGTCGGAGAAATTGACGTAGTTGTTGAGGAAGCGGTTGAGGTTCGCGTGGTAGCGCAGGAACTTCTCAAGGTCATCGAGCTGGTCGATCTCGCCGGAGTAGGACAGGTCCTTGTCCATTAGGGCGACGAGGGTGTCCTTCGCCTTGGCGTCGGCGACGATCTCGCGGACACGCGCCTCGCCAAGCCCCGCCACGCGGGCGCCGGCGACCGACGCCTTCCAGGCGATGAAGGGAGCGAAGTTCGCCTTGACCTTCGCCCAGTCCTCGCGCGTCAGCGATGCCTTTTCGCCGAGCGTCGGCTTGAGCGCCTTGGCGATGAAGTCGTCGATCCTCGCGCGCCACTGCGGGTTGATGGCGCCGCCGAGGTCGAGGGCCGCGCCAGCCGCGGCCTTGGCCAGCGGGAAGGCGGCGATGGCGTCGGCGCCTGCGGCGACCTCTTCCTTGCCGATTGCCGCGTAGTCCCCTTCCCCGCAGTTGAGGGCCGCGGATGCCGCGCCGTCGAAGGCGATCAGGTCGCAGCGGCCGAAGAAGTCGTCGATCTTGGCGCGCACGGCATCCAACGCCGCGACGGCGCCCTCGGTGGCGTCGCCGAGAGGAAGCGTCTTCGCCGCGTCGGCGCGGCCGGCGTCCAGCCAGGCCAGCCATGCGGCGCAGTCGGAGTAGAAGGCCTCGAGGGTCGCCTTGTCCACGCCGTTGGCGCCGCTCCTGTCGGAAACGCCGCCGGTGGCCGAGAGGATTTCGCCGATAAGCCCGTCAAGGCCCGCTTCCTTGGCCGCCGCCGGAACCAGGACGCCGTCGCCATTGAAGTCGGCCGCCTTGAACGAAGCGGAGCGGGCCAGCACGTCGGCCAATGAAAGCGACGCGGCGCCATCCTTGCCTACGGCCTTCAGCACAGCACGCGCCGCAGCGGCGAGGGCCTTGCCCTCGTCGGTGCCGGACAACGAAGACAGCGCGACCTCGTCCTTCTCGTCGAGAAGCTCGGCCATGTCGCCGATGCGCTTCTCCATCCAGGCGAGCGCGCCCAGGACCTCCTCGATGCGGATGTGGCCGTCGCCGTTGCCGTCCATGAAGGAGAGCGTGCGGGCATCGAAGTCAAGCCCGGTAGTCGGGCAGCTCAGCACGGCCCAGTTCTCGTTGGGCAGCTCCTTGAGCGCGCGGAACGCCTTTGCGTCCACTACCGCCTGCAGCACGCCGGCCGCGCGGAAGAAACTCCAAATCTCAATTGCCTTTTCTTTAATCATGACTGCTTCTCCTTGTAGAAAACTTAAGTATGCTACCAAATCTTCAGGTTATGGCTAGAAATTCACGCGCAGATAGACGAGCGCCATGTGGTCGATGTAGTCGCGCAGCGCCATGACCTGCCCCTCCATGATCAGCGTGAAGTTCGGGGAAAGGTCTTTCTCGTAGCTGGCGGAGAAGCCCCAGATCTTATGCCACCCGGCGGCTCCGGTCTCCATGACCACGTATTCGGTTCCGGTCTCCTTGACGGTATTTTCCACACCATCCACCACGACGACCTTCTCGTGGGTCACCTCCGTCTCGTAAAGGCGGTCCGAACGCGCCTCGTCCCGGTGGAGGCCGCCGAGGAGGCTGAGCGAAAGGTGGTAGCCCTCGCGGTTCTGCGTGTAGCGGAGGACGCCCAGGGCGCGCTGGTCCCAATACGGTGTCCAGTAGAAGTCGTGCGGTTCGCTGGTGGAGACGGTAGAGAGCTGCAGGCCGGCCCAGATGCCACTGTCCTGGCTTGTCTCCCACATGGATTCGACCATGCCGTTGTAGAAGGCGTTGTCGTCGCTGTAGGTCCTGTACTGCACCATGCTGTTCACGTTCCAGCCGTCCTCCGGCTTCCACAGCATGTTCGCGCTCACGCCGTGGTAGTCGATGTTCTTCACCGCCGATGACACGTAGTCGTGGCTGTAGATGAAGTGGAGGCGGAGGTTGTCAGTGGGGTTCCAGAGGGCGCCCAGCGCGCCGACAACGGTTGAGTCGTCGTCATCAAGCGTGAACACGTGCGAGTTGAGATCGTCCTGGAGGTTGATGTCCGTGAGGGAGACCGAAGTGGAGACCCGGGACTTCTTCGCGATGCCAAGGGTGGCGGAGAGGATGGTGCCGCTCTCATTGCGGTGCGTGAGCGTGCCCTTGATGGTCTGGGTTTCCATCTTGAACTTGTACTTGCTCTTCGAGTATGGGACGTTCGTGATGATGACGGCATCCCAGCGCGGCCGGACCGTCTGCTCCATGCGGCCGTTGGTGAACTCGAAGGCCAGCGTGGTGTTGCGCGAGAGGTCTATGCCGGCGCGGGCGCCGTATTCGAAGGTCTCTATCTGGTCATTGGCCTTGCTGTGCATTGCAAGCGCGCCAACGAACGGGTGGTCAAATCTGATGAGCGGGTTGCCGGTCCCCTCGTTGACGGAGGAGGCGATGACGACGTTGGTGTTGTCGTCGTAGTAGTCCTCCTCGACAACGAGCGGCGGGCGCTCGCGTGTGGGCTTGTTCTGGAAGTGGGAGTGGATGGCCGCATCCAGCTGGCGGCAAAGTTCGTCGGGATAGCCGTCGCGCTTCAGGACGTCTGCCATGGCGTTCGCCTCGTTCGGGTGGTTCATTAGCATCGCCACTTCGGCACGTAGCTTGCGCGCGATGAAGAGCGGGTGGTACTCGTAGGCGTGGCGGACGACGTCCGCGCCCTCGTCGGTCCAGCTCGGAGCGTAGCGGCGGCAGAGGAGGAGGTTGTCGCCGTAGAGCGTGTAGCCGCTCTGGCTCTGGACGAAGCCCAGTCGATAGGAGCGCGCCGCCTCGGCTACGATGGTGCCTATGGGGTCGCGGACGGAGTAGAGGTTGCAGGCTCCCGCCTGGCCGACGTCGTTGAAGGGATAGGCGACCATCGGCACTGCCGAGTCGTCCGCGCCCATTTCGTGTCTGAGGACGTTGCGACTCATGCGGAACTCGGTGCGGACGCGCTTGTCCCACTCGCCCATGGACTCAATGCGGTTCTTCTCGGGGAGCCAGATGCGGTTCGGCAGCGGCGGGCGCCAGTCTAGGCTGTCCTTGTCCACGGGCTTCTTTTCATAGGCGTAGTGAAGCTGGCTGCCAACCACCCAGTTGCCAGACTGGGCGTAGTCGCGGAGTTCGTCCCAACCGGCGCGCGACGGCACGTATTCCTTGGATGGGCCGGTAGGCACGAAAATGCCGAATGGCACGCCGAAGTCCTCGGCGACTTCGTTGCCGAGAAGGAGGGAGGAGCGAAGGTCGCCGTCGAAGAACACCGTGAAGTATTTCTTGGGCTTGGCGATCGCGGAGGAGGAATCCTCCGATGGGTATTTCCTCTTACCGGTGAAGCACCAGCGGAAGTAATCGACGAGCTTTGCCGTCAGGGGTATTGACTCCTTCGCCACGCCGCCGGAGCGCCGCTCGCCTTCCGGTGGGCGGAGCAGCCTCTCTATTTCCGCCGGCGGAACGAGTATCCACCCCTCCTGCTGGAGGGCGAGTATGTGCTCGTGGAGGCGGCGGACCGATGTGGCGGGCGTCCAGTCGCTCTCCGTGAGGGCGGTGTAAACGAGCGAGAGGACCGCGCCCTGGCTGGCTGCGGCCTCAATGAAGTCTATTTCGCGCTTGGCATCGGCGTAGCGGCCCTGCAAGGTGTAGATGCGGGCGCGGTAGTAGTGGGCCATCGGGTCATCGGCGGAAAGGCCGCTGTAAAGGTCGGAAAGAACCTGGAGGGCGTCATCGTATTTGGATTCGCGCATATCGACTTCAAGCAGGACCTGCTTGGCGTCGAAATTGGCGCGGTTGAAGCGCTCGAGGACGGCGTTCGCGACGGCGCGGGCCTTCGCGTACTGGTTGTCCATCACAAGCAGCTGGGCGTAGAGAATGCGGTACTCCACGCTGGCCGGGTTGTCCTTGATGGCGTCGTGGATCAGGCCGAGGATCATGTCCTGTTCATACTGCCCCGGCTTGCTGCGGTTTTCAAGGAGGCAGCGGTTGGCGAGGCGGATGCGCAGCGCGGCCCTCTGGAGTGGGTCGTCCGTCTGGTCGATCAGGTCGCGGAGAGGGGATATGTCGTTCAGGCCGACGATCTCCGCGATGTCTGCGCGGAGGCGCATGGCGTCAAGGTTCGACGGCTCAAGCTCCAGCACTTGCTGGCAGAGTTCGTCGGCGCGGGTCACTTCGCCCACCTTGAGTTCCAGAAGGGCCTCTTCAAGCAGGAAGCGGGGGTTGTCGGGAATCTCGTCGTTAACGCGGCGGTATATTTCAACGGCCTCGTTGTATTCGAGGCGCTGGACGAGAAGGCCGGCGAGGTCAATTTCGATGTCGAGGCGGTCCGGCTCAAGCTTTATGAGGGCGCGGAAGATGTCCTCGGCCTCGCTGGCCTTGCCGAGGCGCATGAGGTTCTGGGCGTACCAGTAGCGCACGTCGAACTGGTCGGGCTTCAGCTCCAGGGACTTTTTGAAGTGCCTGTCGGCGAGGGGCCAGTCGTATTCGAGGACGGCCATTTGCCCGAGAAGGGCGTAAGGAAGGGGCTGTTCGGGCATCAAACGGCGGAAATAATCCCAGATCGCCTTGGCGGTCTTCTTGTCATCAATGCGGATATGGGCCCATCCAAGGCCCTCCCATGCGGCCTGGAGGGAGGGGTCGCGACGCAGGGCCTCCTCGAAGAACGGGATGGACTCCTCATATTCCTCGTCCACTAGGCAGGCGAGGCCGCGATACATGAGGGCGGCCTGGTCTGTCACCGACACGTCGTCCGTGCGGGCCTTTTCGATGACCTTCTCATACTCCTCCTTCTGCTCCTCGGTCGCTTCGGGAGGGATGGGGAGGATGTCGGTAGTCGTCTTCTCCTCCTCCTTGCCCGGCATGGGGGCCAGGAAGCGCGGCGGCTCCGCGTTGGCACAAAAAAGGGCTAACGCTGCCAGCGCCAGCGCGGCCGCTGGCGGGATGCGGTGCAAAGATGAATTATTCATTGCCTGGTTCTCGTTGTTTTTCACTCTCAAAAATAAAGCAATTCCAACATATTCATTTTATCAAAAAAGCCCCTTCAAAGGCAAACAGCGGCAATAATGCAACCAGCCTTTGCCATCACGCTGCCACGCAATCCTCCATTTCCAAACTTCGCCCGCATGGCTCAAACATCAAGGGCGCGTAAGCGCCAAACTTCGGCGCTCAAAGACATGGAGTCATGTAGAGCGGGAGGTAAAGTATCCCGTCCTTTATCTCTAAATCTCGCCGCGAAAGAATGCAAGGGGTATGGACGTAGTTTGCGAACTTGGCGCGAAACTTGTCTAGCGAACGGTGCGTTGTCCGCTTCCCGCTCTTCACCTCAACGGGAATAACATTGTTCCGCTCGCCCAGGGTGTTTCTGGCAAGGAGAAAGTCAATTTCCATCCGGGAGTCTCTATCGGTCCGCGATGAATTTGAGTAGTAGTAAAGCTTGTGGCCGGCTGCAGATAGCATTTGGGCCACGACATTTTCAACAAGCATTCCTTCATTCAATTCGATGTCATCAAACAGAATTCTCTTGTGGATGTCGGCGGCGACAAGCGCGTTTTCGCTGAACGCATGGCTGACAAGAAGCCCCGTGTCAAGGAAGTAGCATTTCATCTTGGCATCGTCGGCGCTCAAGTCAAACCCAATGTTCGGATCTGTTACGCTTAGGGCGACATTTGCAACCATGGCATCCTTTAGCCACATGAAGGCACCTTCGTATTCGCGGAAACGGGCGCTGCTCTCCAATACAATATCATATTTCGATATTTTTGCCAATCAAGCAATCACGAAATGCGTGGTTAATAAATTGTCATATTACCACGAAATGCATGGTTAAAAAATTGTAAACTTCCACGAAACGCATGGTAAAAAAACAAAAAAAGGATTTCACGCCAAACTCCTAAACTTCGCCCTAATGGCTCAACCATCCAAGGCGCTATTGCGCCAAACCTCCAAACTTCGCCCGAAGGGCTCACCCTTTCACAAGACTATGGTTCGGAAATGCCAATAGACCATGGAGCGTAAACATTATTAGACCATGGTTCGGAAAAACTTTGGATCATGTTTCGGAAAAGTCGATAGACTATACCGTGCGGGAATGTCGATAGATTATAGTGCGGAAACATTGATAGACTACGGGTCAGAAAGGTCGCTAGACCACGGTGCGGAGAAGTCGATAGATTACGGTGCGGGAAAGTATTCGATAGGGAATACACTCCGTGCGAGCCACTAACGACTAGTGACTAACGGCTAACGACTAATGATTAACTTCAGACAGTATTGCGACTAAGTTCACACTGCCCTCTACCGTTCATGCCGGCGGGTAGGGGAGTATGGGCACCCGCTGCCGGTGGAGGTTGAGCCGCACCAGATGCACTTGCCGCCGTGGCCGTGCCGGTGGATGCGGTTCGGGCTGCAGGATGTTGGAAGTTCATGACAAGGCTTTTGCCACTTCCAGCGGTGTGCCTACAGAGTAGATCATCTTCTCAGGCATGGTGTCCCTTTTCAGGAACATGACCATGTAGATTGGCGCATAGAATATCCCATTTTCAACGGAAAGCATCGAATCGTCAAGGACAAGCGCCTCCTTTATCGCGTATTCACGGTCCGCCATTACATGGTTCAACGCACGATGCCGCTTGTAGTGCTTTCCGCTCTTGACTTCCACGGGAAGAACGCCCCCTTCGCGCTCCAAAACAAAATCAATCTCCCCGTGCCTGTTTGAATCGTAATAGTTCAACTCAAACCCATGCGCGGCGAGTTCCTGCGCCACAGCGTTCTCGTAAACGGCCCCAAAGTTGACATCCACGGCTCCATTCAAGATCTCAAGTTGGATTCCATTCATGTACTGGGCCGCCAGAAGTCCGACATCGTTTGAAAACAGCTTGAACAAGCTTGGCTTCTCAGCAAGCTTGAGCGGCGACTTCGGCGCCTCCACGTTAACCGTGGCAAGGGCCACGCCAGCCTCTTTCAGCCAAAGGAACTCGTCTCCAAGGTTTTCAAACTTCACGCCCGGTTTTATGGAAGACGCAAAAAACCGCTTGTTCTTCTCGTTTAGCTCCGCCGGAATGCGGTCGAACACGGCACGAATTCGAAGGGAATTCGCCTCGTCGTATTGCGTTATGTCCCGGCGGTAGAGCGCAAGTATCTTTTTTTGTTCGCGCACGACTTGGGCGATGTCGTGGGTGTCGATGTATTTCTGGACAACGGCGGGCATGCCGCCAACAACAAGGTAAAGCCGGAAAAGTTTCAGCAGCCTCGTGTGATAGACGGAGGCAAGCGGGCGGCGCTTGTTCCACGACTGTCTTGCGGCCTCTACCAATTCAGGGGACTCACCGTTCGCCTCGACGAACTCCTCAAAGTCCAGCGGATACATCTTCACCTCATCCATATACCCGACAGGCACCGAACGAATGTTTTTGAGTTCGACACCCAGCAGGGACCCGCTCAACACATAATGGCACGACCCCTCTTCCACCAAAAACTTGATGTAAGTGACAGCCTCCGGGCATTCCTGAACTTCGTCAAGGAACACAAGCGTTGCGCCTTTCTTCAGCGGTTTCTTAAACAGGGCTGACAGTTTTACAAGGATGTCCTTCTCGTCTTCGACGTTTTCGAAAATTTCCCGAGCCCTCTTCATTCTGATAAAGTTGATTTCAATGAAGGACTCGTAATGTCTTTTTGCGAATTCCCTTACAATGTAAGTCTTCCCAGTCTGTCGCGCGCCATCGATGAGAAGCGCGTGCTTTCCATTGGAAGTACGCAGGAGTTCAAGCCTCTTCATTATTTTTCTGTTTATCATGCAGATTCTCCCAAAATTCAAGATATTATATCATATTCGCTCCATTTTCACAACCATAAAACATACAGATTTTCACATTTTCACAACCACAAAATATGCCAAATTTTCCATTTTCACAACCACCTGTATTCTGCTCAGGCGCATTCTGCTATCTACACACTTTGTCATCTGATTGAGTAGTATCACAACCACTCCCGCTATGCGCAAGCTGCTGATGCGGCGCCGCCATGCATTCGTTTCACAAGACCATGGTGCGGAAAGAAAAATAGACCATGGTGCGGAAAGAAAAATAGACCATGGTGCGGAAAGAAAAATAGACCATGGTGCGGAAAGAAAAACTGACCATGGTTCGGAAAAACTTTGGATCATGTTTCGGAAAAGTCGATAGGCTATACCATGCGGGAATGTCGATAGACTATGGCGAGGAAACATCGATAGACTACGGGTCGGAAAGGTCGCTAGACTAAGGTTAGGAATTGTCGCTAGACCACGGTGCGGAGAAGTCGATAGATTACGGTGCGGGAAAATATTCGATAGGGGATGCACACCATGCGAGCCACTAATGACTAACGACTAATCACTAACCACGGGCGACAAACCTCTCAGGCGCGACAGCGCCCTACGCCCTCACGAACCCAATCATGCAGCATGCGCGAATTCGCTTGCTGCGGATGGCTTCGTGCTTTGAAAACGGCGAGTAGTCATAGTCCATGGGATCCATCACGCGGACCCTGTTCTTGAACTTCTCAATCCCGATCCAATGTGCATAAGACCCATCGCGGGTCGTGTTAACATAGAAGAGCGCAAAACGGCCTTGCTGGGCGAACACTTCTTTCATGTAGTTCTTATAGTCGGAATAGCGGAGCAGTTCGCGGATTCCAGGAAATACAGGCTTGAGTCCATGTCGATTGAGTGTCGCGACAAGGTCGGTGGGCAAAGTTCCAGAAATGTCCTGAGAGTCGATCTTTTGCCAGTTCCACTTCTTGCCGAAAGCTTCGATAAAGTAGTTGTAAGCCTTGAGAAGTGCGCCCGAAAGACCATCGCGACCTTTGCGGACATGCAGTTCCCGTTCGAGTTGCTTGTTTGATGGCATCTCACACCCAAATGCGGACAGAAGCCACTTTGTCGTCGCCCAGCCGCATGTCTGCAAGTCGGGCTGGTGGACATGCGGCGTGTCAAACCAGTCTACATCGAACTGTCCTGTGCAATTTGGACACTCATAGCGTCCGTTTTCCGACACAAGGCACTCCGTATCGCAATGTGGGCAGACTACGGTTTCAGTTTCCCTACGCGCCTTTGGCGCATTTTTCTTCGTTGTTGTTTTATTCATGATGAGGTCTCCTGATTAGGTATTCTTTCAGTTTTCTAATGCACGAACGCGCTTTATGATTTCAGCCACAGCGGCCCATTTCTTCGCGATGGCTGGTTTATTAGCGAACTTTTTCGGCAACTTCCCCTTGTGCTTCAGGAAAAGCATGAAAGTCTCCGCGAAGTCCTCGCGGGTTTCGGTTGCGGCGTAGGGGGAGACGCAATCGAACTCCCAGTTGTCGGGATCGATGTCGGGCGCAGGCTTGTCGGAATAGACTCCTCCAAACGCCTCGCGGAAAAGCCCGCCCTTTTTCAGCGCCGCTGGGTACTGATCGGCGAGCGCGTGGCCGAACTCGTGGCGGATCACGTTTGATGCAGAATCTTTTTCGCCAACGCTGCCGGTCAGCCAGCCGAAAGGCAGATATAAGGAGGGAAAATGGATGTCGTGGTCCTTGAAACTGAAATACCCCATCCCCCCCTTGAGAGCGGCAATGGGGGCGATGGATTCATAGTAGCACTCCACCTTGTCGAGCTTCGAGCCCCTCCAAAGAATGCCCAGCGCGATCAGGTCATCACGCACTTCGTTGTACGCATCCGTCATCTGCTCGAAGGAGGTGTAGATGCGGTCTCGCAGGGAAGGCTTCATGGCCCCACCCTTGGCGGACTTCTTCGTTCTTGTTTTGGTCATGGTTTGTTTTCCGCCAGCAACTTATTGTTGAATCCGGCAGCGAAGTCTTCCAGAGAGAGCCATGCTGGAGAGTCGGCGATTTCGGCAAGCGGAGTCTGTACGAAGACCACAGGCTTGTGGGCGGGAGCGAGGAGGAGTCTGACAAACCCTTGCGCCATTTGCTGGATGTAGCCATTCATCATCCTAAACTCGGCGCCCTGGCTTCGGTTGATGCGTTCGCCAAGCTCGTGCTCCTGCGCACTCGCCATTTCCGCAGTCTTGTTGAGATCGAGACTGCCCTCGAACGGCGCTTCCTTGTCGATTTGCCAGAATTTCTCGCCATCGCCCCAGCCGTCGCCTA
This sequence comes from Kiritimatiellia bacterium, assembly GCA_017962605.1. Classification (GTDB taxonomy): domain Bacteria; phylum Verrucomicrobiota; class Kiritimatiellia; order RFP12; family JAAYLN01; genus RGIG5952. The sequence continues at coordinate 38,906 of JAGCUY010000007.1, read as the reverse complement.
TGGCGCATTGCTGCGGGATGCCATCGCCGCGCGTCAGAGGAGTTCCCTTCAACCGGAAAGTCTGCGTCTGACGCAGAAGCCAGCGCGTTTCGTCATCCTTGATGCCGATGTTCTCCGGCACGATACCGGCTATGCGAAGACAGTCGTTATCCTCGCAAATCTTGAGTTTCATCAAATCGACGCCATAAACGGCCTTGAACGACCGTTGAATGACACCAACGTATTTGCTGCGCGCGGGGTAGCCAATCACATTCGTCAACATGTTTCCTGGCTTGAAATCGTCCATCCATTCGATTTTCACATCACGAACTGACATGTCAGCCTCGGCAAGTCCCAGCTTGAGGATGGGCGCGAACGAATTGACGTCGATGCGCTGGTGCTTTAGACGTTCGTTGTCGGCCTCCAACGCGGCGATGCGGGCATCCTTTTCGCAGCGGAGTTTTTCGATTTCCTTCTGCAATGCAGCACGGGTTTCCGCATCCTTTGAGCCAAATACTCCGCTCTTTCGCAGACAGAGGGCAAAGAGAATGCCGGAAGCTAAACACCCGATGCCAGCGATCAGGACGCCCAGCGTTTTTGTCGGGATCCAGAAGATGCCGCCAACCAGAGATGCGACAGCCAGTACTGTTGCGACTAAAAGCGCAATCCACGTCGAGATTTGCCCAAGCCATGACGCAAAGCCTTTTCCAAGGCCACCCCCGACCTTCTTGAACATGTCTCCAAGTATCGTGCCCATGTTTTACCGTCCTTTCTTGGATTGTGTCGCCGATTTGGCTAGCGAATAGCGAGTGGCTGGGCCTCGCCCTGCCTTGCTGCTTCTTTTGCTGCCCGTCTGGCTTCCTTTTCCGCACGGCGTTCAGCCTTACGAATCCTTCGACGTTCACGCCAGCGCGCAATCACACCGCGCTTGTAGCTCTTAACGCCCTTCCAGGCACCCCAACCTGCAAACAATACCAACCAAACTCCCTCAACAATCCATGCCGCATTGTAAAGACCATGTTTGACCCCTTCTCCGCAGAGCCATGCATACACCGTCCGCCCAACAACTCTGGTCGCGTCGACGAAAGGCATGCCCATCAGACTCTTCATCGTGCCCCAAGGCGTCCCCTGAGCGAACCAAATCAAAAGGAAGAACGGCGCAGCGATTATACCCGCAAAGACGGCGCATACGACCGCAAGAACTACCAGCAAAACCAGAAGCTTCAGGAAACGGATTGTGAAGAAGAACTTCACAATGTCGATTAGCATTCTGAATAACCAGTTGACAACATCATACAGGCGCATTGCAAGCCATTTAATCACATGGCCGATTCTGCTAATTATGCCCCAGATTGCATGCAGAATGTTTCCAATCGCGCGTTCAAGAAAGTCATTGGCAGCGTCGAGTTCGCCTTCAGACGTTCGCTCTTGTGGAGCTTCCCCCAGCATGGTTTCCGCGCCAGAGGATGCCGCGACAAACGTTTTGCCGCAGTTGGGGCATTCAACGCCAATTCCTGCAACATCCTCTTCACTCTCCAAATGCTGATTGCAATGCGGACAGATGAACTTCATGATGAATACTCCTCAAAGACACCAGAACTTGGCATAAAGGATAATGCCGACGAGAATGATGAGATATGTCTTGGCAAAAAATTTGCCAAAAGTATTGAAAGTCATGGCGTTGAAGTCCTCTAGGCCCGAAGAATCCGAACCGTCAACCGAGGAGCGGCGCCGAATGGAAAACCGCACCGCCCACCAAAGTAGCACCAACGAAGCCGCATCAAGGAGCACGCCCACAAATGGAATTACGCAAAGGACATCGTAGATCCCATGCAAGACAGCGACTGTTGCCACGCAAAGGACAAACCAACCTACTTTTATTCTGGGGTCTGCGGCTCTTTGGATTTGCGGTTGCAGTAGCCAAAGGAAGGCGGCATCGATCATTGTATAGATCGCATGCGAGGGGACGCAGGCGAACCACCGTGACAATTGGGCATCCAAATCGCCATTTTCAGGAATGGCATAGCTATATAGCGCCTCCCCGATGCCAAAACCAAGTCCGGAGAAGAATGCCAATGTCAAAAATGACCGGAAAGACAATTCAAGTCTGAACGGCAGTTTTTTCCTGTTGACCATCAGGAGGCAAACTGGGAGAATCTTCACGGATTCCTCACAAAGACCGACTCCTCCAATATAGCCTATGAACTTCTCAGAAAGACCAGCTTCGGGATCGTCAACTGCTCGATAGCATTGCCCAATCATTTTTACCAATGCCACAAAACCGCGCCTTGCGTCAATATCCGCCATTACGTCAGCCAGGCTCTGAAAGAGGAAAAGGGTTAGCAACCCTATTGTGGCAGTAAATGCACAGATCAGCGCATTTGGCCACCATTCGATGCTCTTTGGCCGCAGGAAATGCTTCAGAGCTCTAATAACACCATATAGGGCAAGAAAGGCGATTGGCCATATCGCCCATCTGGAATCGGATTCTACATCCAAATCGCAGACAGAGCATATCCATGATCCAATCCATCCGAAGCCAAGGCAAACGACGGCAAGCGGAAACAATCGGGAAAACTCAAAAGTGGCTGCGGCACTTCCGAATCGTGAAACCTCTGTTTCGGTTGGGTGTTCAAATTTGAAGAAGTTCTTGACAGATCGGAAAGTCCATTCCGCAGAATGCTTTCCAGTGTTTGCGAGCCATTGCTCAACAGGCGGCTTCTCGCCAGTTGGTTCGGTTGTGTGTCCCATGAATTAGTCCTCCGTGGTGGATGTCTTGGTTGTGGCCATGGTTATTCCTCCTAGATGGTGTGCTTTTGGCTGCATCCAGATGCCATTATTGATACTTGGTAAAGAAGAAATAGTTGATCCACGAGAGCGCAGCATTCTCGCTTGAATTCATGAGGCCGTCGCATAAAACGAATTCGCATAGATGCTGCATCAACGCCGACAATACTTGTTTGTTGCAATTGTATGATGTTGCGGCATTGTCGGCTAATGCTTCTATTGTTTCGTCGGAGTACAGCAATTTTTCGTTCCACGCCGACTTGGTAGTGGAACCGGGATACCATTTCTCCATGAAATCAACTTCCGTTTGGTTTAAGGCGCCATCTACTTGGGATAATCCGGCAAATAGGCGCAAAGCTTCATCCGTCAACACGTTGACGATGCGGGTCTCTTTCGTTTTCTCCGACCATACGATGTCTCCGTTCTCGAAGTGCGCAATGCGGTCGGCGGGATCGCCGTCGCCTTCAAAGGCCTCCTCGTCGGAGATAGGATAGCCCAACCAGCCCCGCCTGCCGGTTTCGTCAAAGGCACCGCCTTCCCGATACCACCGTTTGCAGATCTCACCGTGGACTTCATGTGGTTCGGCATCGCCGGGACGAAGCGTTATCGCGCAACCATACCCCCATTCTCCGTCGTAGTTGCACTGCCAGCCTCCATCTGGAGTTTGGTAGATGCCGGGTTCAATTGCGCCCCCAAGAGTTGGCACCCTCTCTCTCTTGAGCCAATCGTATTTGGCTTGGAATTTGAAGTTGCGCCACTTTGCCAGATCCTTGATGTTGACAACGCGGGCCTCTTTCGTTTTCTCCGACCATACGATGTCTCCGTTCTCAAAGTGCGAAATGCGGTCGGCGGGATCGCCGTCGCCGTCAAAGGCCTCCTCGTCGGAGATAGGATAGCCCAACCTGCCCCGCCTGCCGGTTTCGTCAAAGGCACCGCCTTCCCGATACCACCGTTTGCAGATCTCACCGTGGACTTCATGGGGTTCGGCGTCGCCGGGACGGAGCGTTATCGCGCAACCATACCCCCATTCTCCGTCGTAGTTGCACTGCCAGCCTCCATCTGGAGTTTGGTAGATGCCGGGTTCAATTGCGCTCCCAAGAGTTGGCACCCTCTCTCTCTTGAGCCAATCATATTTGGCTTGGAATTTGAAGTTGCGCCACTTTGCTAGATCCTTGATGTTGACGATGCGGGTCTCTTTCGTTTTCTCCGACCATACGATGTCCCCGTTCTCGAAGTGCGAAATGCGATCGGCGGGATCGCCGTCGCCTTCAAAGGCCTCTTCGTCGGAGATAGGATAGCCCAACCAGCCTCGTCTGCCGTTTTCGTCAAAGGCACCGCCTTCCCAATACCACCGTTTGCAGATCTCACCGTGGACTTCATAGGGTTCGGCTTCGCCGGGACGAAGCGTTATCGCGCAACCATACCCCCAATCTCCGTCGTAGTTGCACTGCCAGCCTCCATCTGGAGTCTGGTAGATGCCGGATTCAATTGCGCCTCCTAGAGTTGGCACCCTCTCTCTTTTGAGCCAATCGTATTTGGCTTGGAATTTGAAGTTGACGCCAGAATGGATATTTGCCGTGGTAGTTCCTATAGCTCCCAGCGCCACAGCCTCGTGCGAATGATGCCATGACAGGACACGGAGTTCAGGAAAGTTTGTCTCCATTGCCTCGCGGACGGCTGGAATCTGGCAAGTGCCGCCAATCAAAAGGATGGCGTCTGGCGCGGGATTGCCCTGATTCTTGTTCTTCGCAAGCGAAGACTGGACAAGTTCGACTGCAGAATCGAGCATTTCCGCAATAAGTTGCTTGAACTGCGCCCGTGAGACATCGACTTTCCTCGTCACGCGCCTAAAAGTAGCCGTATCCTTGCGGGAAAGGCCAATCTTTACTTTCTCCGCCTCACGCAAGAGCTTCGGCTCGTTTTCCTCGGACTCAATCAAGGGCAACCCGAATGTAGCGCGCCACAATTCATTTCCCGCGCCAAGCAATAGTCTGTCCATCTCCTCTCCGCCTACGTCATCGCGTCCTTCCGCGCAATGGCGGTCCGCATGGATAGCCCCATCTTCGTTCCGGGAAATGATGGCGATGTCGAGTGTGCCGCCACCCCAGTCGAGGACAAGCGCCCGTGAGAACTTGTCTGCCGGATTGTCGCGCAGGAACGCCGTTCCAGCGGCTTCCGGCTCGGGCAGAAACGAAACCGAGGAGAATCCGGCCGCCTCCGCGGCACGCTTCAACGACGCCTTTCGCGAAGGAGAGAACAGCACCGGCACCGTGATGGTCGCCGTGTCTATCGACTCTCCGTGGAAGACGTTCAGTTCGCATTCCTCTTTGATATGTTCAAGAAAGCGCTCCGTCAGTGCCTCCGCCGTAGCCCCCGTCCGAGTCAACACGGGGTCGTTTTCCCCCAGATGAAGTTTGAAGGCGCGGCAATAGCCTTCGGGATCATAGGCTAATTGGTCATCGGCCTCTTCACCAAAAACGACTTGCCCTGCTTCATCCTGATGAATAGTCGTAGGGATGGAAGGCCGGTCGCGATTTTTATCCAAAACGACGAGTTCCGCCCTGCCGGTGACGGGATTCAAATACGACACCATCGTCTTGGTGGTGCCGAAGTCGATGCCGATAGAATTATTCATCTTATTATTCAACCTGAACGTAATGTGCTTGCGATGTCACAAATTGTCCCACCATGCCTTGAGCCTTCCGGCTATTGCACCGATTCCTGCTCCAGCAAGAGTTCCAGCGCCTGGGATGATAGTCCCGATGACGGCTCCAATTGCGGCACCGCTTAATGCCGCATCATTGGGATCAGTATAAGAGTTTTTTTTAGGTTTTCGATTTACTTCTTTTTCCAGATTTGTACGTTTATCTGTTATTTCTGAGGCATTTTCCTCTTCGTTTGCTTCACTATCCAATTCCGCCAAAGCGTCAACGGATTCTTGATTTCCAAAGTCAGCACCCTTTTGCAGGAATTGGCGAGCCTTTTCATAGTTACCAGACTTCATAGCCAGAACAGCTCGAGAAGAATAAACGATGCCGAGAAGTACTTGTTCCGCTGTTGAAAATTCTTCCGGGGCTTTATCGGCAACTTTGCCATCTATGTTTTGGCCTATACGCCTTATGCGTGTCTTGTCCGGATCTTCAAAAGACGACAGAACAATCAATAGAATCGCTTGGTTTTTTAGGCTTCTATTCCCATCATAAGCCATTTCGGACCATTTAAGTGCATTTGAACGATTCTTCTGCGCAGGGCTGTTTTCGCCACCAAGAGACCACAAAGCAAGAATTGCCTGACTGTCATTATCACCCGCATTTGCCGCTATTGTCATCCAGTTTATCGCCAACCCGTTGTCCACCTGGTAGCCACGAGATCCTTCTGAATAGAGGCGGCCAAGAATGGCAGCAGCACGAATATTGCCGTTCTCTGCGGCTTTCGCAATAATGTCGGCGTCGCATTTTTTCAGTTTTCTCAACTCATTATTTTCCGCCAATTCACCTGCGCGGGATAACGCTTCTTCAAAGCATTTGCCAGAATAGTCGGCTTGCGGCCCTTCCTCTTCTTTTGGTATTGAAACATGAGAACGGGAATCTACATCAAAGGGTTTGCCGCAATTATCACACTTCCAACGGCCTTTGCCAGTCACATCTTCGATGCTTCCGCAATGTGGACAAACGACATCAAAATGACCTCTATTCTTCCTTGGAGAAGTTTTGTGATTTCGATTCGTGTTCTTTTCAGTAGAATGCATGTTCTTTTGAGGATTCGCCGCCGCATCTACCACTGTCGCCCCCAAGGCGACGGCCTCGTGAGAATGATGCCAGGAAAGAACACGGAGTTGAGGAAAGTTCGTCTCCATCGCCTCGCGGACAGCTGGCACCTGGCTCGTGCCGCCGATTAGGAGGATGGCGTCTGGGGCAGGATTCCCTCGTTTTTTGTTTTTCGCAAGCGCCGACTTGATCAAATCGACGGCGGAATCAAGCATTTCGTCGATGAGCTGACTGAATCGCTCCCGTGTGACATCTATTTTTTGTGGCGGAATGCCCCAGAAGGGAGCCGTGCTCTTTTGCGACAATTTCTCCTTTGTTTCTTGCGACTTGCGCAAAAAACGGACACCATCCAGCTCATCGTTTAAAAGCTGTTTCCGAAAAGCGGTCTTCCACTTTGCAGAGATGTCTTCAAGGAGCCGTCTGTCCATTTCCTCTCCGCCCACATCATCACGCCCCTCGGCGCAATGGCTGTCAGCATGGATGGTTCCGTCTTCATCCCGCGAAATAATCGCTATGTCAAGCGTTCCGCCGCCCCAATCAAGAACGAGCGCGCGAGAGAACTTGTCCGTTGGGTTGTCGCGCAGAAAGGCTATGCCGGCGGCTTCGGGTTCCGGCAGAAACGACACCTTGGCGAATCCCGCCGCCTCCGCAGCCCGCTTCAAGGCCGCCTTGCGAGCGGGAGAGAACGATACCGGAACCGTAATGGTCGCCATGCCGATTGGTTCACCGTGGAAAACGTTCTGTTCGCACTCCTCCTTTATATGGCCAAGAAAACGCTTCGCCAAATCCTCAGCCGTAGCCCCCGCGCGAGGCAATATAGGATCACTCTCCGCAAGATGCAATTTGAAGGCTCGGCAGTAGCCTTCGGGATCGGTGGCAATCAGTTCGTCCGCATCTTTACCGAAAAGATATTGCCCTTTTTCATCAATGTGAACGGTCGTGGGCACGAACCTATCACACCCAAAAGTCACTAATTCCACCCTGCCCGTGGATGAATCCAGATAGGACACCATAGTCCTTGATGTTCCAAAGTCGATTCCAATTGCGTTTGTCATTGTCGTGATCCTTTATTTCAGGCGGAGTGCGGCGTCAATGCGGCGTGAAAGATAATCGGCGAGTTTGCGCCCTGCGGCGTCCAGCGTTCCGAGCCGGAGCGACGAAAAGCGCTTTTTTACGGCGCGGAGCATGTCCGCGTCCAAAGCGGCAGCTTCATCGCCGGCGAGGCGATCGGCCATCGTATTAAGAGCCGCAAGCTCCGTCTCGGATATGCGTTCGGGATGGGCGGCGCACCAGTCCAGCGCGTTGAGGTCGTCGAGGATCTTCGGGATGCCGCTGTTGAGGTATCGGCCGTCCTGATCCGTCCATTTCCGAACGAGCGTCTCCAGTTCCGATTTTGCATGGAAGCGCTTTCGCTCGACCCAGGAAGCAATAGACCTTGGTTCAATCGACCGCTCAAATAGGGCATCCCAGTTTTTGGCGTCCGTTTCCAGTTCCTCCTGACGGTCTTGTATGCGGGCGTATGCCTCGTCCTTGACGCGGAGGAATCGTGCATATTGCTGGCGCTGCCGGATGAGCGCGGCGGATTTGAAGAAGTTCCGGTCGAGGAACGAGCGGAGACGATCAATGCCGCCTAGTTCGCGGAGACGGGCGCGTAGTGTCTCCGGCATCGCACCATCGCCAAGTTTGATGGCTTCGCGGACACAGACCCGGAAGCAAATCCAAGGGATTGTGAAACGTTTTCGCAAGGCCAGGCAGTCCGCATCGTCGTTCCAGTCTTCATCGTCCTGTAGCAGCGACTCCACGGACTCGCCGCCCTTATTGCCGATTAGCGCAATGACCGTCGCGAGGTCGTCGTCGGTCGCCCGCGCGGCGGCCATGGCGATTGGTGCGCTGACTGGGATGACATCCGCCACGACGGAAGCCATCTGCCCTTTTAGGCGTTCGGCCTTCGATTGGATTTCCGCCCAGTCTCCGCCGGAGTTCCAATAGGTGGCATCCCATTTGTGAAGAACGCCGACGCTGTTGTATGGCCTTGATCCGGGTAGGCATCCCTCGCGGAATGTCTTGAGATTCGCCTCGTCGGTCTCGCGCCCGTTTATGCCAAAGACATAGACAAGCGCGTCGGCCTTGCGCCCCTCCTGCACGGACGGATCAAGGAAGGCCTGGGCGACTTTCTCATGGTCAGAGACCGCCGCACCTGTTCCTGGCGTGTCAATGATTTCGTGGAGGGCTAGGGCGGGGTCGTCCGAGTAGAGTTGAAGATAGGCCGTGTTCGCGACCTTCTCAACGACCTCCCTCGATTTGCCTGACCAGTCTACGGTGAGGCGGTCAAGCAGGAACGTTTCAGGCGGACGGTCTTTCCAGTGGACGGTGAATTTGCCGCGCATAGCGGGGTCATCCGAATGCGAGATGACGTTTACTGTCGCCGTCGTCTCCTCAACGCCGGTGATGGCGAGGTCGCGACCAAGCAGGGCGTTGATGAGCGAACTCTTGCCGGTCTTCATGCGTCCGAATACCGCGATGTTGAAGGGCCGGACGATGCCAGCTTCCAGTTCACGAAGCTGTCGTTCGCAGTCGCCGAGGAACCCGTATTCCCCGAACATCTCCGCCGACTCGTGCAGGAAGTCACGGAACGACTCCTGCAACTTGCGGCCTATTCCCGATGGCGCATCGCCCATTTGCTACGCTCCCTTGGCGGCTGCAGCTGCCGCACCGCCGCCCTGCATGTCGTTGACGGCTTGCTTGAACTGCTGCTGGCGCTTCTGAAGTTCCGCCATCTTCGCCTTTATTTCTTCGCTGCTCTTCTGCCCCATCTGCTTGAGTTCAGCGATATGGTCGGCCTTCTCCTTGATGACGGAAGTCACCGCTTCCGTGACGCCGCGCGTGACGTTGCGCTTGATCTGGTCTAGCGCCGAGCCGATTTTCTGCGACATCTCGGCGTATGCGTTGGCAAGCCATCCGCCAAAGACCGCACCTGCCTGATTGCGAGCGGCAATCATTTCGTGCTTGTTTGATGACAGTCCGCTGAGCGCACCGCCGACAAAAGCGCCAACCCATGCGCCAACAGTCGTTCCAACAACCGGAACAATACTACCGATGGCTCCACCAATTGCCGCCCCGAACGTTCCTCCAAACCATCCGTTTCGCAAAGACTCAAACATCGTCGATTTATTAATCTCCACGGGAACTCCCGAAATCGGAACGCTAATGTTCGAGTCGGACTGAAGGACGCCTTGTTCCACAGACTTGCCGATTTTCCGGCTGATTTCTGAAAGCAGTTTCACGCATCCCTGCGACATTTCCTTCTCGGTGTCGTAGAGAACCTGAGAAAGGGTATCGGAGAGGTTCTGCTGGATAATTGTCAGCGCATCCTCGATTTGCGTTGCCGAATCAAGATTAGCGAGAGTCGCAGAGACTTCCTGATGGAATGCCCCATTGGGCCTATACGCGCCTATCGTATCAAGCGCTTTCTCGCGGACTTCGACAAGGCCATCCTCAAGCATGGCCAAGACGACCCGCTTTTCCGTAGAGTCCCATGCCTTGAGCTGCTCCTGTTCCCGCGTCAGTTCGTTGATAGCGGCCTGACGTTCCTCCTCGTTTTTTGTCTTTAGGATTGCGGCCTGGGCGTCGAGTTCGCGCGATACGGCGTCGATTTTCGGACGCATTTCCGCCATGGCGCGGGCCATGATGAGCCGGTGGACATTCGGGCGAATGTAGCCGTTCACGAAACGCGCCACTTCGCCGAAGCCGCTGCGGTCTAGCTTCTTCAAGTCATGTTCCTCGTCGGCGGCGAATTTGGTCGCCGAATCCACAACGAAATACCTGATCTTGTCCTTCTCGAACCCTGCCTGTTCCGCGAGGGTACGAATATTGTTCTCCTTGCGGGCTTCGCGGGCATCCGCATCGACAAGTCGCGATTTCGTCTGCACGAAGAAGATGTGCTTTGTCACCTTCTTGAGGTCGCCAAGGAGATCAATTTCCGCCTGTCCGATTGGAGACTCAACGCTGTCGGTGACAAGGAAGACGGCGTCGGCTTTGGGAACGTATTGGTAGGTAATGCGCTTGTGCTGCTTGAAGAGTCCTCCAAGTCCTGGGGTATCGACAATCACAAGACCAGCTTTCAAAAGCGGCGACGGGCAGAAGACTTGTATGAAATCAACTTGCTTCTCGTTGCCGGGATTGCCGTCCTCTGTGCCGTATGCGGGGAGTTCATCCGCCTGGATTGCGACTGGAGCCTTGCCGCTGTCCTGGAAGAAATAGACCTTGTAGCCGACTTTTTCGCCGTAGCAAATCTTGAAGATTGTCGATGTCGCCACGTCCGAACAGACTGGCACGAGGTTCTTGTGGCCAAGAAGGGCGTTGATGAAGGAAGACTTTCCCTTTTTGATCTCGCCCATTACGACTATGCGGAAGATGCCCATCTTCCACATGGCGATTTTCTTGATTAATTCCGGATCGACGGGTTTGCCCGTAAGAGCGGCTTCCAACGCGAGGACGGCGGTGGCGCCATCGGTAAACTGTTCGAGAGTCGGGGTGCTGTTTGTGTTCATTTTAAAAACTGGGATGAGAGTGGTTTGAGATTAGAGGGAGTAGGCAAAGTCATCACCGCCTGAAAAACCGTCAAGGGCTTTGTCAAGAAGATTGCCAGCCACGACGACACCGGCAATTGCTCCAATGATTCCTGCAATGTCTTGCAGTATGTTAGTCACAGGGGTGGTAAACTCGTGGACGGAATTCGCGATTCCATTCAGGTCAATGTCTGCTGGCTCAGATGCTACGGTATAATTTGGTGAAGGAAGCGCGATGTCATTGTTGGCAAGATACTGCGAGATGGAGTCGCGGATTGCCTCGTTTTGCGCCGTGAAGGCGGGTAGCGGGTCGTTTGTTGCGTTCATGACGAAGTTGCTGTTCTCCCAGGCGTCCATGAAGCGGTCGAGCGGATAGGACGCGCCCTGCCCGTTTGGATGTCCAGGGTCGTTGAGAATGACCATCGGATTGTCAGGGTCTGACATGTCTATCCCAGTCACGCATACGGCGTGGTCGGCCGGTTGGTCAATTGGATTATCGAAACCGAAAATGTCGGCGAGCCAGTTCCACAGTTCCTGCAGCGGCCCCTGCTCCCAAAGCTGGTCTGCGCGAACGCCTACAATCACGCCGTGTCCTTCCATGAGCTCGCTTGCCAGATTTTCAATGGAGGCATTGCTGTAAGTGTGGTTTTCGATGCCGAACATATCCATCATGTTGCCGATATCGTCGGGGCTAGTGCCGCCTCCGGGCTGATACCATCCGTTCGCGTTCGAGATGTACGCGAAATCGTTTGTCGAGATATTGTCATAGCCGAACTGGCGAATGATGAAGCTTTCGGCAGTTGGTTCGCAGTTGTCCGCGAACTCCTGCATGTCCCAAAAGTCCGCCTGGGCATTGGGGACGCCGAGGATGTCCGGCGATGCGTCGTCGTAGAGGTTTGCGCCAAACGCCATGTCGGGCGCGTCGTATTGATCGTAGTCCATGTTCAGTTGCCTTTTGTTGAGATTTTGACTTCCTGCTTGCGGATGATTTTTCCGTTGCGGGAAAGTCCCGTTGAGCCTTTGCCCAAAATCTTTGTCCCCGTCGCATCTGGTTTGCGCACCACGGCGACTGCGCGTTGCCGTTCTGGATTCCATTCATCGGAATCCACAGGCTTGAAATTTCTGAAATCGAGACTGGACAGAAGCGCTGTGCGTAGAGTGGCTGACGCTTTGCGCTCCTCAGGCGACGCCTCACCTTCCGCCTCTTTAAGTTCATCGAGAAAATCAACGACGCCCAGCGCCCACTTGGTTTCGTCCGCGCATGAAGTGGGATCGAGCTCACCAAGTCTGTCGCGGACGAACTCCGCCCAGTTGTCCGAAATTCCACCGCCTACTGCTGGCGCAGTCGGCCACGGCGGAGTAACTGGCAGTTTAGTCTGTGGCTCCGGCTGCTCGTGCGAGTTGGACGCCGGCAACGCGACTGGCGGCTTGTGTCCTTTCGTCGCTTCGAGCGGCTTTGGCGCTGCCCGTTTCGAGTGCAAGGTCGGCATGGACGGCTTACGTGTTCTGCGCAGCCTCCGCAAAACAAACGTTGTTGCGATGGCCACGCAAGCACCGGCAATGGCCGCGCCGCCAAATACCAGCAACTTGTGGCTCGTTATAAATTGGCCTATGTGCATCGTGTTCCCCCAGTCTTTATTGTTGTGTAGTCTTTGGTCAAGGACATTGCGCTATTCCCCTTTTCACTATATATACGTAAAAAATCCGAAAATCTGACAAAAAAGTTGCGGCCTCTCCCCGTGTCCTTATCTCGGGCTCGTCGGAAAGTGGCCTTGTATGAAACACAGAAAGAGGCGCGCGGTCGCGCGCTGTCTTGCATCGTGTCGCCATACGAAAAGTTTCCGACGATTCGGGATAAACGACTGCTATGCAGAAAGCAGAATTAAATTGTCAAGTCAAGTCAAAAGTCGAAAGTCAAAAGTCGAAAGTCCTTGGTGGTTAGTCCTTGGTGGTTGCAGCGTGGCACCCGCCGCGCCACATCAGAAATTGTGAAAATAGAATACCAAAGGGCAGGGGAGGTGTCAAGGGGATGTTTTGAAGTTGAAAAGTTGAAAAGTTGAGAAGTTGGGAGTTAGGTGTAGATAAGAGGTGTAGGTGTAGGAGTTAGTTATAGGCAAGGAGTTGAAAAGTTGAGAAGTTGAAAAGTTGAGAGGTTTGTGGTTAGCAGCTAGTCGTTAGAGGTTAGTCGTTAGTGGCTCGCACGGTGTGCTCGTTCTTTTGAAGAGATTTCCGCACCGTGTTCTAACAAGATTTCCGCACCGTGGGCTATTGTTCTTTGACAGGATTCACAGGATGCGCAATGCGGCTCGGTGAGCCTACCTTGCCGCATCAATGCGGGCAATTAGGTCATTTGCCCACGCAATGGCTTCGTCAAGGGTTCGCGTTATGCCCGTCTTTCCACGACTGGCCTCATAAACAGGTTCCCAATCAATGCCGGACAGCACCTTTGGCGGCCAAGTCTGCATCCACCCTCCAATAACTGCCCAACAATGGCACCAGCCATTATGCTGCGGATTTCAGTTGAACTCCTATAACTTCCAAAGTTGCGCTCGATTGCCTTGTCGAGATTGACGCGTGAATTGGGACGTTTAGTCATTTTTGTAAAGTTCCCTTATTGTGGCCGTTTTCTGCGTGGAATCAAGCAATCCCCGCTCCTCTGCAGCATCAACCGCCTCTAGCAGCCTGTCTAGCATTATGATATGCTGACTGGAAAGTATTGCCTGTCGCGCCCCCTGAATGCGTATCCCCTCATAGATTTCTGTTTCCTCAGGCTTCATTAGATTCTTGACGACAATTCCCTCTGAAACTTTCCCTCTGAAGCGATGCGGCGTGGCGACATATTTTAGCGAAGGGTCAGTTGGGCATAGCTCATAAATTTCCAGCACAGATGGCCCCCACAAATAGGCATCCTTCCCACAACAGGCGACGGCACATGCGTATGCGTCAAGCCCGTCTGAGCGCGGAACGAATTTGTCAATGCGATAGAGTCCATGCGCCAGCCGTTCAAGGCGTCCGCGCTGTGCGAGTTTTACAAGCGTTCCACCGGAAATGCCCAGCTCTCTGGCCCTGTAAGTCGGGAACAATCCATAATTCCCTATGGCGTCATCGTAAATAATCTGATAAGAAGTCATGGCACAATTATACCATTTTTGGGATATTTTTGGCAAGCATTTGATGAAATGTGGTCACAACTACGATGTTGTTGGGCTGTTTGTGACATGATCTATTCTTTTCAGACAGGATTCGTCATGGTGCTACCGTACGGCAGACAATCTCACACATAGGCACGGAGACACAGGATGTCTGGCGCTCACGCGTATAAGAAGTTGAGAAGTTGAGAAGTTGAAAGGTTGGGAAGTTGAAAAGTTGGGGAGTTGAAAAGTTGAAAAGTTTGGCGCTGCGCTTGAAATGCTTAAGTAAATCCGGCGCACTTGCGCCGGATTGATGGGAATAGAATAGAAAAGGACGGGGGTGGCGTCCAGTTATTTCCGCCAGTATTTCTTCAGGACGGTTTCCGCGATGAGCTTGCCGCCGTCAACGGAGAGGTGTACGCCGTCGGGGTCGCGCACGGAGAGGGAGGTGCCCGTCGGCGACATCATATACTGCGAATACTTGCCGGGGTGGCGGGAGAGGACCGGCGCGAGGTCGAGGAGCGTTACGCGGTCCTTGCGGCTCTCCACCTGCGCCTGCTCGCCGACGATTTCGTTCACGAGCTGCGCGTGTTCCTGCGCCACGGAGTCCTTCATGTCGGGGAGGAGCATCCATATCACGCGCGTCACGCCTCCTTCGAGCAGCTGATCCATCAAGCCACCGATAAGCTTCCCGTAGGTTTCGCGCCAGACGTCGGCGGTCTCGTACCTGATGACGGCGTTTTCTAGTTCGAGCGCCTGGCGGTCGTTGGTGCCGAGGCAGACGAACACGGTCTTCGGCTTTTCCGTTTCGAGGAGCTCTTTTATCTTCGCCGTCCAGTCAAAGGCCTCGGGCCGCCCGAGACCAGAGCCGAGCGACGAAAAGGCGACGGCGGGCTGGACGTCGGCCTTCTTGAATGCCTTTTCCATCTGACGGCCGAGGATGCGCATCATGGAGTCGCCAATCATGAGGACAGGCGTGTCGGGCTTCGGGATTTTGACCTCTTCGGCCTGCTCCGCAGGAGCGGCAAGGGCCGTTGCGCCAGCCAGTGAGCATGCCGCGAACAGCGCGGCGGCGAGGGCGGTGTTGGATTTTGCCTTGTTCATTCCAGGTTTTTCCTTTCGAATTTTTCCACCGCGACGCAAATGGCGTCGAGGCGGATGGTGTGGGAAAATGCCGCGATCGGCTTCATGGTGGCGAGGCACAGTGCGCGGCGCGGGGATTCATGCGGCAGGTTTTCGGCATCTCGAAGAAGCGCCGGCGCACGCAGGAGGAGCGCCGCCGCGTAGAATGCGGCCACGGCCAGGAGCGTTCCGGCAATTCTTTTTTGAGATGTCCGCTGCATGGGTTTCTAGAATTGGAAGTAGATGAATGGCGCGACCCCGGCGGGGCCGAGTCCGAGGACGACGGTAAGGAGTATGGCGGCCACGAGCCCCTGCGCCACGGGGTGCAGGCGCCCGAAGGCGGCCCAGAGGCGGCGCGGCGTGTCGCCGTCGAGCGCCTGCAGGGCGAAGCCGATGAGGAGCATGGCGATGGCCATTGGCGTGAGGAGCGTGGCCGGTTCGCTCCAGTGCCCGAGGTCGGAGAGGATGCCCGAGACCGTGGTCAGCCCCTCGGCGTCCACTGCGCCCGCGCGGAAAAATATCCACGCGAAGGCCACGACGTGGAATGTTACGATGCCGCGAAGCAGCGTGACCGCGCGAGGAGCTGGCGGCGCGTCTGCGGCGCGTTTCTTGTTGAAGGGACGTTCGAGAACCTGGCCGACGCCATGGATGGCGCCCC
This sequence comes from Kiritimatiellia bacterium, assembly GCA_017962605.1. Classification (GTDB taxonomy): domain Bacteria; phylum Verrucomicrobiota; class Kiritimatiellia; order RFP12; family JAAYLN01; genus RGIG5952. The sequence goes on along the minus strand of JAGCUY010000007.1, from coordinate 22,894 downwards.
AGAGTATGTATGACCATCCGGCCCCGTGCCACAGCCCGCCGAGGAGCATGGTGACTATGAGGTTCCGGTGGACCTTCCACTTGGCGCAGCGCGACCCGCCCATGGGGATGTAGAGGTAGTCGCGTAGCCAGGACGAGAGAGTGATGTGCCAGCGACGCCAGAAGTCCTGGAGCGAGCTCGCCACGTATGGGGCGCGGAAGTTGTCGGGGAACTTGAAGCCCAAGAGGAGCGCGCAGCCCGTGGCGATGTCGGAATAGGCGGAGAAGTCGCAGTAGATCTGGATCGTGTATCCGTAGATGCCGAGGAGGGCGTCGGCGGCGCCGAATGACTCGGGGTCGGTGAAGACGGGGTCGGCCAGGTGCTGTGCGATCCAGTTCGCCACGACGACCTTCTTGAAGAGCCCACCAAGGACAAGCGTTGCGGCGCGGCCGGTGTCGACTTCGGTTGAGCGCGCGGGAAGCGACTCCATTTGCGGCAGGAGCGCGGAGGGGCGCACGATTGGGCCGGCGCAGAGTTTCGGGAAGAAGGCGAGGTAGTTCGCGAAGTCGAGCAGCGACGCTGCCGGACGCGCCTTGCCAGAGGCAACGTCCGCGACATACGCGATTGCCTGGAAGGTGTAGAACGATATGCCGATTGGCAGGATGATGCTTTCGACAAAGGGGAGTATCCTGTCCTCGAAGTCAAGCAGGTTCTCGATTGCGCCGAACTGCCGGAAGCAGATGACGGCAAGCGGGTGGAACACCTGGGTCAACAGGAATCCGGAATACTTGAAGAATGCGAGAAGGAGCAGGTTGGCGGCGACGGCCACGACGAGGCGCGCGCGGCGCTTCCTCGCGTCCTCCACGGAGGCTATCAGAAGGGCCGCGCCATGGTTGAGCGCCGCGGAGGCCAGCGTGAGGAGCGCGAACTTCCAACTCCACCAGGCGTAGAAGGCTACGCTTGCCGCGAGCAAGGCCCACTTGCGCGTGACGCCCCGCTCGGGAAGCGTCCAGTGCAGCCCAAGGACAAGGGCGAAAAAGCAGGCGAATATGGCGGTCGGAAACTGCATGGATGTGGAAATTTTACAGCAATCCAGTTTACAGGATTGCCGCGCAAATTGCAACGCAGACGCCGCGCTGGCGCTTTACAAAGCGGGGAAGCCCAGGCGGCGGAGAATCGCGGCGGCGATGCGCCTGTGCCCCGCGTCAGATGGATGGAGGCGGTCGGTGCCCGTCTGGTTGAAGAACTTGGCGTGGGATGGCAGAAGCGGAAACAGCCCCGATTCCGAGAAGAGGTCTATGACCGTCGCCGACCAGATGCCGCCGGCCTCCTTAACGACATCGACGTAGTCGCCGATGAAAAGGCCCAGTTCATTGGAATGGGTTTCGTCGGGCTGGACGTTGTCCGAAGAGAACTCCGCATAGCCGCGGTGAATTGGCGTGAGCAGGAATTTCGGGGCGCCGGGCCAGCGGTCCTGAAGCATGCGCATCGCGATGTTGATGCGGCCGCGCAGGGTGGAGTCGTCGAAAATGAAATCCCGGCGGCGCACGGGAGTGTCGCCCTTGCTGCGCCTGACGACGACATCGCTGACCGAGAACCATTCGCCAAGCGGGATGCTGGAATTGAAGTCGTTGGTTCCGGCAAAAACGAAGATGGCGTCAGGGCCTTCGGCATTTTCGGCGGAGAAGGCCTCTATTTGGCCGGGGATGCCGCACCACTGGTGGCCATTTACGCCATAGACGAGGGGGACAATGCCGATTGCGCGTTCAAGCACGCCCCAGTAGTTTTCAGAGCAGCCGATATGGGCGGGATCCGTAATCGAATCGCCGAAAAAGGCAACGCGCCTCCCGCGCCAAGGGTTGCCGTTAGCCGAGAAGTTGAAACAATCTTCAATCATTTTTATAGAATCCTTGCTGCTGAAGTGCGCAGGTATCGCGCATGGAGGGGATCTGCGATGTGGCAGCCTTGCGCGTCCCTTTCCACGAGTCCGTCATTGACAAGTTTGGTAAGCGCGCTGCCTATTGTCGTCGTTCCTGGAAGGGAATGGCGCGCCCTGTAGTCGGCATCGAAACGGATGGTCGGCTCTTGGGCTATAGAGGAAAGAAGCCTGCGCGATGTCTCGCTCAATCTCTCGGCAATCGCCTCATAGACATCTCGGTGTATTTCGACTAGCTCGTCCATGGCCGCTGGCACATCGGCCGCGGCAGGCTTGGCCGCCCCGCGCCTTTTCGCCAGGAGCCAAATCTGGAGCGCTATGGCTTGGATGTAATAGGGGATGTTGTCCGAAGCGCGGATTATCCCGGCAACCACATCGTCGGAAATGTCCATCCCAGATGAGAGAAAACGTGCCTTGAGAAAGGCCGCGCTTTCTTCCTCCGGCGGCTTCGGCAGCAGTATGGTGGAGGCTGAATTGTAGAATGGACGCGCCCTGTCGTTGAACATCCTTCTCATCAGGTGCGTCTTGCTGCCCAGGAAAAGATAGCGGGTTTTCCTTTGCTGCTGGATTACACTCCTGAAAATCCGCTCTGCGGGAAGACGGCGGGAGAGGGTTGCCACTTCCTGGAACTCGTCGAAAATGACTATGATTCGCCGCTTGGACGAAGAAAGAGTTTCAGGCAGAGACAGGACTTCCTCAAGCGATTTTGCCGTTGGTCCTTTCCGGCCAAAGTCGATTTCAATTGCAGGCTTGCCATCGTCGCCAATTGTGATTTTCGGATGAATCGACGCCAATGCGGCGAGGATTGCCCTAATGCCATGCTCGGTCCGTCCCTCTGCGGCAATGGCGGCGTTGGCGTATGACCGGATAAACTCATCCATGGATTCGACGCGCATCAAGTCGAAGTATATGCAGATGAAGCCGTCCTTCTTCCAAGACTCGGCGACCTTCAAAGCCAGTGACGATTTCCCGTAGCGTCGCGGCGCGTAAAGAACGACGTTCTGGCCTCCCGCCACGAGGTCGTGCAGTTTCACGGCGTCATCGGAACGGTCATAGAAGAAGTCACCCGATGCCACAGTGCCAAAATGGAAGGGGAAGTCGTTGTTTTTCAATTTGCTCATTTTCTCGCAAATGAATATACCACAATCAACTTCATCGCGCAAGAAACATCCGAGAAAAATCGGATTAATTTTTCTCGGATAACTCCCCGCGTGGCCCGGCCGCCCTCGCAATCGATACGGATGGGCTAATCCCCTTCCAATCATTTCCCGCTTTTTCGACATCCCACACGATCGACTCGCGGAAGGCGTGGCAGGTCCAGTCCCAGCCGTATTCGGATATGCCTCGGAATGGTCGAGGAGATTCGTCTCCATGATGATGGGCGTCTCGGAGTCTATTTCGCAGATGGCCTCGGCGGCGCGGCGCAAACACAGGAGGCGCAGAACGAGACGCGCCGAGAGAAGCCCGATCGCACCTTGGCCGACGACGCAGCAGTTCTCGCCTGGACGTGGCGCGGCGGCATCGACGCCACGCAGCGGGATTGCGGCGAACTCCGCCACGGCGTAGCGCAGCGCCTCGTCGTCCGCGACGGGCGGAAGCAGTACCGGCACATCCTCGCCGACTGTCTCGAAGACGTGCGCCCCGGCGTGTCCGCCGTAGAGGGCGGTGCAGTTGGCGAACGAGACCGAGTTGCGGCACGAGATGAGATCGCCCACGCGGAAGCCCTTCGCCTCCGCACCGACCTCCTCGACGCGGCCGATGCTTGCGTAGCCAGGAACGAACGGGAAGCGCCCCTCCGCGCCGTAGTGGCCGCCCAGCATCCTCAGTTCAGTGCCGGGGGAGACGAACGAGAAAAGCGTCCGCACGCGGACCTGCGTCGGCCCGCATGGCGGGAGTGCGACATCTGATCGGCGGACTCCGCCACCCTCCTCAAAAACGATTGCCTTGGTTTTGATGGGTGATTTTTGCCGTTTGAGCGCAAAGGGAACTTGCATCATTCTGCTGGATTATGTATAATTCTTGACGCAATCTTGAAGAAAGGCTAACAAGAAATGGCACTCGCAATAAGCAACATACCCGTCCTGTCTGGAGAAGCCGCCCGGCGGTTCGTCCGTGATGCGGAAAAGAACGCCCGTCGGCGCGGGTGCGTTGGTTTTGCGTCCGTGCGGCGCGAATGGCGCGACTTCGAGGTCAACAACGACCGCCGCATAGAAGCATTGAAGAAAGCGGGCAAATGGCCTTTTTGAAAGACAAGTGCATACGCGTTCCGCTCTCCGAGCGCATCATCTCCGCATGTGAACCCTTCAGTTGCGGGAACAAGGATCTCGACGAGTTCTTCTCCGTTGACTATCTTGGCTATGCTCGCCAGTTGATGGGGAAAACTTACGCTTTCCTTGAAATTGCGAATCCCAAGGAGATTGTCTGCGCATTTACCGTTTCCAACGCAAGCATCTTCACAAACCACCTCCCAAACGCGAGGAGGAAGCGCATTGGCAAGGACGTTCCACAGCAAAAGCGCGACATGATTTATCCTGCGGTGTTGATTGGACGACTTGGCGTCAACAGCAAATTCATGCGCAAGCATGTCGGAACCGAACTGATGGACAGCATCAAGAGTTGGTTCATTGACGATGACAACAAGACGGGATGCCGCTACCTTGTCGTGGATGCTTATAACGAACCTGCGCCTTGCGAATACTATCTCAGCAATGGGTTCAGTTTCATGTTCAGCACCGAGGAGCAGGAGCGGCAATATCGGAACATCGCTGGCGACGGGCCGTTGCACACGCGCCTGATGTTCTTCGACCTGATGCAGATAGTCACCGCGCAGTAGCCACTGCAGCCGCTTGCACGGCTGGAGCGCGACATCGGAGAGGCGGATTCAGCCGCCATCCTCAAATACGATTGCCTTGGTTTTCATTTTCGGTTATCCTTTCCGCAAGTCTGACCTTCGGTTACTTCAATCCAAGGGCCGCTTTGACTGCGGTGCCGTAGGCCCGTGCGAGCGACATCATGCCGTAGTCGTTCGGGTGGCACCCATCAACGGAGCCCTCGGAGTCGTCGGCGAACATCCCGGAGCCGGGGAGGAAGAAGAGGTCGCCCCAGCCCTCAGCCACGAGCCGGTCATAAAGCGCCTTGATGAACCGCTCCTTGGCGTTTGGCTCGTCGTTGCGGACGTTGCACTGGCCCGCCATGACTATCGGAACGCCGGGACGCTTGGAGCGGAGGTTGCGGATGAACGGCTCGTAGTTCTCCTCGACGTTGCGGCCGGGGCGGCTTCCGCCGGCCGCGCTTCCCATGTTCCAAAGGCAGTCCAGGACGTAGCAGCTTGCGTCGATGCGCGCCAGATGCTCGCTCATTTCAAGTTCCATCCGTCCGCAACCGGCGAAGCCGAGGTTCACGACGGGGACGTCGAGGTCGCGTCCGACGATGTTCACGAACGACATCCCCGGACGCGAGGCGCACGCACCCTGGGTTATGGACGTCCCGTAGAAGACCACCGGCTTTTCAACGCCGCTCGCGCGCGACGGTAGCGGCTCCACAGTGGCCGAAATGTCGATGCCGAGCGAGAACGAGCGCAGCCCATTGTAGAGCGGCAGATAGACGAGGCACGGCCCGCCGTATTTCCAGTCGAGGTCGAAGGAGAAGTCCTCCTTCGCCTCATCGGGCAGACGGAAGCATTTCACATGGACCCAGCGTCCATTGCCGGCGTTCCAGCGGTAGATGTCGAGTCCGCTCACGCCCGTCGAAGGCATGTGGCCCATCGCGAGGCGCCCGGCGTTCCACGGCGTCCACCTGAAGCGGAGCTTCTTCGAGTCAGTCAGGAACCGGAATTGCATCCCTGCCGTGTGGTGCTTCATGTTCCTGACGCCGGCGTTGACGTTCGTCGAGACGTTCGCGGGAAGCCGGTCGAAGTAGTGCTCCACGTCGTCGAAGACTCGCCCCTCGAGTGGCAGGTCCGTTCCGTCGATCCACCTTACGCCGTTTTCGTCAACGGCGGCGCTGTCCGCCGCCATGTTCGGATCCCACTTTGCGATGTCGTTCTGCGACGCAGGAGGAGAGGCCGAGGTGGAAGCGAGGGAGTTCATTTCAACGCAGAGAGCGCAGAGGGTTGCGCAGAGAATGCGAAAGTTGGGGTTCGCACGGAGACACGGAGGCACGGAGTTTTTCATTTGTGTCATTGATGGTCAATTGATATTCATGACATCCGCCACGATAGGTTGCAAGGCGAAGTCCATCGGCGCGACGGTGCGGCCTTCAAAGGTGAATGGTTCGGGGCCGTAGTTGGTGACGAGGCGGGTGCCGTCGCTCCAGGTCGTAAGGAAGACGTGCTGGGCGAGGCGTTCGTGGCCGTCCATGAACTCGAACTGTAGGTGCGCGAATGGCCGCCAGATTTCGCACTCCTCCTTGATCTTTTCCACAGAGGCGGCCAAGTCGGCGTCGGTGGCGCAGGAGAGATCGCCTTGCGCAGTCCAGTTTTTCGCGTTTGTGATGAACTTGGAATGGAAGTAGAAGGTGGGCCGTCCGCCGTATTCGAGGAGTTTCAGCAGCCAGTAACGGTCGCGCAGCGATGCGTTGACGGTGAGCGTGAAAGGGTTCTGAAGCCAGATGCCGCCGTAAACGAGTTGGACAATCGGAACATGGCGGGAAGCGAGACCGCCACCCTCCTCGTTGCCTCCCTCGATTTGCGGCGGCGTGTCCCACGAGGCGTATAGCACGGAGTCGAGCGATCCGGCAAAGGAATCCATCGCGCCTTCGCTTGCGAAGCCGCCGAGTTCGCGCTTCGATACCTCGGCGCAGCGTTCCCACCAGCGGGTCGAATCGGCGCGGCTGCACGTATGGCGCGAATCGTGGCATCGCGGGGCCTCGACGATGGACACGCAGTCGAAATAACCCAGTCCCCTGAAGCCGAAAGCCGCCATGCGCGGAATGTCCTTCGTCGCAAAGCGCTCGAAGGCGCGTTGCGGGCAGACGTAGTAGGGCAATCCTCCGCCCCAAGCATGTCCGTGGTCGAACGACGGAAGCCCGTCCGGCGTCTTGACCGTCCATTCGGCATCCCAGGCATTGGCTATTTCATAGCCATCGCGGAAGTTCCCGTGCGGGACAATCTGGTACCCGTCGCGCTGGACGGAGCGGATGGCCTTGCGCAGGGCATCATCGCCACCCAGAAGCGATTCGGCCGGGAACGACTGCGGCCAGCGCCCGTCGGGGCCTCCGACGCTCCAGCCGACGAGGCAGAATTCCGCCCTTTCTACGCCCGCAGCATGAAGGGCGCGGGAAATGTCACGGACGCGCGAAAAAGGCACGGCCACGTGGATGGGCGGCTCGTTCTCCGGCTGCTGGTGCAAAACCGGACTAGGCACGGGCTTCCACGCCTGGCGAATGCGGATTTCGGGCGCTGTAGCGGCGTAGGCGAGCGCGGGATTTTCCGCCGCGCGTTCTCGGAGCGGCTTCACGATGCCGCGCGCGAGCTGGAGTTCGCGGTAGCGCCGCGCAAGCGTCGCGTAGCCAGTCCCGATGGGAAAGGGAAGGAAGACAATCTCGAAGTCCTCGTAGGGGTCGCGGCAAAGTTCCTCGTCGAGTTCGCAGGAAACGGCGTAGTGTCCGTCGTGCGCTTCCACGACCATGCGCGGGTAGAGTCGCAGCGACTCGATGACGGCGAGCCATGCGCCGCGCGGCGTCGCCCAGCCGAACATCGGCATGTTCATGCGGTCGGCCGACGGCTTGAAGAAGCCCTCTTCGCGGTCCCACTCGCCGTAGTAGCCATACGGCGAGAACCAGAATCCAGCTTCCCCCTTTTCCGCATGGCCGAAGGAAGGCGTGATTCGTAGCGAGACGGCGCTGGACGCACGAAGGCGAAGGGCTGGGATGCGGAGGGAGTGGACAGTTCCTGCGTCGCGAGCGGCAAGCGGGGTCGTTTCGCGCTTCCGCGAACCGTCCGTGAACGTCCAGAGAAGGTCGGCTTGGTATGCGTCTTTCATGCGGCAGGCTTTTTTCTGGCGCATCGGTTTTCGGGAATGTCGGCACTCAGTCCCCTGTGGGCACAGAGCCGTTTTGCGGAAAAATGGTCGAACATTATCGCATGTAGATGACGGTTCCCGCCTTGGAGAAGTGTTCCGAGTAGCGGACGCATGCGACGCCATCGACGGTGACATTTCCCTTGACGATTTCGGCGCTGCAGCCGCGAACTTTCGCGAGCGTGAACGAGCCGGTCAGGTCTGGGCTGGTCGCCGGGACGGTGCAGATGGGCAGCGTCGCCGCGCCGTCGGCGCTGAACGCCGCGCTCGCCGTATCGACGGCGATGGTCACTTTCGGCGATCCTTCGCCGGTGACGGCGAACGAACCGCAGAAGCCGTTTACGAGAGCCGCGCCGGGATCGAGGACAATCGTCGTGCCGTCCGCGAACGAGAAGTCGCCCGCGACCGCGGCATCTGAAAGCGCGCGGACGGAGCCTTCCTTCACCGTAAGGCTGCCGCTTGCGAACGCCGCCGCGCCGCCGAGTGCGAGTTCGCCCGCGCCGCGCTTGATGGCCGTGCCATCCACAGTGAGCGGGACGGCGACCGTGAGCGCAACGCCGTCCGGCACGTCGAAGCCGCCAGAAGTAATCGTTATGCCGCGGTTCGCCGCTGAAAGCGTCATCGTCTGCTCTGGCATGAGGAATGAATACTTCTCAAGAAGAACGCCATCCGCCGTCGCCGCAGGCATCGCGCCGCCGAAGCTTGCGCCCTGGCCGAGGTGAAGCGTCGTGCCCGTCGTTTCCGCCGCCGAAACTCCACCGTTCTCCGTGCAAGTCACGAGCATTTTGCCGGAGAAGTCGGAGTTGTCGCCCGTAATATACACCGGCATGCCACCCTCGATGGCGGTATAACTCTGGGGAGCGAGAGTCCCGCTTCCCGAGACTGCCACGGCGATGCGGTTTGTCATCACGACCCCGCTCGTGCTTTTCCGCGTCTGGAGGTTGACCGTGGCGCCATCGGAGATTTCGATTGCTCCACTTGTAATGCCGGTGTAGCCGTCCCCTTTTACGGAGCCGTTGTTGTACCAAATGTCCACAGTGCCGTGGCACGCCATGTCACCGACATCAACGCCAGGCGTCGTAAGGAGGATTTTGGTTCCGCAGACGGTCAACGAGTCGCCGTCGAAGCCGGGTGTCGCATTAAGGGAGTTGGCACCCGTTCTTCTAAGCAGATTGGTGACGAAATAGTCGTAGCCGGATTGAGCGGCGGCGCCGTAAGACCAGTAGCCTGCAAGGCCGTTCAGCGTGATGTCATTCGCAGGTTGGTTGTCGAAATCTTTCACCGACCACACGACGGGCTTCGCAACAAGGACGAGTTCCTTATACCCGTCGCCGTTCACGATCTCGAACGAGGTCTTCGGAAGGCCGCAGTATTTCTCCGATGCGTCGGCGAAGTCAGCCGCCGTGGCCGTTGTCGCGACGGGAAGGCGCGCGACCGTAATGCGCTTGGCTGTGTAGCCGTTGTCCGCGAAGGAGGCGATTTCGACGGACTCCGTGAGACGGACCGAAAGCGGCAGTTCCGGCACTGCTGCGGTGAAGTCGAGCGGCGTCGAAGCGCCGGTTGCGTCGGAATAGGGGACGACATACTGGATGTCCTGCGTGTAGATTCCGCCCTCCTCGCAGGTGACGGCGATGTTGCCGACGTATTTGTTCTGGACGAGCGTCGCGCCAGATTTGACCGTGACGGCGAGGCCGTTCGCAAACTGGCCGTTCACGCCGAGGACGAGCGTCCCTTCCGTGACGTCCATCGCGCCCACGCCGGTGCAGTCGCCGTCAAGCGTCACCGTACCCGCGCCGATCTTCTGGAAGGTCGCGCCTGTGCCGGTCGCGACAGGCGCAGTCAACGTCAAAGACTCCCCGCTTGCGACCTCGACGCCGCCCGTCGCGCTGTTGGCGATTGTGATGCCGCGCGTCGCGTATTGCACGACGCCTGCGCCGAGCGAGAGATACGCGCTATTGCCGAGTGTCACGGCGTCGGCAAGTTCCGAAGTGGGGTCGCCGAAAGCGGTGGTGGAAGAGAACACGAGATGCGCCTGTCCGACATAGTTGGTTTCGCCAATGGTTCTCGTCGGCGCGTCGGCGACAACATACTTGCCCTTGAAGGCCGAGGCGTCGCCGGAAACCGTGAAGGTTGACGGCACGGGATTGACGGCGGGAGTACTTGAGATGCCAAATGAGTACTTGACGATCGAATCCGGTTCACCCGTCAGAGTTGCGTTCAGCGTCACGTTGCGGGGAAAGTCGGCGTTGCCACCGGCCGTGTTGGCGGCGAGGGGGAACGTGACGCCCGACGGCACCGTGTAGCCGCCTTTCAGCGTCAACGTCCCATTGTCGTTGATTCTGATTCCCTTCGCTCCGCTTTTCACGGTCATCCGCGGGAATGTGATTGTCTTGGCGGACGTGTCGATGACTGTCGAATTCGCCAGTTCGACCGGGACATCAGGAAACGACGAGCTTGACGACAGTTTCGCGGCACTCTGGATGACATAGACGCACGTGTTGCTGTTGGCGCTCCACGGCGTGACGACGTTGCCGCCGTCTGCTGCTGTCCAGGCGATGGCCTTGGTGAGAGCACCGGCGCTAGCGGACGTCCCGCCGGCGCCGGTTGTACCGGAGCCATTGGTGCCGTTCATGACGCGGGGATTGTCCGCAAGGACGGAACCCGCAGTGAGCGAAGCGGCGAGGACGGCCGTGTTTGCGAGAAGGCCAAGCGCCTTTGATGTTGTTTTTGTGAAGTTCATGGTTTTCTCCATGTGTTCAGTTTGTTGTTGTTGAAGCCGTGGCGGCACCCGCCGCCATCGGAAAACCGGTGTCGTTGACGTTACCGTCGATTTCGTATGCCATGCATGCGCCGTTGGGTCCCCGGACGCGGGCAGTGAAAAGGAGGCGGCCGTCTTCAAAGCGAGACGCGACAATCCCCTCCCGCTTCCCGTCGGTGCCGAGGGCCCACACCTGGAATGGATTGTTCACCAATGGTGCTTGCAGTGCGATCTCCGCCTCTCCGTCGCGGATCAATGTCGGCTGGTGGCCCCAGGCGAGCATCCGCGTCCGTGTTTCATCGCCGAACTGGCGGCCTTCGGCCTGCGCGTCGGTGAGGTGCGTGACGAGAACATGGCCGGACTCCCCAAGCGGTTTGCCGTCGAGGGACGTGGCCGCGATGGTCGTCGGGCCGCCGCGAACGACAGTGGCCGTCAACGCGCCCGCCGAAATCGTGCCATTCGTCGCGAAGCCCCCGCAGGTGAGCGGCGTTTCAACGGCAAACGTCCCCGCCTCCCGGTCGATGCGCATTTGCGGAGGGTTCCCGAGATCAAGCGGCGGCACGGCGTCGTCCATCACCGACGTGAGGTCGAACGCCTCGGCGCCGGACACTTCGGTTCCGGGAAACGCCACGCCGACCTGCGAGCGCCAAACCGCCTCCGCCCGCCATTCGGGGAAGAACGCAGGCATTTGCGACCCCTTCGGACGCTGCGCCTTTTCATCGATCATCAGTGCGATCTTGCGAGGGAGAGGGGCGAAGTCGCCCCGCAGGAAGAGCGGCACGGCCGTCCGCTCCGCGAGCATGTTCAGCGGATCCTTGGCGATATCGAAAAATCCCCCGGCGCCGTCCCTCAGGACATCGCGGTGGTGCGCGTACGCGAAGCGCCAGACGCCGCTCCACTCCTGGCCGGCGGCCATCGCGCCCGTGAGCAGTCCCCCCATGCCGCGCCATGCGTTCGGCCCCGCGAAATTCCATTCGCTCATCGTTGTCGGAAGCCCCCAGAGCCGGTTGAAGGCATCTTTCGGGAGGCGGAACTCCGGGTCCAGGAGCGGGTTGAGGTTGTTCAGCCCGGCGGGAAGCCGCCACTTGCGTTGCGGCCAAAACGGCTGGTCAACGTAGCAGTGATCGTCGAAGTAGTCGTAGAGGCGCTGCCGGACGGCATGGTCGGGCGCATGGAAAGGCGGGTGGTTGAGCGAGGTGAAGAGCGCCTTCGCGCCGATTTCGCGCATCGCGGCGAGTTCCCGCGCGTAGCTTTTTTCCTCCATTTCGGCCATGAATGTCGCAAGCGCCGTGTGCGTGAAGCGGCCCAGCTTGTTCCATTTGAGGCGAGCCGGATCGGAGATGTCGTCGCCGCCCGCGAAGTACGGATCCTCGGCGAGTTTTGCGGCGGCCCACCGGCTCCACGCCTCCCGGACGCACGGCAACTGCGCGGTTTTCGCCCAATTCACCCGGTAGTTGCCTTCGTTGACCAGGCAGACAAGCGGCATTCCCGGTTCGTCGGCATATCTTCTGCCGGTGTAGGGGTTAACGTGTTCCATGAAAGACGTGGCGAATGCCAGCCAATTCCGGAATGCCGGTTCGTGGAAAGTGATCAGGGCCTTGAACCAGGCCTTGGGGACTTCACCGTCGCGGTCGATTTCGATGTCGCGCCACTTCACACTACGTGATACGTAAAGATCGGTCGTGACGTAGAGTCCGGCCTTGATTGCGGTGGCTACAAGATAGTCAAAGCGGTCGATGTCGTCGCCGTAAAACGCACTATTCGACTTTTCAACCTTTCGACTGGCGTGGGCTTTCGCCCACGCCTCGTCGTGATGGTGGAGGCGGATCGAATTGTATCCTGTGGCTTTGAGTCTCCTGACGAGAAGTTCCGCTTCCTCCTGTGTTGGGAAACAGGCATCGAAGCAGATGTTCGCCCCGTAGAAACGCACATTTTCGCCTGGGCGACCCTCGAATTCGAAATGCCCGCCGACGCGGCGAAGCCAGCCGTGACTTCCGGCGGGTGTGTCATTCGAAAAACGCGAAAAATCGAGCGCCGAACCTGGGATGACATCCCTTCTGTAATCTACCGGTACCCAGTCCGGTCCTCTGGCAATTGTGTAGTAGGCGGCGGGCTCCGCCGCCGTCATCACCTTTGGCGATCCCGGCTCGATGACGAGCGGATCATCGGCATAGGCTGCGCCTGGTGCCGTTGCGAGCGCTACAGCGAGCAGCGCGACTGCGCTTCCGGCGGATTTGCGCGCGGAGTTAGCGTTATTGGAATGGACATTGAAACGGTGTTTCATTTTGTGTGCCATTCTTGTTGGGGTTCTAGTGAAGTTGAAAGGTTGAAAGGTTGAAAAGTGCGTAGTGCGTAGTGCAGAGGGCGTAGTGCAGAGTTCAAAGTTCAAAGTGCGTAGTGGTTAGTGCGTAGTTGGTCAGAACCAGATGGAGAACCAGATGAAGTCTTCGCCGAGGCGGGCGTCTGCGGCGGACTGGTAGTCGCAGACTTTAGCCGTGACGTCGGGCGCGCCGTCCTTGACGAGCCGCGCCTCCCATGCCGCCATGACGCGGTCAGAGGCGATGCGCGTGAGGACGGGGCGGTAGCCCTGGCCGATGACGGAGGAGGCGTCTTCAAGCTGTTCGCCCGTCATGCCGAGGCGGCGCGACTTCGCCAGCAGCAGCGGGCCGTTCCAGAGCGCGAGCGCTGGCGTTCTGCGGTATAGCCGGCGCACGTCCCTGGCCACATCCGGCTGCCATGCGATGGCGTGGCGGCCTTCCGCCCACTTTTCCATGGCGGACAGCGTGGCGGCGTCCTGCGGGTTCGCGACCTGCGCGGAGGGGATGAGGCGCGGGTTCATGTCGAAGGCAAGCGTGTAAACGCCGTCCTTCCGCGCCACGTCGAGGCGCGGGCACCACGCGGGCTTGCGGAAGACGACCTTGCGGCTTGGGTCCGACACCTCCACCGTCACCCGGCCATCCACGGGATAACCGCCGCGGATTGTGAAGGTCACACCGTCCAGCATCACGGTCGCGTCCTGGTACTGGTTCACGTGGAAGACGCCTTCGCGGTCGCGCGTGACGACCGTTGAGGCGAAGTCCATGAAGGCGCGCGGGACGTTGTTCAGGCAGCAGTGGCTGTAGGCGTAGCCGCACGCCACCTTGTGCTCGTGCCGCCCCGAGGCGCGGACGGCGAAGGCGCCGAAGAGGCCGTCCCTGTCAACGCCGGCGAGGAAGTTGTTGTACCAGCATGTCTCCACGGGGTCGAGGTAGCGGTCCTCGCCGGTGATGAGGTAGAGATCTATGTTGAGACGCATCCAGTGGATTGCGTCGCAGATGTCCGAGATGCCGTTCGGGCGCGAGGCCGCGCAGGCGAACTTGTCCACGAAGCCGATGCCGCCAAGGGGATTCGTCTCGTAGCGTTCGAGGAGGTCGCGGATTTGCACGACCGCGTCGAGGCAGCGGCGCTCGCCCGTGACGCGCCAGTATTCGAGAAGGCCGTCGAGGCAGCTCATCATCTCGTATCCCTTCGCCCACGACTGCGGCTCGGGATACCAGGTGTGGAGCGCCTTGCCGGAGGCGGCGTTGCGGAGGAAGTTCGGGCAGCGCCCGTCGTCGCGGTCCCAGAGCGAGACGATTTCCGAGGCGAAGTCCAGATAGGCCTTTTTCCCCGTCTCCTCGTGGAGCATCAGGAGCGGCTTCAGGATCGACATCGGCGCGAGGCCGTTGATGGCCGGGTTGCCGGCGTCGAGGAGCGACACGCCCGAACGGCGCACGATTTCGATCCAGTTGTCCATCTGCGCCTCGGCGGAGGCGAGGATGGCCTTGTCGCCGGTCGCCTTGTAGGCCATGAGGAAGCCCCAGATGGCGTACTTGCGGTTCCAGAGGTTCCAGTTGGGGAACCAGTTGAACTTCGCCTTGCATGCGGCGGGGTCGCGGATGCTGATGAAGTCCTTGTCGGCGTAGCTGCCGAGGTAGCCGTCGGCGTCCTGACACTTCATCAGGCGGTGGCACTCGTCGCGGACGAAGGAAAGGAACTCCGGGTTCTGGAGGTAGTCGGCGACGCGGGCGGAGGACATCATCTCCTTGCCCCAGAACTCGCCGCGCCAGAGCCCGCCAACGCGGTCCTCGTCGTCGTCGCGGAACTCGAACGCCTGCCGCGCCTCGTCGAAGACTTGCTCGCGCATGACGGGATCGACGAGACGCCGCGCGATGAAGCGGTCAACCTTTGCGCCCAGCCAGCCTTCGAGGCGCACGTCGCGGAGCGCCGGGCCGAGCATCGCGTCGGCGGGAGCCGCATGGGAGGTTTTGTCGGATGAATTCATTTGGCACTCCAGAAAAAGACGGCATCAATTATCCCAAAAGGGCTTTTCATTGTAAATACGGAATGTTGCGACATGTTTTATTATGCGTTTTTGCGACATGGAAATCGCAAATGATGATAGTGGGGAGGGGGCCTCTTATTTGACTTGATGCGGGGAAAAGGCTATCATTTTCAATAGGAGAGCATTCATGGAAGGCGGCGAGGGAAAAACAAGGCTTGTCGTGGCAGTGGTTTCGACGAACGCCGAGGTCGGCCGCGCCGAACTCCGCGGAATCGAACGCGCCGCAACGCGCGCGGGCTGGGCGCTTGAGACAATCGACCCGGCGCAGACCGGCCTCGACCTTTCGCCAGTCGCGCCCCTCATAGCCGCCGCCGACGGCGTGCTCGTCCGCGGAGGGCCGAAGGTGTCGGGCGTGCTCCCCATGATGCGCCCCGGCACCCCGCTGGTGCAGATGGACACCGACTTCGCGCCATCTGGCAAGGCGGCGGACTCGCCGCGCGGAATCGTCCTATGCGACCACGACGCGGTGGCGGTGGCCGCGGCCGACGAACTGCTGGCCCTCGGGCGGCAATGCCATGTCTTCGTCCCAGCGCTTAGGCCGCGCACATGGACCGACTACCGCGCAAAGCCATTTATCGCCAGAATCCTCGCGGCCGGCCGCGAGGCCTTCCTCTACGAGCCGCAAACCGAATGGGGCTGGGCGAAGGAGCGCGACGCGCTTGGGGGATGGCTTTCGTCGCTGCCGCGCCCGATGGCCATCTTCGCCGGGAACGACCTCCTCGCCAAGTTCACGCTCGGTGCCTGCCGGAGCGCGGGGCTGGACGTCCCCCGCGACGCCGCGATCCTGGGGACCGACGACGACGGAACCCTCTGCCTCTCCACCACGCCAGCCCTTTCCAGCATCCGCCTGGACTTCGAGGGCGCGGGGCGAATGGCCGTGGAGCGGCTTGCGGCGCTGATGGCGAGACGGAAGTCCACGCGGCCCGCACGGCCGACAATCGTCCGCTTCGGCGTCGTCGGCATCTCGCGGCGTGGCAGCACGCGTGGCGGCGCGGCGGAAACCGACCCGCGCATCGCGGCGGGGCTGGACTTCATCGCCGACCACCATTCCGACCCGCTGCTGGGGGTGCGCGACGTCGCCGCCGCAATGGGAACGGGGCGCCGTCAGGCAGAACGCCTCTTCGGCTCCACGGGCAAGACTATACGCCAGCAAATAGAGGATACGCGGATGGAGCGCGTCCGCTCCCTGCTGGCCACGACGCCGCTCTCAATCCGCGCCATCGCCGAAGAATGCGGCTTCTCCTCCGGCCCTTATCTTTCGCACCTCATCAAGAAGCGCCTTGGCGTTTCTCCCGGCGAATGGCGCCGCGAGCGCGCCGGGCAGAACTAGGCGTTGTCTTCGTCAGTTTCCTCGGAACCATCCCGGGGTGCCGGAGGATTGGCGTCTTCTTGCTTTTCCGGCTCCGTCGGACTTTCCTCCGGCGCGGGGGCGGGTTCTTCCTCCGGCTTCGCCGGGCTTTCCTCCGGCGCGGAAACGGGTTCCTCCTCAACGGCGCGGGCCTTGGGGCCGCCTAGCAGGACGACCTGCGGCGACGCCGACGGAATCGCCGTTGCGGGATACCACTCGTCGAAACTCTGGATGGCCAGGCCCCACGAGAGCTCGTTGGGCTGGAAGAGGGTGGAGCCGCGCTGGATTTCGCGGATGGTCGCGACTTCCTCGCCCGGCTTGGGCGGTTCTTCAGAGAATACCGGGAACTCGCGCTGCACGATGACGAGGTTCGCCGACGTGTTCTCGAGGAGGCTCGTCGTCTTCTTGTACCACTTCTCATCAGGCATGGTCCTCACAAGAAGGACGAGGCCGGACAGGTTGTGCTCCTGGATGATCTTGACGAGCGTTTCGGAGTTGACGTCGGAATAGTAGTCAAGCGCCACGGCCGGCATCAGGCGTATGCGGTGGTAGGAGCAGAACATGCGGAAGGGCATGAAGTCTGCAAGCGGCGTGGAGAGGACTGTCCCATCCGGGGCCTGCTCGAACATCACCGGCGCCAGCGCAGAGATGTAGCGCGTCTTCGCGCGGAGGGAGTCGAGGGCATCGACGATTTTTTCCGGCTTGTATTCGCGCATGAGGACGAGGGCGGGGTTTTGCGGGCCGGCCGAAATCAGGCTGATGCGGGCGCGGGCGCTGCCGAGGTCCGAGGAATAGGGCGCGACGCTCCACCAGCCGTAGGCGATGTCGTGCGGGATCATGAGCGGGGCGTGGAACATCGGATGCCCGTCCACGTATCCCATGGCGCCGTCGCCGCGGATTTCCAGTCGCAGGACGATGTCGCCCGACGGGCGGATCCACGAGGCGCTGTCGCCGGTGCGTATCTCGCCGTTCTTCCACGACTGGATGCGGATGTAGCCGTCGTCGTTGAAGCCGAAGCGGATCATGGCGCGGCCGGAGCGCCGGGCGTAGATCCAGAAGGCGCCTACGGACTCGCCGAGATGCACCTCCATGTAGCCGTCGCGGAAGAGTTCCGACTGATTGAGGCGCAGGGATGCCTCGGCCATGTCGGCAGCGGCCTGGATGTCGTATGTGCCGGCGGTGGCGGCGCGCGGCGTGCCCCGCGCCGTCCAGTGGTCGGAGAGATCGGCTGTATCGAAGCGTTCCGTTATCGGCGTGAGCGGGGGCAGGAACTCGGAATAGAGGGTGCGCAGGGCCTCGGTGTCGCCAGAGGAGGCGGTGTCGCGGATGAAGTCGAAGAATACGCTCGACTCCGGCATGGTGAGGATTTCCGACTCGGCGATGTCGTGGCCAAAGCCAAGCAGGCGCGATGGGCCGCCGCTGGAGCCGATTTTCAGGAGCGCGTGCATGTTCATGTATCTGTCGGCGGGGGCTTCGAGCAGGTTGTGCAGGGCGAGGCGGCTCAGGATGTCGTTGTCGTGGCGGGCGATGAGGCTGGTGAGGATCTCGCGCCCGGCGCTGCGCTTGCCGTGGCGCTCAAGCCAGTTCGCCTGGGCAATCGCGATCTTGGCGTCTTCAGGGAAGGCGCGGGCGTAGGTGTCCAGCAGCTCGGCGGCCTTTTCGGGCTGGTCGTTGAACTCCAGAAGGCGGGCGCACTCGACCATGAGGTCAACCTGGCCGGGATTGAGGCGCAGGGCGACATTGTAGGCGGCGATGGCGCCTTTCGGGTCGGGTATGCGGGCGAGGGCGTTACCGAGCATGGCCCACGCCTCGGAGTTGGAGGGTTCGAGGGAGCGCCAGCGCGTGAAGAAGTTCGTCGCACCATGGTAGTCGCCTGCTACATAGGCCTTGAAGCCCTTGCTGCGAAGCATGTCGATTTCGGGAAGCTCGTCCTCGGCCACGTTCTCGTAGTCGGAGAGCTGGAAGACGATGGCGATGTCGTCCTCGTCCGCCGGCGGCGGGATGACGATGCGCGTTAGGGTGTTGTTGGCGTCGATTCCAGAAGGGACGGTGGCGTCATCGACCACGAGAAGGTGGTTGGAGTCCAGTCCAAGGGACGACGACAGCGAGGCGAGGTGGGAAACCGACGAGGGGAATTTCACGGCGAGGCCGAGCTTGCGGACGGAGAGGAGATTGTCCAACTCGTCGAGCCATGCCTTGAACTGCGAGATGCGGTCAACCGGGAAGTCGCTGGCGTCGATGAACACGCCGTCGGCGCCCTCATCGACAAGCTGGTTCGCCAGCCTGGACCTTTCAATGCCCGGCAGCGGGGCCTGGGCGTGGAGCGTGATCAACGGGAACACCCGCGCGCGGTTCGCCGTGGCGACGACGCGCATCGCGGCGGCGTCAATCGACGGGAACGCGAGCGGCGCTGAGGGGTTGACGTCCAGCCACGGCGGCGAAATGACCGTGTAGCGGAAGACGGACTCGTTGAGCTGCGACACCAGGTAGGATGGTTCCCTGTTGAGGGATGCCGGCCAGGTGATGACGCCGTTGACGCGCGGCCTGACATGACATTCGCGGACGCGGCTCTGCGCGAGGCCGGGATCCGGTCCCTGCACGCTGATGCCTATCAGGCCGGGCGCGGCCGGCCCTTCGTTGGCGGTTGGGAGCAGCACCGGCCCTTTGAAGAGGAGCGCGCCGTCGAGGCGGACGTAAACGAGGTTTTCGCGCATGGTGATGAAGAGGTTGTGCACGGTGCGGAAGTCGATGTCGGACCGGATGGCATCGGATGCGACGATTTCGGGCTCTCCGCCGAACCGGCATTGGCCGACAGTGGCGCGGCCACCCTCCGTCAATGCGACCTTGACCCATTCGTCTTCGGAGCGATAGCGCAGATAGACGTGGAATTCCCCGCGCACAAGCTCGAAGAGGGTTTCAAAGGTCCCGTCGGAGAACTGGCTGCTGCCGGACAGCCAGGCGCGGCCGCCGATGGTCGCCCCTGCGTCGGAGAAGCGCTGGTCCTCCGCCGTCATGGCGCGGAGGGTGAAGGACTCCGACTCCTTCTCGATGATGCCCCAGTCGGCGACCCAGCGTATCACGTCGATCGGCTTGGAGCCGGTCTCGCCGTTGGAGTCGAAGGGCCATGCGCTATCGAGCGTGGCGAGGAGTGTCTTGGCGGTCATGTTCGCCGGGATGAGCGCCCGGTTGATGCGGCGGCGGTCTGTCGAGGCCTCGTTGAGGGCCTGGTTGTTGAGGGCGAAGCCGAGCGGGTAGTGGCTGGCCACGGCGTTGAGGTTGGCGTCGCGCAGGAGGCGGTTCGACTGCTCGAACTGCCCGTAGTTCCCGAGGGGGAAGAAGAAGGCGATTGGCTTGGTTCCAAGCTTGGAGTCGAAGATTTCAAGTGCGGACTGGTGGTCCTCCTCGATACGGGCCTTGAACTCGTCGGTGCGCTCGTATCGCTTCTCGCCGGCAAGCCAGAGCGGGGCGGACAGATACGGCGCCTTGCGCCCCTGCGGGCTGACTGTTACGAAGTCCAGCCCCTGGTTGGATTCGCACGCCAGATCCCAGCGACTGTCAAGCACCATGCCCTTGAGGTAGGGGGTGAGGATGACGTCGGTGTCCTTGGTGCCGACCTTCTTGGTAACGACGCCCATGACGGCGTGCCAGCCCAGCTCGTCGATGATTTCGCGGCTTTCGAAGTAGGTGCTCTTGCGGGCATTGTCGAAGGTGAGGAGGATGGCCTTCGGCGGGAGGAGCTTGTTTTCGTAGAAGAAGGCGCGGACGTCCTCAAGGCCGATTGGGTGGTAGCCGGCGTCGCGTAGCGCCTGGATGTGCGTCCGGAAGGCATCGGCGGAGATGAACCTGCCAGATGGGTCCGGCAGATGCGACACGCCCTCGTAGGCGATCGCCAGGAAGCATTTTTCGGTGCGCGGAACGTCCTTCTCCTTGTTCGCGCTGGCGTTGCGGACGTTCCAGTAGGCGCGGGAGATGGGGGCCCACAGGGCGACGACGAGAAGTATCACACCAGCAAGCGCGAACCATGCGGCGACGTTGGTGTCGCGGGCCATCGCCATTGGGCGCGCCCAGGTGGAGTTCTTGTTGAAGGCGTCGTTTTCCTGCGGCGCCCCCTGCCGGTCGGGATTGTCGTTCTTGTTGTCCATGGCTGATTTGCTAAACTCGTCCTACCCTCGTGTTCCCCATGCCTTGCCGCGGATGGTGTACATCGCCCAGTAGATTTGCCAGCTGAAGAAGAGGATGTATGACATCGTGAAGGCGAAGCCCGCCTTCCACCAGCGGCGCCCCGTCGTGGCCAGGAAGTGAAGCGACCACACTGCGGTGATGGCCATTACGCCGATAAGGAAGGTGCGCGGGACGAGAAGCGCCTCGGAGAGGTAGAAGATCGGCATGGAGATGTTGCCCGGCTCCATGTTCGGCGGCATGACGGCCGCCGTCTTCCACAGCAGGTAGAGCAGGAACAGCAGAACGAAGCCCCACCCTCCCCAGCGCCTCACGCCATGCGTGCATTCAAGGAAGAAGGCCGCGCCGAGAATCACCATGCCGGCCACCGCCAGGCTCGCGGAAGAGCCGACGACGCCCTTGAGATAGTCGGCGCTTACCGTGGCGGCAAGAAGGGGTATGTCTTGGAGAAGCGGCAGCGCCTGGACGGCGAAGAAGGCCAGGGACACCCCGGAGAGAATGACGCCGGGCAGACGCGAACGCGAGGGGTTTTCCGTTTCGCGGCGGAAAAAGTGGAGGGTGGCGAATACGAGGGCAAGCGCCAAAAGCGACTCCGGTGCGACAATCGCCTTGATCAGGGAGTATCCCAGTTTCGAGGCGACGCTTCCCATGAAGCCCGCCGACACGTCCAAGCCTGCCGTCATGGCCTTCATCTTGCCCGCCGTCCATGCGGCGAGGTTGGACGAGTATTGATCCGGGGCCTTCAAGAATGCCTGGACGGGAAGGATGACGAGGGCCTCGAGCATCACGAACGGCTCTATGATAGGCATCCACATCATGGCATACCACGAGAGGGCCGGAACGGGGTGCTTGCGCCAGATGAACTTGCCGGTCTTCCAGATTTCGCGCAGGTAGGAGCGCTCCCAGCGTGCCTGCTGGCGGATGTACTGCCGCCAGTTTTCCGGGCAAATCGTCGTCGCCAGCGCCTCGTCGTCGTAGATGATCCGATAGTCGCGGAGGATCTGGTTTGTGAGGGAGCGGTCGTCGGCGAAGTTGCCGTGCTCGCCAAAGACCGTGGCGTTGATCCACTTGTCCATTACGGCCAACACGCAAGTGCGCCTGTATGCAGAGAAGCATCCGGGAAGGCAGCTCACCACGCCGAAGACGCTTTCCGCCGCCTTCATGATCTTGTAGGAGAAATAGTAGCGGACATCCTGGAGGCGCGTCAGAGTGTTGACGTCGGCGTTCTCGATGTCGCAGTGCCCTGAAATGCCGCCGACGGACGGGTCCACGAAGCCCTGCATGAGCTTGTGCAGCGAGCCGGGGAAGACGAAGGTGTCGGAATCGACGCATACCATGAACTCGCCGCGCGCGAGGAAGGTCCCCACGCCCCAGCCGTGGCATAGCCCGCGGTTCTTCTCAAAGTTGACGACCACCAGATGCGGGTGGCGCGTCTGCGCGGCTAGCATGTGGACAAGGGAGTCGTCTTTAGAACCGTCGTTGACGCAGACCACCTCCAGTTTCTCCTCGGGGTAGCCTGACGAGAAGATGCGCTCGATGGTCTTCCGTATCGCCTCGCCCTCGTTGAAGCATGGAACCAGCACCGTGACCGTTGGCTCGAAGCCCACCTCACGCGGCGCGCGATAGAAAGCCGCGAAGATGAAGCGCGTAATCACAAAGAGACCGGCGATGATCGAGTAGAAGGCGATGAAGCGGTTCTTGTACCAGAACTCGTCCATGGACTTGAGCTGCTCCACGACCGCCCATCCAAGAATCAGGATTGCGATGGCGCCCAGGATGCATGCCAGGATCATGTGGGGGCGGTGGTAGATGTTGTGGATGCGCCGTTTGACCTCCTCGGCGGATGGCGGCTCGACGGCTTCAGCCAGGTGGCGCGTCTCCACCGTCTGGTCAAGGGGACGACGGCAGTATGGGCACACGGACGGCGGCTCGGTGCCGACCGTGCTGATGGATATGAAGCAGTGGGGGCAGCGGCTCCAGTGAGCCGTGACCGTTTCGGTGTCTTCCGGCACCGGTGGCGGCGCAGGTGCGTCCGCAACGGGATCCTTGGGTGCGGCGTCATCCCGCGCGGGTGGCCTGTATGGAACGATGAGAGCCATAAAAATGTCTAAAAATTTCTGAAACATATCATTTTACCAAATATCCACCGTTTAATCAAACTGACCGTTTTGCAGGGGTGCAACCAAAATTTGTCAGGCGCAGATTAGCAGATGCGACCTCAAGGCGGCGCGGAGAGCGGCGATGAGGATGCCGTTGTTGAAGCGCCAGTGCATGCCTGGGCCTTTGAGCCTGGAGCCGATGACGAGTTTGCATC
>JAGCUY010000056.1 GCA_017962605.1 Kiritimatiellia bacterium | reverse complement strand
TCGCCACGGCGCATCAGATTGGGAAACCGCCTCCGGCGGGTTGGGAAGTTCTTGGAAGGGAGGGTCCGGCTTCGTCCGGGCCACTGCGGACGCGACAAAGCGCGTCCCTCCCAAATCTCACCGGACGCGACAAAGCGCGTTCCTCCCGACCTTCGACTTTCGACTTTCCGACCTTCGGCTTTCCTGGTTTTCCCATGCCGCAGAGCGGCCTTCCCAATCTGCCGGGAGCGGCCACGGCCACGCGGCAGGGCTGGCGGTGCAGGAAGCTTGCTTCTGTGCGGCGGCAGACACGCCGCAGAATGCGCATGCGACTTTCCGGCAGTGTTCAAAGTTCGGCGCGGTAGCGCCATGAGTAGATTCGTGACTACGCATTTCCCACAATTTTCTTTGAAGAGCCAAAATTTGGTCTGCTATTCGACATTTTTCAAATAGCAGACCGTAAATGTGGCGTAGCCCCTACTTCGCCATCTCGACCGAGACCTTGAAGAAGCGGCTATTGGCGTTCGTCGGCCCCCATGAGCCTTGCGTCAGGCTCTCGCGGCCCTCGACGGAATATGGTCAGAGGCATCGCCATGCCGAAAAGTTCGGAGTAAAATGTCGGAAAAGTTCGGAGCGAGACATCGGAAAAGTTCGGAGTAAAATATCGGGAAAGTTCGGAGTTCGCTTGACTTGTCCCGCATAAAGTGCTAGAATCTTTCCAGTTTTCAGCAACTGCAAGCAAGGAGGAAGAGTGCAGCCGAATAGGAGATATCTACCGCGCATAGCCGACGCGCTTTTGCGCGAGGCGCTGGAGGATTCCGGCGCCGTTCTGGTGGAGGGGCCGAAATGGTGCGGGAAGACTCGCCTATGCGAACAGGCGGCCGCGAGTTGCCTGTATCTCCACGACCCCGACAAGGGGCCTGGATACATTGAGCTGGCCGGCATTAGGCCGTCCCGCCTTTTGGAGGGGCCGACGCCTCGCCTGATTGACGAATGGCAGGACGCGCCCATGCTCTGGAACGCCGTCCGCTTCGTCGTTGACAAACGCGGCGGAACCGGACACTTTCTCCTGACGGGAAGCACCGTCCCGCGTGACGAACTGCCAGGCGAGTCAAAACGCCATAGCGGGACGGGCCGCATCGCGCGGCTCAAGATGCTTCCGATGAGTCTCTGGGAATCTGGCGAGTCTTCCGGGGAAGTCTCGGTTTCTGCACTATTTGAAGGATGCGGCGACATCGAAGGCAAGGCAAGGGTCGATGTCGAGGGGCTGGCCAACGCAATCTGCCGCGGTGGCTGGCCAGAAGCCGTCGTCGCGGGCGGTCCGCGCTCCATGCGCCGTGCGCCCAACTACTTGGATACGCTCGTGGAAGACGACTTGCAGCGCATGGAGGGCGTCCCGCGCAATCCCCAGAGGTGCCGGGCCGTTCTGCGGTCTCTTGCGAGGAATGTCTCCACGCTTGCCTCGGCCACGACGATCATGGATGACATGGCGGCGGAAGGGGATGGAATGTCGGACAAGACACTTGCGGACTATCTCAATGCGCTGAGGCGGCTGTTCGTCATCCGCGACCAACCAGCCTGGTCGCCTCGTCTTCGTAGCCGTGCGGCCATGCGGACTTCCGCCAAGCGGCAGTTCGCCGACCCGTCCATTGCCGCCGCAGCGCTCTCGGCCACGCCAGGGCGACTGCTTGACGACCCGCGCACGTTCGGATTCTTCTTCGAGTCGCTTGCCGTTCGCGACTTGCGCGCCTATTGCGCGCCGCTTGGCGGCGACATCCTGCACTACCGCGACGAGACGGGACTCGAATGCGACGCCATCATTCAACTGCACGATGGGCGGTGGGCCGCCGTCGAAGTCAAACTTGGGAAGTCACGCATAGACGAAGCGGCGGAGCACCTACTTGCGCTCACGGCGAAAATCGACGCTGCAAGGACAGGGGCGCCCGTGTTTCTCCTAGTCCTGACGGGGACAGACTTCGCCTACCGCCGTGCCGATGGCGTCTTCGTCTGTCCCCTTGCGGCCTTGCGACCGTAGCGTATGCCGCCCCTACGGCACCTTCCCCCATGGTAGGGGGCGATCTCCGAGCGCCCCGCGCTAAACCTCCCGGGCGCCCCGCGCCAAGTAAAATCTAAACTTCGCGGCGGCGCATGTCGCCGCTACTTCAGTTCCACCTTGACGCGGAAGAAGCGGCTGCTGGCGTTCGTCGGCCCCCATGAGCCGGCCGTCAGGCTCTCGCGGCCTTCAACGGTATAGACGCGCACGTCCTTCGTCCCGCCATCGTTCAAATCGGGTTCCCAACCTATTTTAGGTTCGCCATCCTCCCACGAGATTACGGCGCGGAACGTCTCCGCAGCGTTCGTCGGGCAGAGTCCGGCCACATAGCATTCCCACACCTTGTTCACGCCGTTCGCCCCTTGCTAAACTTGACACAACTATTACGGATGTGTTATACTTGAGGCATGAATTCTTTTGGGAAACTTTACGATTCCGCAATTGGGAATTATGGTATCGTGACCTCCTCCGAAGCCAAATCGCTTGGGGTTTCAAACATGGCCCTTGTGCAGCTGGCAAGGCGTGGGCGGCTTCTCCACATACGGCGCGGCGTTTACAGATTGGCGCAATATGTCCCCACGGAGTTCGATGACTATGCGCAAGCTGTAATCACCGTAGGCGAAGGGGCATTTCTTTTTGGGGAATCGGTAATTGCGCTCCTGAAACTTGCCCCGACAAATCCGGCGTTCATCCATGTGGCATTCCCATTGCGTTTGAGGAAGAAACTACCGCCAAACATCATTTTGCATTCAGCGTTGCCGGGGTACGAGCCAATAAAAGTCCAAAGCATACCATGCCAGCGCGTGGCCGACGCCATAATGGCTGCGCGTGGAACGGTATCCCCAGACAGGCTTTTATCTGCCGCGAAAGAGGCGTTTCGCACGGGCTATATTGATCGGCGCGAAACAAAGAACATAATGGCGGAGATGGGAGGAAGGGCTTGAAACGTCCAAACAGCAAAGCGCACCTTGATGCGGCTATACAAAGACTGGCGGCGACAAAAACGCACGGACTTCTTTTCACGGAAATTCGGACGCTGATTGCCGATGTTGTCGTCGGACAGCTTTTGCCGGATTGCGTCGTAAAGGGAGGAAGCGCCCTAAAACTCCGCTACGGGAAAGGCCAATCCCGATTCACCATGGACTTCGACACGGCGTCAAGGATGGAACGGGCATCGTTCATTGAAGCGATACGTGCAAATCTTGCAAAGGGATGGTGCGGCTTTAGCGGAACGATGGACATCGAACGCCCAGCGAACCCAAGAGGCGTTCCGCATGAATACGTCATGCAGCCGTTCACCATCCACTTGAACTATTGCGGCAAGTCGTGGTGCAGCATCCGCCTTGAATTGGGACACAACGAAATCGGGGATGCCGATGAAGCAGACCTCTCCCCGGTGGCCCCCGATATTGTGGAGATTTTCCGTGATTTGGACTTCCCGGAGCCGCAACCGATTCCGCTCATGACGCTGAAATACCAGATTGCGCAAAAACTTCAT
The DNA here is from genome assembly GCA_017962605.1 of Kiritimatiellia bacterium. Classification (GTDB taxonomy): domain Bacteria; phylum Verrucomicrobiota; class Kiritimatiellia; order RFP12; family JAAYLN01; genus RGIG5952. Next base: position 6,093 of record JAGCUY010000056.1, on the reverse strand, counting down.
GGGCTGAGCGCACCAGGTTCGATGCGAGTCCGCGATTTGATTGACCTCCAGTTGATAATGGGGAAATCCGATGTCGATCTTGCGGCGACAAAAGATATTTGCCTTCGCCTTTTCGCCTATCGCAAATGCCATTCTTGGCCACCGGAGATTGCCAAAGGCGAAGACTGGGATGTCCAGTATCAGGGTCAGAAATACACTCTGCCCGTGCTGCCAACAGTGGATGAGGCCGTTGCCTGGGCGAACGGCCTCATCCAGCGGATAGACAATTCGGAGGCGTAGCGCCGCAAAGACGCTTCCGCACTATTGCCGCATCTCGACCTTGACCTTGAAGAACTTCATGCCGTCGCGGTTGGCGGGGGAGACATCCGTCCAGCCATTGTCGTTTAGGTTCGTCTTGCCGATTTCGGTGTAAACCCTCTTCGCTTCCTCATCAGGCGCAAGTTTCGGCTCCCATGAGATTTTAGGTTCGCTATTTTCCCACGAGATTACGGCGCGGAAGACTTGCGTCGCGTTCGTCGGACAGAGTCCGGCCACATAGCATTCCCACACCTTGTTCACGCCATTCGCGGCGGCGTCCAACGCGGCGGATTCGTAAGAATCGTATTCATCGGGTGTGTGAGGGAAGAAGTCGCGCAGCCAGTCGTATGGGACAGGCGTCTCGGTTGTCTGTGTCTCGGTGAGGTCTGAAGCCCAGCGATAGTCCGCCACCCAGCAGCAGTCCTCGCCCTCGGATGACATGTCGTCCTTAACGTACTTCCAGAGGAGTGTGTGGGAGCCGCCGCCCGAAATGTCTTGCGTGACGGTTTGCCATGCCGTCTCGCCGTCGAGTTGCGCAATGCGGGTGTCATCCACCCAGAACTCGGCATGATCCCAGTCGTAGAATCCGTCGGAATCCTCGCAGGAGGCCTTCCATTGGAAGCTAATCGTCCCAGCCCCCATGACCGTCGTGGAAAGCGTGGAGGTCTGTTTGTGCGTAATTGCGCCGGACTGCATCGCCTCGCCGAGCGGTGCCGTCGCGTCCGTGACTCGGAAGAAGGGCAGATTGCCGCCCGTCGTGAAAGTGTGGTCAGGTGCGCCAAGCGTGTCGCCAATCCCCCAGACCTTCTCGATGGCGAAGGAAACGACCGCCGAATCGAAGTAGTCGGGATAGGTGGCGTATGCCTTCACCGTGCAGCTGTTCGTCACGAAGAACGGCGCGGAATACACGCCAGGTCCCGCATCCGGCGCAGAGCCATCGAGCGTGTAGCGGATGACGGCATTCTCCGTCGCGCAGGAAATCGCCACCTGCGTTTTTGTCCCCGAGAAGGCGGATGCCGCCGTCACGACCGGATTAGCGCACCGGCCCATCGCATATTCCGCCACGGACACATCGCTGACACGACCGTCCTTCACGGCGACGGCCTTCACCGTCGTGGGCTCCGAAATGCGGAAGCGGCGGTAGGTTGGGCTGTCTGCCGTCGGCGTCGTCCCGTCCGTCGTATAGTGGATGACCGCCCCCTCCGTGGCGCAGGATATGGTGACGGTTATGGGCCAGGCGGTTACCACGCCGTTCGCGGGGGAGATAACTGGCGCCGCCGGTCCCGCCGGCACCCATTGGTAGTCTGCCACGCGGCAGCAGTCGTCGCCCGCCGAATCCACCTCGTCCTTGACGTAGCGCCAGACCATCGTGTGGGCACCATCGCCCGCGATGACCTGAGAGACTGTCTGCCACGCCGTGACGCCGTCGAGTCGAGCCACGACCGCGCCGTCCACCTCGAACTCGGCGTGGTCCCATTGGAATAAGTCCTCGTCATCCTTTTCGCACGAGGTCCGCCACTGGAACGAGACAGTGCCGCCCCCCGTCGCCGTCGTCGTCATCATTGAAGTCTGGTTGTGCGAAATCGCGCCAGACTGCATCGCCTCTCCAAGCGGGGCTGTCGCGTCCGTAACCCGGAAGAACGGCGCGTCGCCGCCCGTCGCGAAGACCTGGTCTGGATCGCCCATCGTGTCACCGATGCCCCAGACTTTCTCGATGGCAAAGGAAACGACCGCCGAATCGAAGTAGTCGGGATAGGTGGCGTATGCCTTCACCGTGCAGCTGTTCATTACGTCAAACGGCGCGGAATACACGGCCGATCCGATATTGGGCACGGAGCCGTCGAGCGTGTAGCGGATGACCGCCCCGTCCTGGGGGCACGAAAGCGCAACTTCCGTCTTCGATCCCGTGAATTCCGCCGCAGCCATCACGACCGGATTGGAGCACAGACCCGACGCATACTCCGCCCCGGCGACCTCGCTCACGAGACGACCGTCCTTCACGGCGATGGCCTTCACGGTGGTCTTTTCAGAAAGGCGGAAGCGCTGGTAAACGGGACTGTCCTCCGTCGGCTCCGTCCCGTCCGTTGTATAGTGGATAGTCACCCCATCCGTGGCACAGGACATGGTTACGGACACGGGCCAGTCCACCACGCCGCTCTCTGGGGAGATGATCGGAGTCGCAATCCAATCACTGACTCTGAATTCAAATGTTGTGGTCAGCGTGGACCCGACCTGCGTTCCGCCATTCATCACCTTGTGCGTGAGCGTGTAGGTGCCGTTGCGCGTTGGACACCACGTCACCAATCCGGTTCCCGTCGCCGATTTCAGCGTCTCTCCGTTCACAGCGACAACCGCCGTCGCCCCGGACGCTGACGTCTCCCACGCAGTCGAATAACGAATTCTCTCCACTGGCTTCGCGCCTCGCGTCCCTGTCCTAAGGTCAATCTCGACGGGTGCGCTGTTGCCAGAGCAAAGCGTGTCGGCATGGACGGCGGACAAGGCGCAAGCAAAAGCCGTCGCGAAAACAATTTTCTTTGCGTTCATTTACATTCTCCATTCTTGAATTACAGTTGAATTCGGTCGGCATCCCTTCACTCGCCTCGGCCTGGCTACCGCCTCGGGCGTCGCTCGTGCCGGGCACTGCCGCGCTTTAGTCTGACAGGGTTCTGACAAGGCGGAAGCCGACGTCGTAGTCCTTAATCGACGGGGAGTAGCTGAACCGGTGGGACGAAGTGCAGCCTCTCACTGGGCAATCTAAGGAGCCGCCGCGTAGCACCCGGCCTGACCCAGAGGAAGAACCTACGGGATTGATCCCGTAGGCCAACGTCCCGCGCCAGTCAAGGCACCATTCCCAGACATTGCCGTGCATGTCGTAAAGCCCCCAGGGGTTTGGCGACTTCGTCCCCACCTTTTGCGTACGCGACGACGAGTTGTCCGTGTACCACATGTAGGCCACGTTCGCGGAGTCTCCGTAGCTGTAGGTCGTCGTCGTCCCCGCGCGGCAGGCGTATTCCCACTGCGCCTCTGTCGGCAGGTCGAAGTCCAGGCCAGTCCGCGCGCGGAGTCTGCCCATGAACGAAGACGAGTCAACCGCGCCGGATGATGGCCACCGCGCACCGTCTGACGAGCCGCGAATCGCGTCGTAGCTCACTTTCTCCACAGGATGACTCATGTAGCCTGCGAATTCTGACGGGTTGCTTCCGGTGACAAGGGAATATTGCTTCTGCGTCACCTCGAAGACGCCGATGAAGAAGGGCTTCGTCAGCGTGACGCGATGGGTCTGATTGGTCTGGTCATCGCCCATGATGAACGACCCCGGCTCTATCCGCCGCAGGACGAGTTTCGTCATCTTGTAGTCATCCACGTTGAAACCACCCGACGGCGGCTCGGCGAGGTAAGAGACTGGATAGGAGGCGGCATTGGTTCCGCCCGAAAGGTCGATGACGCAGTAGAGCGCAGGCGTCGTCTCGCACGAAACGGAGAACACGACGTTCGTCGATAAGAACGACAGCCCCTGGGCGCCCATGTCCCAAACGCACTTGTGCGTCCAGTTCCCGAGGCCCGTGTCGCCGGAAAGCGACGAGGCCGTGTAAGTCTTGCCCTCGTCCCGATCCGTCGCCGTCACCTTGAGCGAGGTAAACACGCCCAACTCTTTCGCGGATGCCGCGATGTCCCCAGAAACGGTGTAGGTGATATCGACCTTCCCGTTCCAAGGGTAGCGCTGCTGCGCTGTCACGCCAGTAATAGTCGGTGCGGCGAGGGTAGGGACCACCAAAAAGGCGGTGACGGTTGCAAACAAAAACGATGTGCATGATTTCTTCATGGTATTCTCCGTTGTTTCGTGAGCGTTCGCAAAATGAGGGTTAACATCTGTTGTCAATGGCGACGATAGTTGCACCCAATGACGGCTGCTTCAACGCCGATATCTGAACATGGTCTGACAATCCGAATTTACGCATGAAGGCACCTTCAGCTTCTGCACACTCTTTTGGGGCATCGGGATCGAGACACACAGACTCGATAAAGCTCGAAAAATCCATTTTACCTTTAAGAGGGAACTCAAGCGCCTTCCCTCGGCATTGGGAATTTGCCCTTTGTCTGTCAAAGAATAGAAGCCGGACCTCATTCTCATACGCAAAAGCTTTTCGTTTCATGCAAAGTAGTCCACGGAGAGATTCTTCCGCCTGCATTGGCCATGAAATCACCTTCCTTGATTCGATTTCCACTTCAGACAAATAATCGACATGCTTAAGAAATACTAAGTCAAATAGTTCTTCGTCTATGCACATGGCAAGCAACAGTTTTCGCGGAGTTGTCTTAATTCTTACTGCTCGTTCCCCTTTTCTGGCGTAGCGGCGCCAGATGGCCTCACATTCTTCCGTCAAAGACCAGCTTTGCGCATACCAATCCATCAGGGCGTCTTTGATTTCTGCCGTCACCTGTGTAGGCCGTTCACCTTCATGTGTTGGCATGGCGAAAACGCCTCCGCTCAAAGGAGACTTCTCCCATTGGTCAAATTCATCGACCCAAGTCATCGGATTCGTAAGGTATAACTTGCCAGTCTCCAGCATCGTGTGAAAATGGTAACAGGGCATTGTTCGATAGATGGGAGTATCCATTCCTAGCCCTTCCATGCTTCCACTTGCTACCTTTTCCCTAACTAGGTGGTGATATCGACGTTGGAGATCACTCAATTTCTCAATAAAATGTTCAGGAACGACATCTTTCACGCTTAGTAGTTCTTCGTTGGCGAAAGTGGATTTCAAGAAGGGTCTCCAGGCTTTCGCCTTCATTATCGTGAGGCTTCTAAAAAAGTCTGTGTATGAATCTCCTTCAATTTTGGCTGACGTTTGTTCTTTTGATGCATTTGTGCCCATTTTGTTCTCCTAATCCCTTTCTCCGCTCCTACCTTGATGAAGGGCACAACCACCAAGAAGCGGAATCAGGGCAAAAGAATTGTGGCGTGCCTACATTCATGTCTTGGTAGAGGCATCGCCAAACGCCTATTCGTAAACATGAAGGAAGACACGCCACGCGGTATTAACAGCGTAGCGCGACCTCGCATTCCGCTTACGAAATTGAAATTTGGCGATTTCTACCAAAGCGAAAATACGCTGTCGCGTACGCAGCCTTGCAAGATTAGTCGCTAGTCGTTGGACTTTCGACTTATCTCGCAAGACCCTTGCCGATGAAGCGTCGATTTATTGAATCGTTTTAGTCGCCGGTGAGCGCGACTCTGGAACTTTTCCGTTCATCAGCCCCAACCCCTGCGCAGCGGCTCTGTGAGCGGCTGCGGCAGAGTATATCCAAAGAACTAATCCGTAAATGGCGGCGTTTCCACCATCAAAAACGGCACAATAATTCTACCACATCCGCCGTGACTGTCAAGAAGTTTTTTTGCCCGTCCAAAATCATTCCGCGCCGTAGTCTTGCGACAACGCCAGCGACTGTTCCGCACCGTGGTCTAGCGGAAGCGCGGACCTCCTTCGTTTTAGCCACAAAGAGCACAAAGGTCACAAAGGCTTTGTGTTCCCTGTGTTCTCTGTGGCTAACAAATGCGCCTCGCCCCACCGAGCCGAGATTCCATTCCGCACCGTGGTCTTGCGACTGTTCCGCACCATAGTCTTGAAAGCTTTCCGCACCATAATCTATTGTTTTGTTTCTTCCAAGTTTTTTGTGGAAGCATTAGCAGTCTCCGCTGCGAGTATTCAGGCGCTACCGCGCCGAAGTTAGGAAACTGGTGCGCCGTCTCGCTGTGCGAGCCAGCGGCCCGGATGCCGTCGCATTGATGCAAGC
>JAGCUY010000006.1 GCA_017962605.1 Kiritimatiellia bacterium | reverse complement strand
GCCCGTGGCGGCTCCGCCACAATCGCTTTTGCCGCCAGTTCCATCAACCTCCACGCGAGAATCGATTGTGGCGTAGGGCATGGCCCGTCGTAGCCACATCGATGCGAGCGTAACCCTTGCGTGTCGCGAAGCGACTTGCGTTAAGCGCTGCGTCCCTTCCTAGCCCCTAGCCCCCATGGCCGATGGCTTGCAAAGCGAGCCGGCGTAGTATATCGGCAGGAAACGGAGCCGCTGTTCGGGTATTTCTCCAAATGGCGCGGAAGAGAAAACAACGGCGTCCGGCGATTCCTGCGTTTCCTTGAGAAATTGGTGCAGGCTTTTGAGACGTCCTGCGGCACCGCTCTTGACCTCAATCGGCAGTGCACGCCCATTCAGCGCCACCATGAAATCGACCTCCGCCTGGGCGTTTTTCGCATCGCGCTTCCACCAATGCGGCTCGTCTCCGCCAAATGAGGCGGCGAGCTCCTGTGCTACGAATTGCTCGGCTAGGGAGCCGTTGTATATGGCAAGGAGATCCCGCTCGTGAAGAGTCTCGTCCACTGGCCTTCCTGTCATCATCTGGTAAAGGCCAACATCACCGGCAAAAGGCTTTATTCTTGGCGAGGTGTCGAGATTGAAGGGAATGGCGGCCGTGGCCGCGGCCTTTGAAACCTTTACGAGCCGGGCCTTCGCCAGCAAGTCAAGCGCCTTCTTGTTGGTGTTCCCGGTGTGTTCGCGCGAAAGCGCGGCGTATGCTATCTGGTGTCCGGCCGAAGCGTTGGATGCATGCCAGATTTCCCGGAGAATGGATGCGTCCATCTGCTCCGGATACTTGGCGAAGTCCTGTTCAAACGCGATGACAAGATCTCGCTGGATTTCCCTTATGTCGAAAAGCCCCGCGCCATCTGCTTTGGCTTTCACGCATTCGGGCAGGCCGCCGACTATGGAGTATGTCCTGACTTCTTCAAGCAGCCTTGCATGGACCGCATCCGGCAATCTCCTGGGAGGCTCCCGCAGTATTGCGGCTAGGGCCGCATTCCCCGTGGCTTGCAAATATTCGGCGAATGACATGGGATGAAGGTCGGCGAACTGCACTCTCCCGACGGGGAACTGGATGCCTTCCAGCACGAAGTCCAGCAGCGAACCGGCGGCCACGACAGGTATCTCGGGCATCTTTTCACGGAAATACCGCAACGAAGTGAGCGCCCTGGGGCACAGCTGGATTTCATCGAGGAAAAGGAGTGTTTTCCCGTCTCGGATGCGCTTGCCGGAAAGCAGTTCAAGTTCGTCGCAAATACGGGCAGGGTCCAAGTCGCCGTCGAAGACGGGGCTCCAGCGATTTGAAAACTCAAAGTTGATTTCAAGGAAGTTGTCCCTGTAGTGTTCTTCGGCAAACGCCCTTACGCACCAAGTCTTGCCCGTTTGCCTCATCCCGCGTATCACAAGCGGTTTTCGAGGCGACTTGCCATTCCATGCCACCAGCGCCTTCGTGAAATCACGTATCATGTTCCCGAACCTCCATTTAAAGCGGGAATATTCTACCAAAACATGGCTTCGTCCGCAAGTCTAAAGTTGATTTACCAAGGGTGTTTGCTCTTTTCAGAATCGATTTACCAAGGGTGTTTGCTCTTTTCAAAGTTGATTTACCAATGGTGTTTCAGCTTTCCCTGCGGGTTGGAAATTGCTTGAAAGCATCTAAACATCCAGGGCGCTTGCGCCAATGACACCACTCTGTGTCTCTGTGCCTCTGTGTGAGATTATCCGCCCGCCGTGCGCTTGCGCCAATGACACCACTCTGTGTCTCTGTGCCTCTGTGTGAGATTATCCGCCGTGCGCTTGCATCACACTGCGAAGCGACGCAGCTCGTCCAACAGCTCGTTGATCTTCAGCGGCTTGGCTATGTGGCCGTTCATTCCCGCCTTCAGGGACGCCTCCCGGTCTTCCTCGAAGGCGTTGGCGGAGTAGGCTATGATCTTCAGCTTGTCCCCGCCCGGGAGTTTCCTGATGGCGGCCGTCGCCCCGTATCCGTCCAGCAGCGGCATCTGGACGTCCATCAGCACGAAGTCGTATGCGTCAACGCCCTTCTCCCGGATTTTGTCAACCGCGATTTGCCCGTTCTTGGCGGTTTCGATGACCAGCCCCTGTTCCTGAAGTAGCAGCACACCGATTTTCAGGTTGAGGTCGCTGTCGTCGGCCATAAGAACCCGTTTGCCCTTCAGAGAGTATGGCTTGTCGGCGCCGCCGTCCCCGACCTTGCCGCGCGAACCATTCGCGTCAGGAGCCTCGGGGGCGGCCGCCTTCTTCTCCTCCGCCAGCTTGAAGCCAACCACGACTACGAATTCCGTTCCTTCGCCTTTCTTTGAGGTGACGGATATCCTGCCGCCCATCATCGCGACGAGGTTCTTGGCAATCGCCATCCCGAGGCCGGTTCCCTGGATGCCCGAAGTCGTGGAGTTCTCCTCGCGGGTAAAAGAGTCGAAAATCGTCTTGGCAAACTCCTCGCTCATGCCGATGCCGTTGTCCTTGCAGCGGAACTCGAAGGTGCCGTAGCCTGAGGCCGACACCGACTTCTGCCTGACCCGCAGCGAAATCTTCCCGCCCGGACGCGTGTATTTGATGGCATTGGAAAGCAGGTTGAGCAGCACCTGGTTGAGGCGCAGCTTGTCGCAATACACCCGGTCGTTCCGCACATCCTCCATGTCGATGGAGAAGTCGTGCTTCTTCGCCTGGACAGCCGCGCGGACAAGGTCGTGGAGGACATGGAGGATGTCCGTCAAAGACTCCTCCTTCTCGTTCAGGACCATCTTGCCGGACTCGATGCGGCTCATGTCCAGGATGTCGTTGATGAGAGACAGCAGGTGTTCCGATGACTGCCCGATGGTCGCCAGATACTCCTTGACGCGCGGCGTGTCGTCGATGTGGTTGATTGCGAGGCCGGTGAAGCCGATGATCGCGTTCATGGGCGTCCGGATGTCATGGGACATGTTGCTCAGGAATGCCGTCTTGGCGCGGTTGGCGGCCTGCGCCATCTTCAATGCGTCTTCAAGCTGCTTGCGCAGTTCGGTTTCCTGCTGCCGCTGCTTTTCAATGGTTTCGGTGTTTTCCGTCAATTCCTTGTTGATCACCGCCAGCTTCCTGTTGCTGGCGCGGTAGTTGACAAGCGCCACGGCCATCGCGGCAAGGAATGCGATGATTAGGATTGCCGTCAGGATATGTTCCCGGATGAAGTCCATCATGGAGAAGGTGTATATCCGCCTCACGTATGAATAGGCCGCCTTGTTGGTGAAATCGTGGTCTAGCATCGCCAGCCCGCGGTTCATCAGCAGCATGAGCCCGATGTTGCCTTCGGAAAAGGCTAAGCGGAACTGGAAGTCGTTTTTGGCCCGCACGGTGTCTAGCGAATTGTATTTGTTTGGCTTCAGCAGGGCGGCGGACCTGAAGCCGTTCAGGAAGACCCCGTCCGCCTTCCCGTCCAGCACCCCGTCGAGACATTCCCGGATGCCGTCGAATAAGACGATTTCCGATTCCGGGTGTGAATCCCTGGTGTAGTAGTATTGCATCAGGTTGTTCTTGTTTACGCCAATCCGCTTGATCCTGCTTTCATTGTAGTTGTCCGAGAACGCAAGGTCGCTTGCAAGCGTCGCCAGGATCTTGCCGCCAATGATGCGGTAGTCCTTCTTGACGGTATTGCTGATGTATGCGGGGAACATCATGTCGATTTCCCCGGACTCGACGGCCCTGTATCCCTCTTTCTGGTTGTCATAGCAGATGAATTCGACTTTCAGGGATTCGTCCAGTTTCAGGTGCCTGACGATTTCCCTGATGGCGTCGATGCCCGCGCCGATCGGGTTGCCGTTTTCGTCCTTTGCGGAAAATGGGAGGTATTTGTCGAAAAAGCCCACGCGCAGCACCTTGTGGCCCGCAAGCCAGCTCTTTTCCTCATGCGTCAGGTTTCGGCTTAGGACAGTATTGGAGAAATACAATTCCTGAAGGCGGGAGAAATAGAAAAGGTCGTTGTTGACCACCTTGGTCATCGCGGAATTGATGTCGTCGATCAAATCCTGCCTTTCCTTGTTCGCGACCAGGAAGTAGGCGGACGAGCCAATCTTCTCGATTGCCGAGAGATTGGGTTTGGCCAGCATGCTGATTTCAAGGTCGAGATCTGTCTTCCCGGCAAGCAGGTCGGCCTCCTTTTTCGGGATTTCCTCGTATTCGGTAATTTTAAATTCCACGTTCTTCTTCTTGCACCACTCCCTCAGAAGATCTACCGGCAGCGTCCCGGCCGTGACGCCGACGGCCTTGCCGTTCAGCGACTCATGGTCGCCGGGGAAGATGGATTCATTGTCCTCCAATGCGTAGAGGTAGTAGTATTCGAACCCCATCGGTTCGTCCGGGAACAGGATCATCTTTGAGCGCTCTTCGGTGTAGCTGACATCGTAGAAGAGATCGACCTCCCCCGAAAGGAGTTTCTCCACGCATTCGCCAAAGCCATCGGCCGGGACGTATTCCACATCCCATCCGGCGTAGGTGGCGATTGTCTGGATGAAGTCGTATGCGTATCCGGAGACCGGGGTGTTGTTCTCGTCCGTGACCAACAGGCGGTCAAAATGGGCATAGGGGATCTTGACGACCTTCAGTGCGCTCGCCCCTTCGCCCCAAAGGATGTCCGGCAGAAGCAGCGCCGCCATGCAGGAAAGCGCGGCTGTCGAACTTATGATTTTCCTCATCAGGGGGGCGGGCTTCTTTTCCATGTTCACTCCAGTGTTGCGAGGACTCCGACGAGTTTGTCGTAAGTGAGTGGCTTGAGGAGGACGCCGTTGAAGAGCTCGGCCCGGCTGTCGGTGTGATACTCCGCGTCGGCCGTGACCGCGAAGACCGTGAGGTCCTTGAAGCGGGAATCGGCGCGGAGCTTCTCGATTAATTCGAGGCCATTCATGTTCGGCATCCAGAAGTCGGAAAAGATGAAGTCGTACGGTGTGCCGGCCTCCAGCGCCGAGTCGAGTTGCTCCAGCGCCTCGACGCCGTCGCCCGCATGGCCGATGGCGACGATGCCCACCTTCCTCAGCAGGGCCCTCAGGACAGCGCGGTTGACCGGCGAGTCGTCGATGACAAGCACGTGCTTCGGCAGCTTCTTCAAGACGACGGCCGGTTTCGGCGCGGCGGCCGGCCTCGCCTTCTCCTTGCTCGTTTGGACACCAGGGATGCTGACCTTGAATATCGAACCCTTCCCGAGTTCGCTCTCGACGATGAGTTCGCCGCCCATCGCCTCGACCAGGCGCCTGCAGATGGAAAGCCCCAGCCCAGTCCCCACGGCCCGGTCGGCCGAGTGGCTTGCGTCATCGACCTGGACGAACGGGTCGAGGATGCGCGTCAGCATGTCGGAAGGGATGCCGCAGCCGGTGTCGGCGACGGAGACCTCGAGTTTCGTTTCGGCGTAGGATGCGGTGACTGTCACGGAGCCGTGTTCGGTGAACTTGACGGCGTTCCCGATCAGGTTGAAGAGAATCTGGCGGAAGCGGTGCTCGTCCAGCATGACCGTCGGCACGCTCGCCGTGAGGTTGACGAGTTTGATCCCCTTCTCGGCGGCGGCCATGTGGAATGAGGCGAAGACCTCGTCAACCAGATTGGACAGCCGCAAGGGCTCGGGCTGGAACGTCATCTTCCCCGAGTCCATTTTCGCGAGGTCGAGGACGTCGTTCACAAGCTCCAGAAGCGTCGTGCCGCTTGCGCGGATGGACATTAGTGCCTCCTCCCTTTCGTCCTCGCTCTTCACTCCGAACTGGAGAAGTTCGGCATAGCCGAGAATCGCGTTGAGAGGCGTGCGGATGTCGTGGCTCACGATGCTGAAGAACATGCTCCTGGCCTTTTCCGCCGAGCGTGCGCGCTCGAGCGCCTTTTCAAGTTCGGCCGCATGCATCGCCGCCTGCTCGCGCTCGATGACTGCCCGCCGCAGTTCGTCGTGCTCGTCCTCGACCACGAAGACGTGGAAGAAGCAGTTGGCGACAAGACAGCCAATCGCGTAATAGGGCCAGAGCGGCCAGGCAATCTGCATGACAATGGCCACCGCCATGGTAAGACAGGATAGAAATACCACAGTGTTCCGCCTGCGCGCGGCATCATGGCTGTTGCGGATCTTCACCAGCACGAAAACTGCCGTCAGGGAATTCAAAACGACTAGTGGATAGAACAGCAGGTAGCGCATGTGGCCGGGGGTGTATGCGCCATTCTCGTCGAAGCTGAAAAGGCAGTTGATGTAGAGGTTGGCCACCAGCAGCGCGACATACAATGCAAGAAGCGCGTATCCGGACCAGGAAAGCAGCCGGGCCTTCCATCTGCAGAGGTCCAGGTAGGCGATGATAAAACGGCACCATGCGAGAACGGTTAGGGCGATGGCGATGAAGTAGAGCACCGTGTCGGCGTATAGGGCGCGCGTCCAGCCGAGTCCCGCGAAGATGCCCCAGCAGGCGTCCGTCAGGTAATATGCGAACAGACCCGCAAGAAAGGCCCGGTAGCGCGTGACATACACTTTTTCGCTTCCCCGTCCCCGCCGTCCGGGGAGCATGTCGAAGTTGATGATCAGATGGATCACTATCGCCAGGAAAGCAGCAGCTGAATAGAGATAGTCTTGCATTTCTAAAAAAGGTCAAAGGGTCTAACGGTTCAACTTCCCAACTTCTTTACCTCTCAACTTCCCAACCTTTCAACTTTTCAACTTTTCAACCTTTCAACTTTTCAACTCCTCAACTGACATTGGGAAGTAGAGGCGCAGCGGCGCAGGGGAGTGGCGAATCAGCCAGAGAATCGCCGCGTCCCACACGATTGTCGCGGCAAGCGAGCGGAGGTAGTATGGAACTCCCGCCGCCATGCATTCCAGATATCCGGCGAAGGTCGCCGGGTATGTGGTGAACTCGGGAATCGAGCCGTTCATTTGGAAGAAGCAGATGGTGTTTGAAAGAAGGAAGAAGAGGGTTGCTGAAAGAATCGCGGAGCGCTTCGCCACTAGATAGCAGAGGGTCCATGCGGGATACTGGACAAGCGTGAAGGCAAGGACGCCGCATGCGGAGTCGTATGCGAGCTTGAGGGCGAAGAAGAATACGATGCAAAACAAGGGGATGCGGCTCCGCCGCGTTTCCTTCATGACCGCGAAGACTGGGGAGAAGCCGTTGCCGATTAGAACTGAGCAGATGCAAAGCGCTATTGCCGACAGAATGGCCGCAAACATAGTAATAACCATTCTAGCAAAAACTCACCCAATCGTCACCGCGTAATTTCGTAGTAGATTCGTCCGCCTTTCTCGCCTGCGGTGCAGACGCGGAACCGGAGGACGCCGTTTTCCACGCGGGATGGGATTTCGCCGACGCGGCGGCCGGCCGTGTCGAGGGCGAAGACCGGCAACATGGAAATTTTCATGACTTTCATTGTTCTGTTCCAGAATGCCCTCTGGGGCGGTGATTCTACCATAATTCGCCGGGAAAACGGCATGGAGGCGTCGTTACCGCGCGACAAAGCCGTTGTCGGAGGCGTCGCGGACGCGGGCGCCGAGGTTGCGGAAGAGGCGGATCAGGTCGCGGATGCCGCCCCAGATGAACCAGACCGTGCAGACCATCCCAAGGACCATCGGGATGCAGAGCGTCATCACGTAGTAGTAGCCGCCCCACCACTCCGCCGGGAACGGCCGGGCCATGTTCCAGAACATCACGCCGATCGTTGCGATGCCGATCCGCCACACGAACATGTAGAAGAACGAAGCCCACGCGATGATCCGGTCCCCGCGCGTGCATTCGTCGTCGATGCCGACGAGGCGGGAGAGTAGCCGCTTTGCGAGCGCCGGAGGCTTTTCGGTGGGGACTGGGGTGACTTGAGGGACTGGGGCGACCGGGGAAGCTTGCGACTCTCCAGTCCTTCCTGTCTCTCCAGTCCCTCCTGTCGCCCACTTCCCCCTGTGCAGCATCTTGTCGAGGTTGAAGGGCTTCATGCCGAAGAAGCGGCGCGCGACCCACGATCCGAGGCAGTATGCGGCGATGGAGAGGACCATTGAGAGACCGTAGATCTCGGTTGAGTTGATGAAGAGCTTTTCGCGGAAGAGCTGCAGCGCCTGCTCAAGTGTGCTTTCGCCGGAGTTGAAGCCGAACGACCAGTCGACATACGGGTTGAACGGGCGCGAGAGATCCGCGAAGAAGCGGAAGACATCCTCCGTCCAGCCGCGGAGCGAGAGCCACGGCACGACGTGCGAGGCCCATACGCGCTGCGTGACGAGTCCGACGAGCGAGAAGCCGGAGCCGAAGACGATCGAGCACCAGGCGCCGGCCGTGTTGCCGAACCGGCTGTAGAGGCCGAAGACCATCACCGTGCCGCCGCCGCCGAGCCACACCGCGCACAGGATCTGCGTGAAAAGGTTGATGAAGTCGAGCTGGCTGAAGAAGACCGCGACGACGAAGAAGAAGGCGGCGACGGCGGCCGACGACCAGCGGAGCATCGCGATGTGGCTGCGACTGTCCGGCGGCGTCTTGCGGAAGGGCAGCACCACGTCCTGTATCCACGTCGCGGCGGCGTTGAAGATGCGGGAGTCGTCGGTCGAGACGAGGAGCATGAGCATCAGGAGCCCGAAGAGGCCGATGACGCATGTCGGCAGGATCTGGCGCAGGACGACCGGCATCATCATCTGCCCGTAGAGCGTGCGGAGCTTTTGCGCCTGCTTGGCGTTGGCGCCCTGCACCGCCGCGAGTTCAGGCGACGGGGCGCGGCCACCGGCGGCGACGGCGGCGGCCTCGACCTTCAGCGTCTCCGGGACGTTGGCGTTGATGATGTCGCGCGCGGCGTCGATGTAGGGGGTGTCGTTGTTCCTGAGCTGCGAAAGCGGCTCGTCCTGGAGGCGCGCCGGAAGGGCGTCCAGCGCGGCGGCGATCCGGCCGCGGACCGCTGGATCGGGCACCGTCTCGGCGGCCACCTTGTTCACGAGCGCGACGCGCGTCACGTGCGACGAGAAGCCGCCGTGCTCCCCAGGCTGGACGTAGCGCCCGTGGTTCATCACCGTGATGACGAGCAGCGTCACGAGGCCGATCATCGTGTAGGCGTAGCCATTGCGCCAAGTGCCGAGGACGCCCGCCATCTTCTGCTCGTGCGGCGTACGACCGGCGCTCGAGGTGTCGTTGCCGAACCACGAGGCGCGCTGCAGGACCGTTGACATCAGCCATACGCCCAGGGCGAAGAGGTTGAAGTCCCGCAGCTTGTCGATGTCGAACGGGTTGAGGAAGCTCTCGCCGGGGACGCGGTTCATCATCACCGGCTCCATCGTCGTCTTCCAGTCGAACTTGAAGAAGATCCAGGCTGCGACGATGGCGAAGATCGGGTAGGAGAGCATACCCTGCACGGTGTCGGTCACGAGGAGCGAGATTCGGCCGGCCGGCCAGACGGCGAGCAGGGCGAAGACGAGGCACACGCCCACGATGAGCGCGAAGGTCGGGACCGCGTGGCCGAAGACATTGACCGTGTGCGGCAGCCCGAAGAAGTAAACGAAGAAGTTGGCGGCGATTGCCGGGCCGATCGCGTTGGCGACCATCTCCGTGAAGTTGCGTAGCACGGCGCAGAAGACGCGAAAGGTCCGGTTGTAGCGCATTTCGAGGAACTGCCCGAAGGATAGCGCCCGCGTCGCGCGCCAGCGGTAAACGCAGTAACCGGAGAGCGAGAGGAACATTCCGAGCAGCGTGGGCAGGATGCCCCAGAAGGACATCGCCGAACCGGCCCGGTAGGTCTGCTCGCAGTTGGCCACGATGGTGATTACGCTCAGGCTCGCGGCCACGTCGCCCACGGAGATCACGTAGCGGCCGGCGACGCGGCCGGCGGCCAGGAAGTCCACCGCGTCGCGCGCGTAGCGCCTCGCGTATATGGCCAAGCCAAGGACGGCCGCGAACGGCACCGTCATTATGAGCCAGTCGATGGCGGACATGAATGGGGAAGCGGCTAGCGCAGGGTGATTACGAAGGCGCCGGGCGGCGGGACGCCGAGCGTCCCGGAATCGGAGAGAATCTGCGCGGTCGTGTTCACGACTTCGGTCACGGCCTCGAACTCGCCCGAACCAGAATTGCCAAAGAACTGCCCGTCGCACTTGTTGTAGAAGCCGACCTCGCCGTTCTTCATCGCCGGGAGGAGGTCTAGGACGCGCGTGTTCTCTTGCGACGCAACGCGCCACGCCTTCACGTAGCGGCACACGCCCTTCGCGAAGAAGTTCGCGGTTCCGGCGGTGTTGAGGGCGAACACGGTCATGGGGCACGGTGCCGCGAATGTCGTCTTCGCGGATTCCGGCACCGTCAGGAGCCGTTCGCCGGCGACCTCCAATCCTGCGGAATACGCATTGATGACGCGCGGAAGGTAGGCTCCGTCAACGGCCTGTTCCGGATGGCTTGAATTGGCGTTCCAGTTTGCGTAGTCGTAGCGGTAGCCTAAAGCGCCCTCCAGGTGCCACACCGCGAACGAGGCGCTGCTCGCGCCTTGCCGGGCGCCGAAAATGACCTGGTTGCCGAGCGCCGTGTCGAACTTGAAATCGGCCATCACGTTCGCAGTCTGGGTCGGCGTGAAGTCCGTGAGCACGTATTGCGACCCCGTGGCGCGGATGCCGTCGAACTGGCGGTCGTAGGTCGCGGAGCCGCAGCGGGCGACGAGGAAGAGGCGGAAACTATGATCCTCGCCGTCCTCGATGCGCCACGGGATCGAGACGGTCATCGAGGCCGTGCCGGCGGGGACGACTGCGAGAATGGCCGTGTTTTCGGCCGGCCAGTCGGCGATGGCGCCGCCGTGGTCGATGGAGTCGTGCGCCGCCACGAGGGCGCAATCGGCAAGGCCGGCGGAGAAGGCCAGGTCGGCCGTCGGCTGGCGATGGTTGCGGTAGAATTTGGTGATTGTCATCGTGCGGTCTGTGCCGTAGGGGTTGAACACGGCGCTTGCATCGACCGAGGTGCCGCACGAGCTATGCGCCTTGTCCGCGCCGCCAATGAGCGTTCCCGTGACAAGCGACTCGAACGTCCCGTTGGCTCTGTTGTAGAAGCTGACGACGCCGTTCTTTCGGCACGGGACGAGGTCCGAGGCCAGGGTCGTCGTCCTGCTGTCGGTGTCGCTCCACGCCTTGAAGGAGTGGATTGTGGCCTGTGCCGGGCTGCCGACGCCGCCCGCCGTGCTCATCCCGAAGAGCGCCATCACGCAACCGGGCTGGACAGTCCCAAGCGATCCAATCGTGGCGTTTGACAATAGAGATCCGTTGATCTTCAATCCACGATAATCCCCTTCCGCAAGGTAACGAGTCCCGGCCACGGGATCAACTCCGCTGTTCTTGATCTGGGTGCCGTAGTCGAAGCGCCAGCCGTGGCCCGCACTGCCGGAGGGGACGATTGTCAGGAGGCAGAGTGAATTCTGCCCTGCTACGGAACGGCAGCCGAAGATCGCCTGGTTGGCGAATGCGTCAAGCGTGAGGTCGCAGCGGACGGCGGCCTTCGAGGAAGGCGTTAAGCTCGTCTTCACGTATTGCGTCCCCGTGGCCGTTACGCTTTCCAGCTCTACGGCGGAATCGTCGGGCGCGATGCGGAAGACGCGGACGCAGGGGAGGCCGGAGCGCAACGTCACGACCGGGGCGTCGCAGGAAGTGTCGCCGGCTGGGACGTCGGCCAGCCAATCGACCTCATCCCAGTTGCCGAGCGAGTCTCCGCAGTCGGCTGCGCCCCATGCGAGGAAGAGGCGCGTTGGCGATGCGTTGGCGGGGAATGACAGGCTCAATGAGGAGAGAAGCCCCTCCGTCTGCGAGCTGCCCGTGATGGCGATACCGTCGGCTGTGGCGGTCGCGGGGATGGCCGCCTGCATGGCAAGCGCCAGCGCCGCCGCTGCAAGCGTGGCGATCAGCTTGGAGGCCGTGGACATGATGGAGTGAGGGGGTGTTCCTAGTGTATTCATGGTGTTTCTCCTTAAGATTGGCAATTATTATACACCACGGGAACCCCTGTTTTTGGGTTTGGCGCCTCAAAATCAAAAAAACTGGCCTAGGCCAGTTCCGGGGGCATGGGCGGATGGCGGACTACTCGCCGAGGGAGGAGCGGCGGGGGACAAGTTCGGCGGAGAAAAGCACCTGGCGCGGGGGCATTGTGTCGTGGCCGAGGCGCATCGCCATGAGCCGCGCCGCCTCCTCGCCGATGAAGCGCGCCGGCTGGCGCATGGACGAAATGCCCAGGTAGCGGCAGTGCGAGATGTCGTCCAGCCCGATGTAGCGCACCTTGCGCCGCGAGAGCCGCGCCCAGGCGCCCATGAAGGCGATGGCCATGTCGTCGTGGACGAACACGATGCCGTCCGGCCGGGCCCGCATCACGGCGCGGACGAACCCGTCGTCGGCAGGGTCGCCTCTGAAGAAGGCTTCGGTTTCCGCAGGGAGGCCGCGCTCCTCCAGCGCGTTTCGGAAGCCCGCGAAGCGCGCATCGACCGTCCACACCTGCTTGGCGTGGCTCACGTAAACCAGTCGCCGGCATCCGCGCTCCAGCAGGTGCGCCCCCTGGCGGTAGCCTGCCTGGACGTTGTCGATGCCCACGAAGTCGAAGTCGCTGCGCTGCGGGAACGGGACGATGTCCCGGTCGATGAGGACGACGGCGATGCCGCCCCGGCGCAGCTTCTCGGCGATTTCGCGGTTGCGCCGCCCGGCGTCGCCGGGGGAGTCCTGCGGGACGAAGAACACCCCGCGGATGTTTGCGGCCTGGCATCGCGCGACGTATGCCTCGATCGAGCCGTTGCCAGCAAGCTCCTCGAACTCCCGTCGCGCGCCCCAGACGAGTGAGAGGCCGTAGGAGCGGGCGCGGTCGGCGATGGAGCCGCAGACGGCGGAGAAGAACTCGCGCACGTCCATGTCGGCGATGAGGGTTGCGACGAAGGCCGTGTCGGAGGGGCCGGAGGCCGCCGGCCTGACGAAGGCCCCGGCGCCGCGGCGGCGCACCACCAGGCCCTCGCTTTCCAGCGTGGCTAGCGCCTTGGCGGCCGTGCTGCGCGAGACGCCGTAGTGCCGGATAAGCGCGCGTTCTGATGGAACCTTGCCGTCCTCGAACCGGCCCGCGAGGATTCTTTCGCGGAGCTTGTCGGCGACAAGGCGGTATGGGGGCTTCCCCCCGGCCCCCTCGGTCTCTTGCAGCCGGGGGTGTCGGCGTGCGGGCGCATCGGGCGCGTCGGCGGCATTGAAGAAATTATCCATGGCGAACTCCGAACCGGCGCCTTTTATCATACCACAACGCCGCATGGTGGGCAAAGGCCGGCGCGGCTACAGGCAAATCAGGAAAAGTCCGGCGAGGCAGGAGACGACGGCGACCACCTGGAGCCGCGTGGTCTTCTCGCCAAGGACAAAGGCAGAGTAGGCGGTGAAGGAGACGACGCAGCTGCCGACTAGAATCGGCCAGCACAGCGCCCCTGCGCCGACGCGCCCAAGTGCGTCCATGCCCGGGAACTGGAGCGTGTAGGCGAAGATTAGCCCGAAGAACTGCATTCCGGCGGCGTAGAGCCAAAGCCGCCCGCGCGCCAGCGAGGCGGCCCTCGCCCTTATGTCCGCCGCGTCCCCGCGGCGGGCGTTCCATGCAAAGGCCACCAAGGCGGCAAGCACCGTGCCGCCGGCCGAAGCCACCGAACGCAGAACCGGCGACACCGCCCGCGCCGACTCAAAGTGCGACGGCGCGGCGGCGAGGTTCTGCTGGACGGCGCAGATGGCGAGCGAAAGGAAGGCCCAGAAGCGCCAGCCAAGGCCGGAGGCCGGCTTTTCCGCGCCGCTGGGAACCCCGTCGCCCTTCGCGATGGCGAAGAAGACGATGGCGGCGACGAGGAGCGCCATGCCGACGACGCGGGTTGTCGTCAAGGGGTCGCCGAAGAAGACGACGCCCCCGAGGAAGGAGAAGAGCTGCGCCGACTGCATGATCCCCCAGACCCTGCCGTTGGGCCCGCGCTGCATGCCGATGGCCATGGCCTGGAGGGCGGCGAAGTTGAGGCTGCCCGCGAGGGCGTATGTCCCCAGCGTCGCGGCGACGACGCGCGCCGGCACCGGGTTCGGCCGCAGCAGCGTGGCGCTCAGGATAAGCCCGACCGTTATGGACACGGCCGACGCGCCAAGCTGGACCATGCCGGTGTCGAGGCCGTCCTTCGGCGCGCGGCCGAGAATCGCGCCGGTGAGGCACCAGCTGGCACCGACGGCCATGAGCGCCGGGACGCCAAAGGCCATTCCGGCGTCGCTGGCCGACGCCAGAATGGGCATGACCGCCAAAATCGGGAATACGGGCAACATGCTCATTTAATGTGTGCTCCTTGATGAAAGACATTATAGCGAAAAAAGGCGCCGGCGCATCATTTGAAGATTAGCGTGGAGACGGACCACTGGCCGCCGGGCAGCGGCAACGACTTGTAGTGCCCCTTGTATTTGACGACCAGGCGCCGGCGACGTATGATCCTGTCATGGCGTTTTCCCTTTTTGATGATTGTTGCTGGAAACGCCATCCATTCTATCACTTTCCCCAAATGCCATCGGCGTTTGTCTCCTCCGAGACAACGCCGCCTTGCCATCTGCCTCAGAACTTTGTAAACTGTTGTCATTGTTTCCATGAAAAATTCCCATATCATTCTAATCGCCCTCGCCGCGCTGCCGCTTTGCTGCCGCGCGCAGGACGCCGTCGTCTCCGGCGGCGGCATGGGCGATTCCGCCGTGAACTTCCAGGCCCTCCTCGCCGTGGCGGTTCTGGTCGCGGCAGTCGTCTCCCTCATCTGGTATTGGATCGGCGTCCGAAAACGGAAAGCGCTGGACAGGGTGCTGGAGGAACGTGACCAGACGATTGAAAAGCAAAGACGTCAGGAATCCGAACTGCGGGAAGAACTCGAAAGGAAGCAGAAGGAGCTTGACGCCGCCTTGCAGATGGCACAGGCGACCGACAACGAAAAGACGGCCGCTCTGGTAGACCTTGAAGACGCGTCGGGATTGGCCCGTCTCGCGTCATTCCACTATGATTTCAACACGTGCATACGCACAGGGTCCAAGCTCTTGTGCGAATTATGGCCCGTGGACGAGACGGGCCGGGCGCTTCTTGAAGATGAATTCGTCTATCCGGAAGACATTCCGGTCTTCAAGCAGAATGTCACCGCGTTGCTCGAAAAGAAATGCGAGACGGTGCAGTTCTCGTTCCGGGTCGGCGCTTTGCCCGGCGACCTCCGCCACTACCGCATGAAGCTCTCGCTCGACCCGGGCAAGCCGAACGCGGTCACCGGCATCGTGCAGGACGTTACCGAACTCGCGGAGAGCGTGCTGAAGCTGAAGGACACGGAGGCCCTGTGGAACGCCGCCATCAACGCAATGCCGTTCAAGTTCGCGGTGAAGGACGTCGACGACGGCTTCCGCTATCTGCTCTGCAACAACGCGTTCGCGGACATCTGCACCTGCCTTCCAAACGAGGTCGCGGGCAAGACCGAGCCGGAGTTGTTCGGCAATGGTGCGTATCTGAATTTCGCAAACCGCATGAACCGCCTTGCTTCGACTCTGAGCGTGAATGAAATCAGAGTCTTCGAGGAAGATCTTCCCGGCGCGGACGGAGGAATCCACTGCATCAAGACCATCATGCGCCTGATCCGGGACAGCAGCGGCCACAGGCTCATGCTCGTGGCATCCAGCGACGTCACGGACGAACGGAACAAGCGTGAGGAACTCCGCCGGGCCATGACCAGTTTGGAAAACGCCTCCTCGATGGCCCATCTGGCGTCGTTCCGCTATGGGCTCAAGACCCGCCGGCGTTCAGGGTCCAGCTTCCTCTATTCGCTTTGGCCGAACGACGAAAACGGGGAACCGATCCGTTTCGAGAATTGGGTGCATCCCGACGACATTCCGGTTTTCGCCCGCAACCTGGAGGAAATGCAGCAAACGCGCAAACCAGGCGAAATCGCCACCTTCTCGTTCCGCACCGGCAAGGCCCCCAATCTGCGCTACATCCGCGCCTTGACTTCGCTTGACGTGAGCGATCCGGGCGACCCAGCGGTGGTCGGCATCCTGCAGGATGTCACCGAGCTGACGGAGAGCATGCTGAAGCTGAAGGACACGGAGGCATTGTGGAACGCCGCCATCAACGCCATCCCCATCATGTTCACAGTGAAGGACATCGACGACGGCTTCCGGTATCTCCTGTGCAACAAGGCGTTCGCCAACGTCTTCAACTTCTCGCCCGACGAGATCGTCGGCAAGACGGACCGCGAAATCTTCCACGACGAGGCGACGCTCGGCTTTGCCGAACGCATCAACATCCCCTCGACCGGCACGGACGGCCTCATGGAAATCGCCGGCGAACTCCCTGATGGCAGCGGGAACCTCCGCTACATCAAGACCCTCCTGCGGGTGTTCAAGGATGCCCGCGGACACCATCTGCTCCTGGCGGCGGCCAATGACGTCACGGACATGCACAGGCTCATCCAAAACCGGGGAACCATCAACAGGCTGCTCGAGAGCATCATCGGCGAGGACGACTTAGACCTGTGCATTCGACGCACGCTGGAAACGATTTGCAAACTCATCGGCGCCAGCCGCAGCTGCCTGATCCGGCACGAAGAGGGCGGCACAAAGGCGCACTGCGTGGCCGAATACGTCGAACCGACCCATCCGCACGCGGCCATCCGAATGCTGGATCGCACGCTCCCCCGCGTCCGCGGCCTCCTGGAAAACACGGAGGACCAGCGCACGTTCGTCTGCGACAACATCGGCTCCTTCGACTGGAAGACTGGCAACGAGGACTGGCACTGGGCGGCCCTCGCGCTCGACCTCAGGGCAATCTTCCTTTCGAACATCGTCGGCAAAGGCAAAGTGACGGGAACCGTCGCGTTCAACTTCGAGGGCATCGACCACACCTTCACGGACAACGACATTTCGCTGTTGCGCGCCACGTCCCACATGATCGAAGTCGTCCTCGCCCGGAAACGCGCGCAGAGCCTCATCCTAGATGCGCTGGCCCACGCGCAGGCAGCCGACAAGGCCAAGAGCTTCTTCATCGCCAGCGTCAGCCACGAAATCCGCACGCCGCTGAACTCCGTCATCGGATTCGCCGAACTCCTCCGCGAAGGCGGCGTTCCCAAAGACCAGCAGAGGGAATACCTCGACGCCATCTCCACCTCGGCCAACGCACTGCTCATGCTCATCAACGACGTCCTCGACCTTTCCAAACTCGAGGCGAACCAGATGAAGATCGTCACCGCGTTCACCGATTTCAACGCCCTCTGCCGCGAGGTCATGCTCATCTTCACCTTCCGCGTCAAGGAGAACGGCAACACGCTCGTCGCCGACGTGCCGGAAGACCTCCCCGAACTCGACATCGACAACATCCGCATCCGCCAGATCCTGATCAACCTGTTCGGCAACGCCGTCAAGTTCACCAAGAACGGGACCATCACGCTCCATGTCTCCTTCACGCCCGATCCCGGTTCCGCGGACACCGGGACGCTTCGCTGCGCCGTCTCCGACACCGGCATCGGCATTTCCGAGGAAAACCAGAAGAAGCTCATGGAGCCGTTCGTCCAGCTTTCCGGCCTGCGCGGCACCAATGCCGTGAACAACGGCACGGGCCTGGGGCTCTCCATCTCCAAGCGCCTTGCCGTGTGCATGAACGGCGAACTGACCTGCACCAGCAAGGTCGGCGAGGGCAGCACCTTCGCCGTGACGCTCAACTCCGTGCGCTACCGCGCCAAGGCCGCTCCGGCGGTCCAGGCGCAGCCCAAGCCCCAACTCCTCGCGCGCGACGTGAAGGCCCTCCGCATCCTCGTCGTTGACGACGTGCCGATGAACCTCCATGTCGCGAAGGCGCTCTTCAACAAGCTCGGATTCCAAGACATCTCCACGGCCAACTCGGGCAAGGCCGCCCTGGAGCTCCTCGGCAGACAGCCGGTTGACCTGATCCTCTCCGACATGTGGATGCCGGAGATGGACGGCTCCGAACTCTCAGCCGAAGTGAAGAAAGACCCCCGGTTCGCGCATATCCCGATCATCGCGCAAACCGCCGACGTCGAGACGGGCGGCAATTTCGACATGTCGCATTTCGACGCCATCATCCTGAAGCCCCTGACCAGGGAAAAGCTCTCCAATCTGGTCAAGCGCATCTTCGAAGGCGGAGACCTGCGAAAAGGCAATGGCGGGGCACCGGTCCGCCTGGGATGATTTTGGGCTCTTCGAGCATGACTGTGGGGGGATGACCATGGCGTGAGACAATAGACATGAGACGAGATTCAGTGTCTGATTGTCTTGCCTCATGTCTCGAGTCTAATGTCTCATGTCACCACCAAAACCTCTAAACTTCGCCCGAAGAACTCAAACTTCGGCGCGGTAGCGCCATGGAAGGCTTAAAACGCTTCGGAAACTTCCGACACGACGCCGCGGGGCGGGATCGTGACGGTCTTGCGTGCCGCACCGGCGCCGTAGGCGAAGGTCTGCTCCTCGCCGGAGAAGTTGACTAGCACGGTGTAGCGCCGCGTCCCCTCGAAGTCGCGCCATACGGCGCCGAGGACGGCGGGCATTTTGAAACGCGTGCTGCTGTAGTACATGCCAATGCGATTCCACTGCACATCGACGGTCGGCATATCTTGCGGCGTCGGCAGTTCTCCCATCAGTTCGCCCGTGAGGAAGAAGTCCTTGTGCGCGATCCGCTCGCGGCAGAGGCGCTCCACGAAGGCCAGATGCTCCTTGTGGCCGTCGTCGAGAATCCAGGGGTCGTTCCAGCCGAGCTGGCAGCCGAAGATGAAGTCCCGCCCCTGCTGCGCGCAGAAGGAGTCGAGGGAGTCCTTCTTGTCCGACACGCTGCTGAAATAGACCGTGTAGCCAGAATAGATCGCGGGCAGCATCGGCACGTCGTCGTAGGCGTGGCAGAACCACGTCAAGTGCGCGTCGAAGCTGTCCATGTATGGCTCGGCTGCGTTTTCCGACGTAAGCGCCACGCCGCGTTCCACCGCCTTTTCGCGAATCGGGGCCATCAGCTCGCGGTAGCCATCAGTCCAGTGCGAACCGCCGCCAAGCGGGTGCCCGTGCGACTTGTCGAAGCACGGCGCGGGCATGGAGGCCGAAATCTGGTCGAGGTAGAGTGCGTTCACGCCCAGCTCGTCCTCCATCCTGTCGCAAAGGTCGTCCAGCTTTTCCTGCCACGGCCTCGTGGTCGGACACATCACCGAGAAGTTGTGCCCGCCGTATTTGTCGATGTGGCGGGTTCCGTCCACGTTCTTGACGGCGCTCGGGACGGCGGCGGCGTGGCTATCCAGTATCTCGTCCCAGAGTCGCCCGTTGATGTAGGGCATCACCAGGACGCCCATCGACTTCATCCACGCGACCGCCTCCTTCATGCCGGGGCGTCCGGGGAGGATTTCGGGGTAGTTGTTGTCGAAGGGGCAAGTGTGCCAGCAATACCAGTGCAGCCCCAGCGGGATGCCCGGAAGGGCGGACATGGCCTTTGAGATCAGGTTTGAGGCCTGTTCCGGCGGGCCGTGGATCCAATCGGTCTTCATCCAGCAGCCGATGTCGCCCAGCTGGCGGTTGAAGTCGGTGCGCGTGGCGAGCGGCCCCTTGGCCGCCCACTTCTGCCGCGTCGCCCATGCGCGGTAGCGCTTCGCCGCAACCCACCAGTCGCCGCGGAAGGCCGCCGTCTCGACGGCGAAGTCGGGCGCGTTCGCCGCGCCGGGAACGCCCTCGTCGGGGCAGGGGTAGCGGATGGCGAAATCGAATTCCGGCATCTCGAAATACTTCAGCTGGCCACGGCCGTCAAGCGTGGTGATTTGCAGCCCCGTGCCGCCCAGCATGTAGGCGCATGTCTGCACCTGCGCGCCGAGGCTCGTAGGATACCGCAGCGACGTGCCGCCCACCTGCGGCCCCCCATTGTAGGACTTGACGAGGCGTCCGGCCCAGTTGCCCTTCGGGATCAGGACGTCGGCCTCTCCCGGCTTCACGACGTTGCGGAGAAGCGGGAACTGCGTCTCGGCGAGCCCCCACCGCTTGCTGCGGTTCCTGACGGCCAGCCGCCATTCCGCCGCCGCGCCGTCGGGCGTGAGCGCAACGGACGCCCGCACGTCCACCGCGTCCTTTTCGTCGCCTAGCGCCAATCCGTGCCAGGCGAAGAGAATCGACTTTTCGTCGCGGGCGAAATCCCGCTTGCACGGCGCGAGGTTGTCGATGGTGAGCGCGTTCGTCGGGGAGCCGTCCTGCCAGAATGTCAGTTCCCAGAAGCCGGGGCGCCCCGGCTCGTCTCCGCAGAAGGTGGCGGGGTCTGGCCCCAGGCGGTTCTCGATGCCGACGCAGTTGAAGCCACTCTCCGCCGTGTCGAAGGCGAGGCGGATGCCGTCGCCTTCAAGGACCAACGTGGCGGTGGCCGACGAGGCCACCATTACGGCGATTGCCTCAACTCGTGCCAGCATCTCCATCGCGTCACTGAATAATCAGCGTAAACGGATTGGATGACTTGAAGACCAGCGAGTTCCCGTCCTTCACATGCACCCGGCCGGCGGGGAGGGTTGCGTTGAACTTGGCCGCGAGCGTCCTCAGCGTGTCCGTCGATCCGGCCTCGCATGTGACGAGCGGAAATTCCCAGCTCGTGTGGTTGGCGAGGAACGCCGCCACGCCGTCCAGGGCTATTTCCGCCGAATCATCAACGGCGATGCCGTCGGAAATGGTGAGAATGGCCTTGTTCGCGTCATACGCGCCCGTCGGCAGCGGGAGCTTCAGCGTCGCACCCGCGCCAATGGAGAGCGACCCGAGCGCCCACGTCGCATCGTCCAGCGTCACGGTGTAGTCGCCGGCGGGCAGGGAAACCCTGTCGCCGATTGTCGGAATTGACTGGGAACTCTTGCGGCCCGCGACCTTCCAGCAGCCGTTCGAGCCGAACACACCGTCGGTGAGTGTCGATTCCGGCCCCTTCCATATAAACGACTGTCCGCCTTTTGGCGTAAAGAAGCGGGCGTCATCGACCTTCGCGTTGTAGGCGATTTCATGCGCTGTAAGCTGGGTCGAGTAATAGGTGCGGATGGCATAGATGTCGCCCGTAAACGGATAAGATGTGCCGTCCATGCGGTCGCCGACCTGAATGGTGTCGGTTCCCGCGTTCCAGTTGTCCTCGACCGTCTCGAACGGAATCGAATCTCCGTTCGCATAGACTTCGCTGGACGACACCCATGAAAGCGTGGTGGCGTCGGTGTCCGTGCTCTTGAAGCCGCTGGAAGACTGCCTATACGTCCACATCGCGTAGTTTTGATCAAAGCAGCAGTACCGGGCGATATTGTAGCCGCCGCTGTACAGCACGACGGAAGGGCCGGGATTCCAGTTTTTGAAAACGACCTCCAATGTCTCGAAGTAGGAATTGTGTGACTCGTTCTGCGCGGCGATTCCGGTGCCGAGGCCGTAAAGCGCATTGTCCGCCCACTTCCCGGACGCCTTGAGCGTCAGGTCGTGGCCGTCGGCGCCAAGATCCTTCCATGTTCCGGTGGTCGAATCGTGGACGCCTGTGCCCGCATTGTCGATGCCATCCCAGTGGTGCGAAAGTCCGCGCTTGATGTAGCTGCCGCTATCCAGGAAGCGCTTGCGGTCGAGCATGTTGTTGTGGGCGAGCTCCCACTTTGTCAGCCGCCGGTTGTAAAGCCGTATCGCATACACCTCGCCCTTCCAGTCGTACATCCTCTTGGGCTCGTCGCCTTCGTTGTACCACGGCGTATGCGCCGGCGTGTAGACACATCCGACAGTTATCTTCGCCCCGTCCCACCAGTCGTTGTTGTGCAGGCCGTCATCCCTGTTTTCCGCATCGCGGAAAAGGTCGGCGACGGTATTGTCGTCACCGTATCGCGCAGCCAGGAACAAGACCTCCGAATCAGCGAACGGCTGTATGATGCGCTTCGTGTAAACATCATGGCCTATGCCTGAGAAATAGACGACGCATTCATTTCCGTTGCCAGCGTCACGTTTGTCGAAGTATACGGCGCGGGTGATATCTCCGCTGTGGAACATCATACGCCCCTCCCAATCCGTCTCCTTGCAGACGATCTCGATCGTCTTGTACTTCGGCATGAGATTGGTATTGTTGTTAAAGGCATGGTCGCCGAAGGCGGCGAGGTTGAGGGCGTTGCCGCCCGTCCAGCCGACGCTTTCGCCGGCGAGCGTCAGGTCGATGTTCCCGGCCAGGTCCTTCCACACCGTCGCGTTCGGGTCGTGCGTTCCCGTGCCGGCGTTGTCGATGCCGTCCCAGCGGGCGACGAGGCCGTCCGTGACATAGCCTTCGTCCTGCGCCGGGGCGTAGAAGCGCGCCTCGTCTATGGCGTGGTTTGCGGCGATATCCTCCGCCGAAAGCGCGCGGCTGTAAATGCGGATGGTGTACACCTCGCCGAACCACGGATAGGCGCCAGCCTCGGCACGGTCGCCGATCATGATGTGCCCGTCGCCAAGCCCCCAGGACGTGTCGGCGGAGCCGTCGTCACGGGCAACGCCGTCGGCATAGACGGCGGCGACATTGCCGTTGTCGGCGTATGCCTCGCCGTTGTTGTAGGTCGCCGCCATCGATCGGACTGCCGAAGGATCGAACGAATCCCAGACGACATGTGGTGCCGGGACCTTCCACGCGCCCGAGAAGTAGCCGGTGAGGCCTGACGTTTCGCCGTCCCTGTTGAATACGACGAAACGGAAATCGCTCACCTGCGAAGTCCCGCCGCTGCAGAAAAGGAGCCGGCCGCCCGGCGTCTTCATCTTGTAAACGACTTCAATGGTCTTGTAGGCGGGGAGCGAATTGGAGCAGACCGCCGCCGCGCCATACACCGTGAGCGACCTGCCGTCGGCGCTCCAGCTCCCCTTCGGCAGAAGCGACAGGTCATAGTTCCCGGCGAGGTCCTTCCACATATTTGCGCCGGGGTCGTGAATGCCGGCGCCAATGTTGTCGATGCCGTCCCACTGAGCGATCAGCCCGTCCTGGACATAGCTTGCGCTAGTGTAGGCATGCGCCGTCGCCGCCGAGGTGAACGCCATCACGCCGCACAGTGCGAATGCCGTCAGCTTGCTTCCGTTGGTTATTGTCGCCATGATTTCCTCCTGGTTGGTTTATAAAAAGGACAGGGGGATTTTAGCCCATCCGGCAGATGCCGTCAATGCCGCCAAATGAACTTTTCATCTGCACAATCTATACAGTTTCAGAGGGTCGGTTCTTCAAAAATGTTTGTGGAAACATTCTTTTGGAATCGCAGCTTCTGCGGCAAGTATTCAAGGCGCTACCGCGCCGAAGTTGGGAAACTGGTGCGCCGTCTCGCTGCGCGAGTCAACGGCCCTGATGTCGTCGCGTTGATGCAAGCCCCATGCGCCCACATCCACGCCGTGTGGCTTCGCCACGGCGCATCCAGATTGGGAAACCGCCTCTGGCGGGTTGGAATGTTCTTGGAAGCCTATGCACAACAACCTTTCAACTTTTCAACTTTTCAACTTTTCAACCTTTCAACCTTTCAACTTTTCAACTTCTATTCCTAAGATTTCCCAAACCGCGAAGCGGCCTTCCCAATCTGACGGGGATCGGCCACAGGTCGTGCGGCAGGGCTGGCGACGCATAAAGCTCGCTTCGTTGCGGCGGCAGACACGACGCAGAATGCGCATCGCGCATCCCCGGCAGCTTCCTAGCCTCGGCGCGGTAGCGCCTTGATCAGAAGGTCTCGCCGCGCACATAGCGGATGTCGCAGAAAATCGTTCCAATCGGCTTCCCCGTCCGCAGGTGGCGCAGGATCGCCCGCGCCGTCTTCGCGGCGTAGTCGAAGTGGTTGTGCTCGAAGCGCGTCAGGGGCCGCGGATAGAACGGCGCGTTGCCGTAGTTGCAGAGCGAGACGACCTTCACGTCCTCCGGGGCGCGCATCCCCAGCCGCTCCAGCGCCCAGAGCCCGCCGCGCGCGATGTAGTCGTCGGCGAAACAGACCAGATCGGGTCGCGGGTGGCGCGGGTCTGAGAGGCGGGCGCGAAGCGCGTCGTAGGCGAGCCGGGAGAGCGATTCGGCCTGTAGGTCGGACATTTCGGTCTCCAGGCGCATCTCCTCGACTTCGACCCCCGCCGCGCAGAGCGCGTTGAAATCCGGGGTCTTGGAGATGTCGGAGCGCACGACGAGGACGCGGCGGACGCCGGACGCACGGCAGTGGGCGGCGAAGTCCGCGACGGCCTGGCTATCGGTCCACGCCGTCGAGCCGACGCATCCTGGCCCGCGGCGCTCGCCAGGGCGCTCCGCGAGGAGCATATAGGGATGTCCGCTCCTGCCGACGATTTCGGCCACCGGGGGGTCGTAGGCCGGCAGGAGGACAAGGTCGAACTTCTCGGCGGTCATCTTGGCGAAGGCCGCGAGGTTGCCGTAGCCGTCCATGCGGCGCGGCACATGGAAATGCGAAACTCGCCAGTTCGCCGCGTTGAGCCGGGAGGCCAGCTCCGAGCAGAAGACGTTCTGCCCGTAGTTGGAGTGCGCGCCGACATGGACCATCAGTAGGCGGCCGTGCCAGAGCTTGCGGCTCCTGCCGAGGACGACGCATCCGACGCGCGGGCGCGGCCTGACGAGGCCCTCCTCCGCCAGCGCCTTCACCGCGTCGATCGGCACCTGGACGCTCGTCCCGCAGAGCGCGGCCATCCGCCGCACCCCTGGGAGCTTGTCGCCCGGCTTGCAGACGCCGTTGGCGATGGCGCGGCGGAGGTTCTCCGTCAGCTGCTCAGTCAGCGTCTCCGACGCCGCCGCGTCCAGCGCGAACAGTCCGCCGTAGGGCATTGGCTCGCGGACGAAAGACTTAGAGCTTTGCGACTTGCCGTTCATGGCGTTGCCTGGACTATCAACTGTACCCCTGCTTCTGCGCGGTAGCATCCCGATTGGCCTATGCGAACAGATCGCGAAGCGTCACCTCTGACTGGACATCGTTCGCATAAGCGTTTCGCGCCGGAATACTTCCCTCTCCTAAGAGGTTTTGACGAAATGCTATCAAAATCTGGAGATTTCGTCAAAACCGATGTGGCTACGACGCCGCCCGTGGCGGCTACGCCACAATCGCTTTTGCCGCAAGTTCCATCAACCTCCACGCGAGAATCGATTGTGGCGTAGGGCACAGCCCGTCGTAGCCACATCGATGCGAGCGTAACCCTTGCGTGTCGCGAAGCGACTTGCGTTAAGCGCTGCTGCCCTTCCTAGTCCCTAGCCCCTAGCCCCTAGCACCTATTTCCACATTGGCTGTTTCCACATTTTCACATTTTCACATTCCCCATTCCCTGTTCCCCGTTCCCCCATTTTCACATTTTCACATTAATATCCCCGTTCCCTTCCCGCCGGTGTCGAGCATCTCGACGCCGTGGATGCCAAGGGCAGCGCAGACTTTCCGCCACCGGTCGGGCATGTCTTCCGAGACATTGACGGGATGAAAACCGGCGTCAAGATAGACCTTGATCGCCGGCAGGCGCCAGTCGTCGGTGAGGAGCTGCGTGAATGGAGGCGGCGGCATGGCAGCGCGGAGCTTCTTCATCCCAATTGCCAGCAGCGCCTTGCCAATCCCGCGCCCCCGGACGGACTCCAGGGCGCTCACCATGTGGATTACGCCAACCCCGTCGTCGCGGATGTAGGCTGTGAGCGTGGCGACGGGAATGTCGTCCGCCAGCGTGGCGAAAAGGATGTCGCGTTCGGGAACGAGGCCGTTCATCTTCACGACCATGCTCTCCCAGCCTTCCATTCCCGCGTCAGGGCCAAAGATGCCGCATTTGTTGATTTCAATCCAAACCGCTTCCTCGCCCTTGCGAAACTTCCGCACGAAAAAACCTTCGGGCATCGGATGCTCCACCAAGGCGTCCATCAGGTGGTACATGACTAGTTGATTCATAGCTTTACTTCGTGCTTGCCGTTGTTCGGGGCTTTCCCTTCTAGCACGCGGCCGTCGGGGAGGATGGCGCTCGTGCCTTCCGGGACGACCAGCGAAAGCGAGAGGCCGTCGCCTTCGCGCTTCCAGGCGACTTCGATGTCGCCGTGGGGCGTCGGCACTTTGCCGCGCGCCCACGCGAGGCCATCTGGCGGCTGCGGGGCGACGCGGAAGACCTTGAAGCCCGGCTCGACCGGCTCGACGCCCAGGATGAAGGACTGGTAGATGTCGCTGATCGAGGTGTCGGGATGCGACTCGTCCCACCAGCCTACGGAATAGAGGTAGAGACATTCGGTGGTGCAGTGCGCCCCCGGCCAGGCGGGGTCGGCGAGGGCGTTCCAGTTGCCGCTGGCGATTACGCCGAGGGCGTCTTTCGTAAGGCCATGATGGAACATCCCGCGCATCGCCATCGCGCGGAACTTGCCCACGCCGTAGTTGGCGTCAGGGCGTTCGCGGACCATTTTCGCCGCCTCTGCGTCGTCGGTAAATCCGGAGGCGAGCAGCATCGCGCAAGAGAGCGGGTCGCCGCCCTTCTCGCCGACAACGGTGTTCCAGTCGCCAGTGGCCGGGTCTTTGAAGATGCGGCGGATCGCGGCGGCGTGGTCGGCGGATAGCTTCTCCAGCTCGGCGGCGCGGTCGTCCATGCCCAGTGCGCGGGCGAGGCGCGCGCCGTCGCGCCATGCCATCCAGAATATGAGGTTCTGGTAAACGCGCTTCGAGAGGTCGCCGCAGTCCATGGCGTAGGCGTGCTTGGAAGTCTCAAGGCGCGGGGCGTGTATGCCGTCTGCGCCCAGGCGCGTGGCGAGGTAGCGGAGGTCGCGGTCGGCGGCGGGCCAGAGCTCGCGGGCAAGCGCCTCGTCGCCGGTGAAGAGGTAGTGTTCCCAGAGCACGGGAACGAACCAGGCGGAGAACTCGTCCGATGCGAAGTGTCCATAGTCGCCGCTGCGCGGTGGCGCGTCGTTCACGGCGTATGGCGCGGCGTGGATGAACCCCTCCGGCGTCTGGTTGAAGGCCAGGATGCGCAGCGCGCCCTTCATGTGCGGGTCGTTCGGGCCGAAGGCGTAGTATATGGTGCGCTGCGCCCACCATAGGTCGCCGCTCCAGACGAGGCGGTCGCGCTTCCCGCCATCCGCCAGATAGGACTGCGCCGTCGGGTAAACCCAGTTCGGCACCGCGCCGGGTTTCGGGTTTCGGGTTTCGGCGAATCCCGAATCCCGAATCCCGAATCCCGCTGTCCCAAAGTCGTCCCGCCACCGCTCCTTGCCACTGGCGTCAAGCACCCGCACTTCGTGGATGACGGGCCACTGCTCCTTCTCAAGCCGGAAGCCGAAGCGGCCCGGCTTGAGCGGGACGCCAACGGTGCGTATTTCGCCGTCCGGCCCTTCCTGGCGTATTGTCTGGCGCACCGCCGGCTCAGCGTCGAGCAAGCCGGTGAAGACCTCGAAGAAGGCGGGGCCGTCGAAGTGCGGGTTGCGGCGGAATTCGACCTTCAGCTCAAGAGTTCCCTCGAAGTCTGGGACGAAGCGGCACCAGCCCTCCGCGCCGCCGCGTTCCAGCCAGCGCGGCAGAAGCGCGCCTTCCACGACGCGCCAGGCGTCGGGGTTGGTCAGCGAGGCCATCTGGCAAGTGCGGACGCCCAGCCGCCACACGGCCTCCATGCCCTTGTCCGCGCACTCGAAGGTGCCGCAAGGGGGCGTGTCCGAGTGGACGCCGGGGTTGGCGATGCGGAGGTTGGAAATCGTCACGGCCGCGCCGGGCGTTTCCAGCGCGACGCGCAGGTAGCGCAGCTGCCCCTGCGCCAGCGGGGCGACGAACGTCCCGGTGCGCGGGATGGTGTAGAGTTCATGGCGGCCCGGATTGGCGGGCAGCACGGGATTGTCGATGTGCAGGTATTCGGCGTGTTCCTCCCGCGGGAAGTCGCCTTCGGGGCGCACGCCATCCGGGTGGCAGGAATAGGAGAGGCGCACCACGGGTAGGGCTCCGTCCGGGGCTGGCTCAAAGGCTTCGACCTCGAAGGCGGCGTATCCGCCAACTGTCTCGGGGCCGAAATCCCTCGTAACGACGGGCTGCTCCCCGCCGGGCGCCCATTTCAATTTTTGCCAGTTTCCATTGTTGCCGGTTTTCGATTCCAAAATCCCAATTGGGAACTGGATTTGGTTATTGGCAACATTTCCACATTGGCAACATTCCTTAATCATTTTCTCAGCCCTTCAAGTAGCGCGCGCTTGCGGGGGTTGTCCTTGGACGGGACCATGTGGTCGCGGTCGGGGCCTTCGTGCTCGACGCTCCATGCCTTCCATTCGCGGAAGGCGTGGTAGCACCAGTCCCAGCCATATTCTTCGAAGAGTTCAATGCAGTCGCGGATGTAGTCTTCGGCCCCTGGCGCCCAGGCGATGGCGCTGAACTCGCCCACCAGGATGCGGGCGCCGTGGCGGATCTGGAACTCCCGCACTGGGGCGAGCTGGCGCCGCAGCCACTCCTTGTCCAGGAGTTCGCCGTTTGGCAAGGTGCCGGGGTAGCGTTGCCCGAGCGGGTCGGTGGGGCCGACGCCCTGGTGCGTGTAGGTGCCGGGGTCATACATGTGGACTTCGTAGATCACGTTGTCCATGGCGAGGGGCGAGAGGTAGGCGAAGGTGTAGGGGGAGTCCATGTGGTTGGACTCCACGATGAGCATGGCGTCAGGGTCGATGGCGCGGATGACCCTGGCGCAGGCGTCCTGCACCTGCCAGTAGTCGCGCTTGTGCGGGCGCGTCTGGAACGGCTCGTTGACGAAGTCGTAGCCGTAGATGCGCTTGTCGCCCTTGAAGCGCGTCGCGATTTCGCGCCAGGCGTCGAGCAGCGCCTCGAAGAATGTGTCGTCGTCGAAGAGACGCCAGTCATGGCCGTCGCGGCCGCCGGGTGCGCCGTGGATGTCAACGATCACGAGCAGCCTGTATTTTTCCGCCATCGGCAGGATGACGCGCTCCAGGTGATTTAGCCGCCCTTCCAGCCACACGCGCCATGCGGAGACGTTGGTGACTGCGGCGGGCGGGCAGTGCGTCATCTGGAAGCGCAGGAGGGTCGCGCCCCATTCGTGGAGGGTCTGGAAGTCCTCCTCGGTCATGTCGCTACCCGGCGACATCACGCCGCGGAGAGGCGGACGCCGCTGCGGGGAAAAATCGATTGCAGCCGATTGCGACCGATTGCCATTGGAATACTTGACCGCCCAGTCCTGGTTGGTAATCGTGAAGGCGGAGGGGGTTTCCTCGATGGCGAGGGTGCGGAGGTCAAAGCGGACGCGGCCGGAGGCTTCCTGGAGGCCGAGGAAAAGGTCCGCCTCATCGGCGTCGTGGGCGCTTGCGTCGTAGCGCAGCTCAAGAGTCTTCTCGGGCATGTCGCCGAAGCGCTGGCGGATGTTTTCGGGATACGAGCGCTTGCGGATAAGGCGGTCGTAGATGGAGAATTGGAACTTCAGCCCCTCCCAGTTGTTCTTGGGGCGCGGAACGCCCTCCATCGAGGCGCGCACGGTGAGGCGGAAGGACTTGCCGCGCATCTGGCGCAGGTCGAAGACCGCGGAGGCGCCACCGCCAGGCGCTTCGGGCGGTGCGTTGACTTCGAGGATGCCGTCACGCAGCGTCGCCGCTCCGGAGAGCTTCCACTCAAGCGGGGGAAGGGTCAGCGGCGCGGCGGAGGCGGAGAGCGAGAGGAGGAGAAATGTGAAAATGTGGAAATGTGAAAGCAGCCAGCAGCCAACGGCCAATGGTTGGGAACGGGGAACAGGGAGCGTGGCGGCTCCCGAATCCCGAATCCCGAATCCCGATGCGGCTTCCGGCTTCCGGCTTCCGACGGTTTCCATATTTCGGTGCTGAATGGGGGAAAAAGTAAAAAATGGCATGGCTTTATTGGATAAAGAACACTGTGACCGGTGAGGGCGGGGGCGGCGGAGGTGGTAGTCTATCCGTTTTCGCCGTGCCCGTCAACTCATAGAGGTCGCCGTTCCCCGAAATCTCCACGCGTCCGTCAAGCCCTGCCCCTGAACCCGCCGCTGGGAACCATGTCGCGCCAAGGGCGTCGTGGAGGCGGGAAAGAACGGCCCCCCCACTGGCGACCAGATACGAGACAAGTGGCGTTTCGCCGGAGAAGTCGAACTCGGCCGCGACGCGGCAGTCGGCGTCGGTCGCCACTGGAACGCCAAGCAGGGTCTTCCATGCGGCGGCTCCGCCATCCATTACGAGGCCGCGCCAGGATAGCGTCTCGCCATCGGCCTCGCAAACTGCTGCGAAGCGGGCGCGGGCGCCACGCGCGACGGCGTCGGCGAGGAAGCCGTCGAGCATGTCAACCGGCCAGGCGTAGTCCTGGTGGATTGTCGCCTCGATACGTGGGAAGTCTATTCTCCCCTCGGTTGCGGAGAAGACTGCCGCGTCGCCTTGGATCACGTAGGCGCCACCTGCAATCGCCGGTTTGGATAGCCACGAGCCGCCAGTGGTTGCGTCGGTTGAGGCCGTCGCGGAGAACCAGGACGGGCGGACTTCAGGGACGGTGATGTTGCCGTCGCCGGCATATTCGATCAGGCCGGAGGCGTCGAGGGAGGGAGTGTTGATCGTCAGGCCGCTGACAACGAGCCGCGCGCCTGGCGCCACCGAAACCGAAGACGCTTTGAGGACATCTGACGAATTGCCCGTCACGACGAGCGTCCCCTCTTCGACGCGGAGTCCCGCGATGCTGGAGGAGCCGAGCGAAACGGTGTTCGTCCCGGCGCCGCTTTTCGCGAAGCCGATGTTGCCGCCGGTGAGCGGGGCGAGGGTTGTCTGTCCGGATGTGTCGCCCTCGCCGATGCGGAGCGTCGCGGCGGTGCGGGCGGAGTTGGTCACGATGCCGCCCGCAATTGTGTTGATGCCATTCACGGCGACGGAATGGCCGTTGAGGTCGAGGCGCGGCGGCGGCGGCCCGGCGCGGTTCACCCACTTCATCCTAATGATGCCCGTCTGCGGGCCGTATGGGAGGCAGTCGTCGGCGCGGCAGACGACATCAATCGCGTTGGAGAGGACGAGGTCGCCGGAGTTGTTCCAGACTGTGTTGGAGGTGTTGAGATAAACGGTGCCACGCCAGCCGTTGGCGGCGTTGTAGTTGTCGTCGTCTAAAACGACGTCGCAGTTGCCGCGCGTCTCGACGGAGCCGTCGCCAGTCAGCCAGTCCATGCGCTGCAGCCCGAGGTCGCCAAAGCGGATGGGGGCTGTCGCGGAGCCTTCGAGAATCCACTTGCCGCCGTTCTCCGAGCAAAGTGGCTTGCCGGTAAAGGAGGTGCATTTCAAGAAGCCGCCATCGAAGAGGATGCGCGCCGCGACATTGGCGTTTGCGTTTGTGGCGCAATGGAGGGTGTTAGTACCGGCGCGGAGCGTCAGAACGGTCGCGACGGCTCCCCCGGCCGCTTCGCCTGTCGGCGCCGCGAGGGCGTCGGCGAGGCGGAGGCGCGAGGAACCAGAGAATGTGCCGCCGTCCACGACCAGGCCACCGCCGAGGCCATCCACTTCGACAAATGGAGTTTGAAGTTTGCCACCGGCCGCAAGGGTGAGCGTGTCGCGCAGGAGGGCGCGGGGGCAGTCCTCCGTGGCCTCGAGCGTGAATGGCGACCCATCCTCAACGATGAAGGTGTCGTAGAGGAGTTTGCCCGTGCCCCGCAGCTGCACCTCGCCGGCTGGTGAATAGGATGTCGCGCGCACCGTGGTGCTGGTGACGATGAACTTGGCGTCGGCGGCGACCGAGAGGGCGGCGAGCGACACCGTGTCAGCTTCCTTGCCGCGCACGAGGAAGCGCCCCTCCCCGACGCTGACGTTGCCAAATGACGAGGAGCCGACGTCGAGGCCATTCTGCCCGGTGCCAGTCTTCACGATGTCTATGTTGCCGCAGTCCTGCGACGCGCCAAGGGTGATCAGCCCGCCCAGGTCGTTTTCGCCCAGGCGCACCGTGGCGCGGGTCGCGGCGGAGTTGGTGAGGATCCCTCCGCCCGAATTGATTTCGTTCACGGCGACGCTGTGGCCGTTGAGGTCGAGCATAGGCGCGGGCAGCCCGCGGTTGACCCATGTCATGCGGATGGCGCCGGTGTCGTTGCCATGCGGCAGGCAGTCGTCTGCGCCGCAGACGGCGAGGACGCCGTTTGAGATGACGAAGTTGCCGGTGTGGTCCCAGACGGTGCGGGCGTCGTCGAACCATACGACGCCCCTGTAGGCGGAGGATGCCTGGGTGTCGCTGATGACTACATTGCAGTTGCCGCGCGTGACGATGCGGCCGTCGCCGGTGTGCCAGTGGAAGCGCTGCTGTCCGAGTTCGCCGATGTGGATCGAGTGGCCGTTTTCGCCCTCCAGCACCCAGCGCGAGCCGCCGGTCGTGCAGAGCGGCGTGCCGTTCCAGGAGGAGACTCCCATGGAGCCGCCCGCGAAGACGATTCGGGCGTCGACGTCGGCATTGTAGTTGGTTGCGCATTGTATCGTCGTCCTCCCGCTTTCGAGGCGCAGCACGTCCGCAACCCCGGTCGCGGAAGCGGCGTCGGCTGATAGCGAAATCCGCGACGACGAGGAGGGAACGCCTCCATTCGCGACGATGACGCCCCCGGCGGGCGGCAGCACTTCGATTGTGCCGGCGGAGAGCGTTCCATCCGTAAGCGTGAGGGCGTCGTGGAGATAGACGTGGTTGTATCTGGCGCTTTCTGACAAGGTAATCGGCGCGCCATGTTCGACGACGAGGTCGCCGTCGCCGGACGCCTTGACGAGCGGCCCTGTGGCTCGCACCTCGACGGCGTCTGCCGTGGCGGTTGGGCCGGCCGCGAGCGCGCCGCCATGCGGGCGGAAGTAGGAGCCTGACACACGGTCGTAGAGGCATACGACGCCATTGGGGTCGCGGCAGGGGACGAAGTCGCGGGCCGTCTTGCCATTGGCCTCGATTCTTGCGCCCCAGAGCCGCGCCGACGCGCCTTCGGCCACTTCCCCATCGTAATTGGCGGCGAAGAGGAACATGGGGAGTTCCGTGTCCCGTTCGGTGGAGTCGGTTCCTATGGTGCCCGCCGACGCGTCGTCAACAACGACCGACTGTTCCCCGGCGCCCAGCGTCGCGCGCACCTGGTGGCGGACGCCCGTGCCGACGGCGGCGGAAAGCGTCCTGGCGTTGCCGTAGCCGTAGGACCACTTGCCGGTGGCCGTCCAGCGGAGGGGGAAGAAGCGCGACGCGTCGCCGGAAGAGCGGCTGCCGAGCAGCGTCGCGTTCGCGGCGGAAAGGCAGGCGACATCGGCCTCCGCGACGATGCCGGATGCGCCGCGCACCCTCGTGTCGATCCACTGCGAGCCATTTGAATCGACATATTGGAGGCGTTCGGCGGGCGACTGCTCGCCGCCGAGCAGGAACCAGCGTAGGCACGTTGCGCTGGAGGAACCCCACTCCTGCGGCAGGGCTACGTTGCGCGTTGTCTCGGACGCCCCGACGGCGCCGAGGATGGCGAAGTAGTCCCATGCGTTGGTGTCGGAGCCGCCGTCTTCATGGCCCCAGCCAACCGCCAGCGTGTAGGCTTTTCCATCTGTTTTGCCGAATGAGAGCGTTGCGGAGGAGCCGGAGAGGGCCGTGACCTCGATGCTGCGCCAGGTCTCGGCGAAGTCCGCCACGGCCGGTTCGGCGGCGATGGCGGCGAGGATGGCCCTCTTGCGGGCGTTGTCGGGGGACGCTGTGAAATCCCACCGCGTGCCGATTTCGCGTTCCTGGTGCTCCAGGCTCCAACCGCCCCAGGCGCGGAAGGCCATGTAGCACCAGTCCCATCCGTATTCGTTGAAGATGTCGGTGAGGTCCTCCAGGTATTTCTCCGCCCCCGGGGCCCAGCAGATGGCCGAGAACTCGCCCACGAGGATGCGGACACGGTGCTTCTGCTGGAAGGCGCGCACCGGGGCTAGCTGTTCGCGGAGCCACGCCTTGTCGAAAGTGGTTCCATTGGGGTTTGTCCCCGGATAGGTCGCGCCGTAGGGGTTGCTGTCAAGCCCCTGGTGCGTGTAGCTGCCAGGCTCGTACATGTGGACCTGATAGACCACGTTGTCCAGCGAGAGCGGCGAGAGGTAGAAGAAGGCGTCGGGCGCGTCCATGGCGTCGGCCTCCATTACGATTGTCACGTCGGGGTCTATCTCGCGGATTGCCTCGGCGGCGCTCTGCTGTATCTGCCAGTAGCTGCGCTTGCGGGGGTTGTTCTGCTTCGGCTCGTTGCAGAGGTCGTAGCCGTAGATGCGCTTGTCTCCCTTGAAACGCGTGGCGATTTCGCGCCAGAGGTCAATCCACGCCTCGTAGAAGACGTCGTCGTCCATAATGGCGAAGTCGTAGTAGCCGTCAATGCGGCCGCCCAAAGTGTTGTGCAGATCTACCACCACAAGTAGCCCGTATTTGTCCGCGTTTGGCAAAATGACGTTCTCCAGGTGGTCGAGGCGTCCGCGGACCCATTCGAGGTAGGCGGTGATGTTGGTAAACGCGGAGGAAGGGCAGTTCGCCATCTCGAAGCGGATAATGGTGGCGCCCCAGTCTCCAAGCGTGCGGAAGTCGCCCTCGTTCATGTCGCCGGTGGGCGACATGACGCCCTTGAGTTGCGGCATGTCCCGCATGCGCGGAGGATAGGAGACGATGAGGTTTTGGTTGGTTGCCTCGCAAATCGCGGGTGTCTCCCGGATGGCGAATGTCGAGAGGTCGAAGCGGGCGGTGCCGTAGGCCGACTGGATGCCGAGGGAGACCTTCCCGCTTCTCGCCAGATACTTGCTCGGGTCGAAGTGGATGCGCAGCTGTTCCCAGCCCATCGTGGTGCCCTCCTTTTGCGGGATGGTGCCGTCGATGTGGTTGCTTGCGCCGCGCAGGTCGTCCTGGAAGCTGAACTGGAACTTCAGGCCCTCCCAGGCGTAGGTCAGCCCGCCCACGCCTTCCACCTTGGCGTTGATGGTGATGTCGAACGCCTTGCCGACGAAGGAGGACATGTCGAAGGAGGTCGTGAGCCAGCCGCTCTGCTTCGACGTGCCGGGGAGGGCGATGGTGGCGATGTTGCCGGAGATGGAGACCTTGTTGTTGCTTGGTGTCCAAGAGAGCGCCGGCATCGTGATGTCGGCGCTCGCTGCCATGGCGGCAAACGCCGCGAAGGCCAGGGGAAAACGCCAAGGAAAGAGCTTTTTCATGATGGAATCCCTTCCATTTCCAAATCCAAACTGGAAACTGGAATTGGCAATTGGCAACATTTCCACATTGGCAACATTCCAAATTGATGTTTTCTACCAGAAGGTGAGCATCATGGCGCCGAAGATGCGCAGGGCCGAGCCGTTCCAGCGGAGGCGCTCGGTCGTCGCGGCGCCGTTCACGCGGACTGTCCAGGTGGAGAGGTTCGCGCCGTTCGTGACATCCGTGAGCGTCACGGGGATGTTCTGCCCGCCGAGCCGCGCGTTGGCGGGGACGTTCACGAGGTCGAGGACGCCGTTCTGCGCAATCGTCACGCCCTTGATCGTGCCCGCTCCGGCCGTCCAATCGACGGTCAGATGCGAGAGAGTCTGCCCGCCTGAAACGCCCGATGCGTCAAGCGTCGCGCCGGAGGCAACCTTCACATTGGCTGACGAATCGAAGCCCGCCGCGCCGTCGGCCAGGAAGCCCTTGATGACGAAAGGTGTCGAACCGTAGCCGCTCGACTTTATCGCACCGGTCCGCGTATCGACCGTCTGCCAGTTAACGCCGTCGATACTGGTCTGGAAAAGCCAGGCGCTGGGGTGCAAATACCAGATAATCCCGTCTGCCTTTGCGGGAAGGTAGCATTGGACGCGGTTGTTCCCTGCCGCCATGCGGAAGGCTATCCAGACCCGCGAGGAGTCGTTGTAGATGTAGTACTTGCTCTGCGAAAGGACGGCGTTGTAGTCGCTGTCGTCGAAGGCGTTTCTGATGTCCCAGAGGTTGGCACTCGCATCGGGCCCGAGGAGGCTATTGAGCGAACTTTGATATGCAGTTGCGAAGCTCGCGACGCAGTAGCCCTGTTGGAGGCTTGACGCAGCGGTGTTGGCGGCGAGGACCTTGCCGTCCTTGCCGATGTCCTTGGCGAGGTTCTCCTCTTTGGTTGTGTCGGAATAGACGCGCAGTTCGCCGATGACAATGTTTGTGTTCGACTGGTATTGCGACCCGTTGAAGACGATGCGGTAGAACTCGTTGGTGCAGGTGCGGCCGGAGAAGACCATGGTGCCGCCCTGGACGTCGATATCGGCGTCGATGGCCGTCGCCGTCTGGACGATGGCGCGGTTGCTGCCGACCTTGACGAGAGGCGAGCCATCCATGAGGAAGGGGTCGTCCCAGAGCACGGTGTCATCGGCGCTATTGTTGCCGATGGAGATTATCGGGAAGCGCAGGGCGGAGCCGTTCCAGGAAACGACGTCCTCCGTCGCCGCGCCGTTCACGCGCACCGTCCAGGAGGCGAAGTTCGCGCCGTCCGCGACGTTGGAGAGCGTCACGGGGACGGTCTGGCCACCGAAGCTCGTGCCCGCCGGGACGTTCACGAGATCGAGGACGCCGTTCTGCGCAATGGTCACGCCCTTGATTGTGCCCGCTCCGGCGGCCCA
This sequence comes from Kiritimatiellia bacterium, assembly GCA_017962605.1. Lineage (GTDB taxonomy): Bacteria > Verrucomicrobiota > Kiritimatiellia > RFP12 > JAAYLN01 > RGIG5952. The sequence continues at coordinate 15,065 of JAGCUY010000006.1, read as the reverse complement.
ATCGACGGTGAGGTGCGAGAGCGTCTGGCCGCCCGCGACGCCCGTGGCGTCGAGGGTCGCGCCGGAGGCGACCTTCACGTTCGCCGAGGGGCTGAAGCCCGCCGCGCCGTCGGCCAGGAAGCCCTTGATCACAAACGGCGTCGAGCCGTAGCCGCCCGATGTCAGCGCGCCGGTCTGCGTATCGACCGTCTGCCAGTTGCTGCCGTCAACGCTGGTCTGGAAGAGCCAGGCGCTGGGGTGCCAATACCAGGTCATGTAGCTCTTCACTGGGAGGTAGCACTGGACGCGGTTCTTCCCCGCCGCCATGCGGAAGGCGACCCACACCTGCGAGGCGTTGCCGTAGATGTAGTAGGTGTCCCTGGATAGCACGGCGTGGTATTCGCTGCCATTGAAGGCATTGCTTAATCTCCAAAGTCCAACGGAAGCCCCGCTCGGCGCAGTAGTCGTTATTTCAAAGCTCGCGACACACTGATTACGGGCGAGACTTGAAGGACTCGTGCCGGCGGCAAGGATGTTATTGTCGCCGGTTCCTATGTCCTTGGCGACATTCTCCTCCTTTGAGGTGTCGGAATAGAGGCGGAGGTCGCCGATGGCAATTTGGTTTGACTGCTCGTATGGCGACCCGTTGAAGACAAAGCGGTAGAACTCGTTGGTGCAGGTGCGGCCGGAGAAGACCATGGTGCCGCCCTGCACGTCGATGTCCGCGTTGATGGCCGCCGCCGTTTGGATAATGGCGCGGTTGGAGCCGACCTTGACGAGGGCGCCGGCGGAGAGCGAGGGGGCGTCCCAGACTACGGTGTCGGCAGAGCCGTTGTCGCCGATGTCGGCGCCGGCCGTCGTGGCGATGAGCGCGGCCGCAAACGTCGTGGCCGCGAGGAACTTGGAGGTGAGGGTCTTGTTCATGGTGAAGTGCTTTCTGGAGTTTTACGTCAACCATGTAGAACGTGTAGATCGTGTAGAGTTTTCTACATGTTCTTCATGTTCTACACGGCTAAACAATATTAAAATGACAGGAGACCGTAAGCATCCTCTAGTGGATGATGAAGAAGGTGACGCCGTCCCAAAGGCTCAACTTTTCACCATCCCACTTGAGGGTGCCTATCCCGGCGGGGGCGTCCTCGACGAGAACCGTCCACGACTTGAGATTGGCGCCGTCCGCCACATCAAGCAGCGTGATGGGAATTTCCGCGTTGTGCAGCGACATCCCCTTCGGGATGTTCACGAGATTGAGGACGCCGTTCTGCGCGATTTTCACGCCGCGGATGGTGCCGCCGCCGGCCGTCATGTCAACGGTGAGGCGCGAAAGCGTCTGGCCATTCACGACGCCGCGCGCGTCGAGGGTCGCGCCGTAGGCGACGTTCACGTTCGCCGAGGGGTCGAAGCCCGCCGCGCCGCCTGCGAGGAAGCCCTTTATGACGAAGGGTGTCGAGCCGTAGCCGTCGCTGGTCAGGACGTTCTTCTGCGTATCGACCGTCTGCCAGTTCACGCCATCGACGCTGGTCTGGAAGAGCCAGGAGTTGGGGTGCCAGTACCAGGTGATGTAACTCTTGACTGGAAGATAACACTGGACGCGGTTCTTGTTCGCCGCTAGGCGGAAGGCTATCCACACCTGCGAGGCGTTGCCGTAGATGTAGTAGGTGTCCCTGGATAGCACGGCGTGGTATTCGCTGCCATTGAAGGCATTGCTTAACCTCCAGAGTCCACCGGAACCACCTCCGCTTGGAATAGTATTCGTTATTGCGAAACTCGCGACGCACTGGTTGCGTTGGAGATTCGAAGGATTCGTGCCAGCGTCGAGGATGTTGTTGTCGCCGGTACCTATGTCCTTGGCGACATTCTCAGCCTTGGAGGTGTCGGAATAAAGGCGGAGGTCGCCGATGGCGATCTGGTTTGACTGCTGGTATTGCGATCCGTTGAAGACGAAGCGGTACCACTCGTTGGTGCAGGTGCGGCCGGAGAAGACCATGGTGCCGCCCCGCACGGTGATATCGGAGCCAAGCGCCGAAGCCGTCTGCACGATGGCGCGGTTCGAGCCGACCTTGACGAGGGCGGTGCCTTCGGGCAGTTCGGGGTTGTCCCAAACAACGGTGTCGGCTGAACCGTCATTGCCAATCGCGGCTTCGAGGACGCCGCCGTTGACTTGCTCGACGGAGCCGTCATTGGAGAGTTCCGGCGTGAACACAGCCGCGCCGTCAATCACAAGCGCCGCGCCCTCGGCTACGGTCACGGAGGTGGCGCTTAGCGTGTCGGCGGCTGTTCCCGTCACCACGAGCGTCCCCGCCTCGAGGCGGAGCGCCGCCAGCGAGGAGGTGCCGAGCGAGACGAAGTTGGTCTCGGAACCCCGTTTCACGAGGTTGATGTTGCTCTTGCAGAGGACGAGGTCCGTGATGCCGCCGGTCGCGTCGCCCTCGCCGATGCGGATTGTGGCGATGGTTGATGCGCCGTTAGTGACGACGCCGCCAAGGGTGGCGTCGATGCCGTTTACGGCGACGGAGTGGCCGTTGAGGTTCAGGCGCGGCGGCGGCGGCCAGTCGTGGTTCACCAACTTCATCACGATACCGCCCGTCTGCGGGCCGGAGGGCAGGCAGTCGTCGCTGGTGCAGATAACGTCCACGCCATTGGAAAAGACGAGGTTGCCCGTGTGGTTCCAGATGGTGTTGGAAGTGTTGAGCCAGAAGGTGCCGCGCCAGTCGTTCGGGCGGTTGTAGTTGTTGTCGTCGAAGACGATGTCACAGGGACCGCGCGTCTCGATGGAGCCGTCGCCCGTGAGCCAGTCCATGCGCTGGAGGCCCATGTCGCCGAAGCGGATGGGGTGGTTGGATGTGCCCTCGAGAATCCACTTGCCGCCGTTTACCGAACAGAGGGGTTTGCCAGAGAAGGAGGTGCTTTTCAGCGAGCCGCCGTCAAAGAGGATGCGTGCGGCGACATTGGGGTTGGCGTTCGTGGCGCAATGGAGGGTGTTCGTGCCGTAGTGCAGCACGAGGACGGTGGCGTATTCGTTTGCGGTCACGAGGGCGGGGTCGAGCGTGAGGCGTGCCGACGCTGAGAGGATTCCGCCGTTGATGTCAAGACACCCGGCCTCGCCGTCCACGACGACAATCGGGGTCGTGAGGGTGCCGCCATTAAGATGGAGGGTGTCGCGCAGCCGCACCTCCTCGTATTCGGCGCTGGCGGAGAGGGTGACGGGGCTGCCCGCCTCGACGATGAGGACGCTGTCATTGAGGATGCTGGCGACGATGGTGTCCGTGCATGCGGCGACGGAATTGTCGGAGCGGAGAAGGAAGAAGCGCAGGTACTTGGCCTCGGCCGAGGTCTTCCATCCGGCGGGGAGGTCGGCCGAATAGGCGTTGTCGTTCGAGTCGATATCGCCAAGCTCTTCGAAATTGTCCCAGCCAGACGCGGAGTCACCACCGTCCGCGGCCCCGTAGGCCATGTAGAGGTTGTAGGTCTCGCCGTCTGTGGGGCCGAAGACAAGGGTTGCGGTTGAGTCGGTCATCTCGTAGATCGTTATCGTGCGGTCAGCGCTCGCGTTCACCGCAAAAAGCGCGACCGCAATTAGTGCCAACGCGCCCGTGACACGCGCGAGTGTCTTGGCAGCCGCTCCAATAGCGGTTGCGAACGAGATTGAGAGGTGATTTTTGTTCATGGTGTTGTCCTTTGGTTAATTGTGAGTTTGACAATTGACAGCAAAAATTTTATCACTAGTCGCCCGCCAAAAATACACCATTTTGCGTAAAATTTTTTAACACGTTTGCGCACAGACGGCTTTTTTGCGATAATTGGAGCATGATCAACGTCGCAATTCTGTTCTCGCTGGCGCTGAAGGGGCAGCGGTCCACCTTCAACGGCATCCTCGACTACGCCGCGAAGCACGGCCCATGGTTCTGCAAGTTCGAGGAGGGACGCAACAAAGAGCAGCTGCCGGACATGGCGCGGACCGGCCTTTCCGGCGTCATCGTCTCCGGCGTGTCGCGCGAGGACGCGGCCAGAATCGCGGCGCTTGGTGCCCCGGTCGTCTTCGTCGAGCCGTGGTCCTACATGTTGGAGCCGGACTTCCCCATCGCCGGCGCGCCCTACGTGCGGCGCGACTCCCGCGCCATCGGGGCGCTGGCGGCCCGCTACTACATGGCGCGCGGCTACCGGCACTTCGCATTCGTGGGCGAGCTGCAGGGGAAGCCCTGGAGCGTCGAGCGTCGGGACGGCTTCGTGGATACGCTTGCGGCGGCCGGCCACACCTGCGCCGTCCACGACAGCTTCACGGCCAGGGAACGGCGCAGCTGGCATGACGACCGGGAGCGGCTTATCGCCTTCCTGCGGAATCTGCCCAAGCCGACTGCGGTCTTCGCCCCAATGGACGCACGGGCGCGGCGCGTGCTGGAGGCCTGCGCCGTCGCGGGGCTGCGGGTGCCAGACGAAATCGCCGTGCTTGGCGTGGACAATGACCCGCTGCTCTGCGAATCGACCATCCCCACGCTTTCGAGCATCCACACGGGCGGCTTCCGGCGCGGGCAGATCGCGGCGGAGATGCTCGACGACCTCATGCACGGACGCGAGCCGCGCGAGCGGGCCGTCTCGCTGCCGCCGATATCCATAGCGACGCGCGGCTCCACCGGATATGCCGCGATGAGCGACCCGTCGATTTCAAAGGCTATTGCCTTCATCCGGCGGCATGCGGCCAGCGGCGGCATCGACGTGGGGGACATCGTGCGGGCGGCGGGATGCTCGCGGCGCTACCTCGAACTGCGCTTCCGTTCGCGCATCGGCCACTCAATCCGCGACGAACTCATGCAGGGGCGGATTGACTACGTGAAGTCGCTTCTCTCATCCACCAACCTCTCTATTGGCGAAATAACGGAACGCGCCGGATTCGTGCGCGATAGCCACCTGGGCCTGCTCTTCCGCAAGGCCACCGGCATGACCATGCTCCAGTGGCGCCGCGAAAACCGCGAATCCCCCGACGATTAGCGAACGCGCCTTTGCGACGATTTCGTTAATCCCCGTCTTTCCGGCGAACGTCACACCCGGTGCGAATCCAATGGTCTAAGTCTTCGTAGAAGTGCGGGAAGACGCCGTGGCCCATGCCGATGCCGTTGAAGATGGCCTTGTCGGCGGACGGGACGCAGTTGTAGGCGGCATAGACGGATGCCGGCGGGCAGGCGCAGTCGCCGAAGCCGGCGACGAAGCGGATCGGGCATGTGATGCCTGCCGCGAAGCTTGCGCCGTCGAAGTAGGGCGCGTTGCGGGCCGCGGCTTCGCGGTTCTCCGGCTTCTGCGCGTCGATGATCTTTGGCCAGCCGCTTTCGCGCTCTTCGATGAGTGAGCCGAGGAGGTCGCAGATGGCGGGGACGAAGATGCAGCTGCGCGTGAAGTGGCCGTTGAGGCCAGTCAGCATGAGGCCGAAGCCGCCGCCTTGCGAGGTGCCGGAGTAGGTGAAGTCGGCATGGCTGGCGGCCGGGTGCGCCCAGAGCCAGTTGACGGCACGGTTGATGCCGAGGAGAGAGGCGTAGTAGAAGTAGTCCTCGCGGGAGAGGTGGATTCCGGCCTGGCAGTAGCGTGCGACGCCGCGCGGGGCGGCGAAGCGCTCGTCCTGTGCCTTGTAGGCCGCGTCGCGCTCCTCGGGGGTGTCCGGCTGCGGGTAGGAGTGGACGTTCATCGTGAGGGTGATTTCGTCGTCTGCGGCCGTAGCGCCGCAGGCGCCGATGCCGGCGCCGGGAACGTTCACTCGCACGGGGAAGGGGCCTTTGCCGGTGGGCATGTTGAGCCAGCCCCAGACGCGCCGCCCGCCATAGGAGGCGAAGCTGATGCGGAAGGTCTCGTGTCCTGGCGTGCAGTTTGCGTCCAGCCGCTCCAGCTGCGGGTCGGGGGGAACGGTCTCGTCCAGCTTGCGGACGGCGTCCGCCCAGAATGCGTCGAAGTCGGCGGGCCGCCCCGCTGCGGGCCTTATTTTCTCCGGCTCGTATGCGACGCCCCACTGGAAGATTTCCTCGCCCGCCATGCCGTTGCCTGCCAGGCCCCGTGGCGAGAATGTGGCGCGGTCGGTGTCGATGCGCAGGCGCATGAAGCCGGGAGTCTCCCTGACGGCGGAGATTGCGAATGGGTTTGCCGTCGCGAGGTCGATGTCCGCCTCTGCGAGGACGCGCGCCCCGTAGTTGTCAAGTATGGCGTGGAAGCGGCCCGCCTTCAGCGGGATGCCGTCGGTGTCGGTCACGGTAACGGAAAACGTCGCGCGCTCCCCGCATCGGTAGATGCAGCTTGCGTGATCCGTCTCGACTTTGAAGAGGACGGGAAGAGGCTTGTTGGAAGTTGTCATTTTTTGTCTGGATTACTTCGCCAATGTCTTGCGCAAAAGCGGGACAAGCTTCCAGCGCAGGGTCGGATCGGGCGCGCCTAGCATGTGCTGGACGAGCATGATGGTGAAGCCGGACTCGCGGTCGATGACGCTGAGCGACCCTGCAGCGCCGCCCCAGCCGAAGTCGCCTGGTCCGTCGGGGAGGATGGCCGACTTACAGCGGACGCCCAGCCCGTAGCCGTACTCGGGGTTCCAGGCGGTTGAACGCGTCTGCTCCGTGAGGCGGTCGGTCGTCATGAGGTCGATGGTCTCCTTCTTGAGGACGATGTCGCCGATGCGGAGCGCCTCTAGGAACTTGATGTAGTCGTCGCAGGTGGAGATGCAGCCCGCGCCGCCGCTGGCGTATTCGGCGCCGGCCTTGTAGGGCTGGATGGCAGGACCGCAGGGAAGCGGCCCCTTGGTATCTGGATTGAAGCGGTATTGCGGCGCGATGGTTCCAAGCTCGGAGTCGGGCATGAGGAAAGTCGTGTTAGCCATGCCGAGGGGCGCGAAGATGTGGTCGCGGGTGTAGTCGGCGAAAAGCTGGCCGGAGAGGATCTCCACGAAAGCGGCGAGGACGTCGTGGCAAAGGCTGTAGTTCCAGCGCGTGCCCGGATCGAAGAGGAGAGGGTCTGCGGCGAGATGGCGGATGAACTCGCGCGTTGGGCAGGCCGGGTTCTTGGCGCGGTAGGCGGCGAGCGAGGGCGAATTCAGGTCGTAGGAGAATCCGGCAGTCATCGTGAAGAGGTGCCAGATGCGGATTGGTTCCTTTGCCGGACGCGCCACGCCGTCCTCCAAGACCTTCATGTCGGCGAACTCCGGCATGTAGTCGGCGAGCGGGTCGTCGAGCTTGTAGAGGCCCTTTTCAAAGAGCTGGAGAGCGGCGGTGCAAGTCGCGATCTTGGAGCAGGAGTAGAGATTGACCCTCTCGCGGCCAGTCATCGGCGCCTTGGCCTCGAGGTCGGCGAAGCCGGACTGATGGCGGAAGACGGGTTCGCCGTGCAACATTATAAGGCAGTCGTTGCCCGGCCATCCGCCAAGCGACGGCAAGACGTCGAGGTATTGGGCCAGTTCTTTCATATAAGAACGATTCTATCAGATGGCCGCTCTTGGTGCAAGCACCATTTGTCACAAATAGACAGACAATTTTTATCACACATCTTCTTTCCTACTCCGCAACATCTTGCGCCGTTGCCGTTTTTCTTACGCCGTCTCCCCCGTGCGCAGCTTCCTTGCCGTGCAGAGCCTGATCCCGCACCACTCCTCGCACCGGCCGATAGGCCTCGCCCCTTTCTTCCTCCCGACGCTGAAGTGCTCCCTGTGCTTCTGGAACTCGTCCTCAACGAACTCCGCCGACCCGACGAAGGTCCCGCGTAGGAAGTGGCGCATCTTGCATCGGAGCAGCAGGGGCAGGGGAACCTTGCCCTTCTCCTTAGCGACCTGCTTCACCTTCTCACCGTCTATGGCGTCGCCGCCCTTGACATAGAGGATTTCGCGGTAAAGCCCCAGCGCGCTTTCGGTGAAGTCCTTCGCCGTTGCGTCTGGATTGAATACACGCGCTATCCCGCGCATGGCCGCGCCGTCGCCTGCCAGCGCGGCGCCGTAGCCGCTCCACTTGTAGTCCTTCGGGTCGTCGACAATCTTCGCGCGCACGGGATTCAGGTCGATGTAGGCCGACACGGCAGATAGCGCCCCGGCCTCCCCCTGCACGATTACGCTTTTGAACCGCCCCTCCCACAGTGTTCCCGCGAAGCCCTGGCTGTGGTGGCGGAACCAGATCGAGTAGCGTTGCTTCAGGCACTTCATGAAGGGTGAGATGTCGCCCATGCGCCGCGTGAACGACGCCTGCTCCTCCGCCATCTTCCCGGACATCCTGTGCTTCCGCAGCTCCAGCCACCGCCGGCGCAGCTCCTCCGCGTTATCGTGGCCATAGAGAGCCGATATCCTCTTCAGCAGCTCATCCTCCGGCACCTCCCGCTTTTCGGGAACATGTATCAGGATGTGGAAGTGGTTCGTCATAACGCAGTAGTTCAGGACGTCTATGCCCGAGAAGTAGGCCACCCTTCTCAGCATATCCACGAACATACTCTTCGCCTCCTCGCCGAATTTGAACTCCTGGAAGGCCGTCCTGCTGACGATATGATACCAGGACTCCCCGCAGTTCTTGATTCTTGCCGTTGCCATTGTTACCTCCTTGTTAAAAATTGTCTGTCTATTTGTTGATGGTGGGAAAAAGAACCTGCGGCCGAAGCCGCAGGTTTTGCTCGCTAGGCGAGGGAGGCACGGACTTCGTCGGCACGGTAGGCCGAGCCGAGAAGGCAGTTCTTCTCGTAGATGAAGTCGGCGTATTCCTTCATGAAGACCTTGCCAGGATCGCGAAGGTCAAACTTCGCCGGCTGGTCGCGGAAGAATTCGCGGTGGACACGGCACCAGACCAGACGGCCGTCGGTGTCGATGTTGATCTTCGTGACGCCGCGCTTGGCCGCGCCGAGGAACTGCGTGGCGTCCACGCCCTTCGCGCCCTTGATTTCGCCGCCGGCGGCGTTGATGCGCGCGACTTCTCCCGGAGGAACCGAGGAGGAACCGTGCATCACCAGCGGGAATCCCGGAAGCTTCTTCTGGATTTCCTCAAGGATGTCGTAGCGGAGTTTCTGGTCGCCCGAGAACTTGAAGGCGCCGTGCGAGGTGCCAATCGCGCAGGCCAGCGAGTCGCAACCGGTCTTGCTCACGAAATCAACGACTTCTTCAGGCTTCGTGTAAACATGCTCGGCGGCCTTGACGTCTTCCTCGACGCCCTTGAGCTGTCCGAGTTCGGCCTCGACGACCAGGCCCTTTGCGTGGGCGGCGTCAACGACGCGCTTCGTGATCTCGATGTTCTTCTCGTAGGGGAAGGCCGAGGCGTCGATCATGACCGAAGAGTAAACGCCGGAGTCAATGCAGTCCATGCAGGTCGCCTCGTCGCCGTGGTCCAGATGCACCGCGAAGATCGCGTCAGGGAAGATTTCGTCGGCCGTCTTCATCATGGCCTCGAGCATCTTCTTGTGGGTGTAGTTGCGGGCGCCCTTGGAGAGCTGCACGATGAAGGGGGCCTTGGAGCGGACATTGCCTTCGAAAAGCCCCATGGTCTGCTCGAGGTTGTTGATGTTGTAGGCGCCAATCGCGTATTTGCCGTAGGCGTGCTTGAAGAGTTCCCTGGTGGTGACGATCATGGTGTGAGTTCTCCTTAGTTTTTATTAGGTGAAAAGTAGTTTCCAAAGTGAAAACTGATGCATTAAATTATGCCAAAACAGCCGCGTTTCCGCAAGTCCGGGCGGCCATCGGGGCAAACGAGGCGGCTAGCACTGCCAGATGGCGTCATCGGCGCGGGGTGTGAGGATTTCCGCGCCGGTGGCGGTGATGAGCACGGTATGCTCGTAATGCGCCGCCGGGAGGCCGTCCTTGGTGACGACCGTCCAGTCGTCCTTGAGGACCTCGACCTTGTGCGAACCGCGCGTGAACATCGGCTCGATGCAGATGGTCATGCCCTCTTCGAGAATCGGACCGCGCCCAGGGCGTCCGAAATTCGCCACCTGCGGCTCCTCGTGCATGGAGTGGCCAATGCCGTGTCCCACGAACTCGCGCACCACGCCGCAGTGGCCGTCGCGCGCGACCTTCTCCACGGCCGCCGAGATATCCGACAAATGGCGTCCCGGCTTCGCCGCCGCGATTCCGGCATAGAGCGCGCGCTGCGTGACATCCAGCAACTCCTGCGTCTCCGGCGGCACCTCGCCTACGGCGACGGTCACGGCGTTGTCGCCATGCCAGCCGCCGATGTTGATGGTGACGTCCAGCGAGACGATGTCGCCCATGCGGATTATCCGCGGGCCGGGGATGCCGTGGATGACCTCGTCGTTCACCGACACGCAAAGCGCGCCAGGGAAGCCGCAGTAGCCGATGGTGCTGCTCTCGGCGCCAAGGGCGTGGGCCGTCTTCAGGCAGACAACTTCGATGTCGTGCGTCGTGACCCCAGGCGCGACGGCCTCGCGGCAGGCGCGGAGGACTTCGGCCGCGACGCGTCCCGCAGTGCGCATGCCCTCGATGGCGCGGCCCCTCTTGATCGATATTTTCATTACTTGATGGCGTCGGCCACGGCGGCCGCTATGGCGTCGGCCTCGCCCACGCCGTTCACGCGCGCGAGGATGCCGCGCTGCTCATACCAGCCAAGCAGGGAGGCCGTCTTGGCCTCATAGACCTTCAGGCGGTTGGCCACGTTTTCCGGTGCATCGTCCGGACGCTGCACCAGCGCCCCGCCGCAGGCATCGCAGACGCCTTCGACTTTGGGCTTCATCGTCTCAACGTGGAAGCCCGCGCCGCACTTCGGGCAGGTGCGGCGGCCAGACAGCCTCCCCACCAGCACTTCCTGCGGCACCTCTAACCAGACGGCCTTCGCGACCTTGCGCCCGCCTTCGGCGAGCTTGGCTTCGAGGAAGGCGGCCTGCTTCTCGTTGCGCGGGTAGCCGTCAAGGAGGAAATATTCATATTCGGCGCCGGACTTGCCCAGCTGCTCGACAACGAGCGAGCCGACGATCTCGTCGGAAACGAGTTCGCCCTTGCGCATTGTCTCGGCGACGGACTTGGCGAGCGGCGTGTCGGCGTTTGCGGCGGCGGCGCGAAGGAGGTCGCCGGTTGAAACGTGCTTAAGCGGAAGGGTCTTGACGAGCCGCGCGGCAACCGTCCCCTTGCCCGAACCGGGCGCTCCGAGAATGACGATAATCTTCATGGTGTTAGCTCCAACGATTGTTGAAAGGCATTATAGCAAAAGACGGCGGCGCGCGTGGCGCGCGGCTAGAGGGAGAAGCCGCCGTCAACGATTACATCGGCGCCGGTCACGTATGAGCAGGCGTCCGAGCAGAGCGCCACAACTATCCCCGCGCAGTCTTCGGCCACTCCGAATCTTCCCGCCGGTATGCTTGCGCGGAGCGGCTCGGCAAAGGATGGGTCGGACAGCACTTTGGCGTTGCGGTCGGTTGTGATGACGCCGGGCGTGACTGTGTTCACAGTGACGCCCTTCGCGGCCCACTCCTTGGCGGCGGTGAGCATCGCGGCCTTCTGCGCGGCCTTGGTTGAGGCGTAGATTGTGAGGCGTGGCGCGGGGTGCGCCTGGTTGACGCTGCCGATGGATACGATCCGCCCCCAGCCACGCGCCGTCATGGCCGGCCCCATGATCCGCAGCAGCTGGAAGGTGGAGCGCAGGTTGGTCTCGACCATGCGGTGGAACTCGTCTTCGCCGAAGTTTTCGAGATGTCCGTAGCTCTGCACTGATGCGTTCAGCACGAGGATGTCGGCGTCGGCGCATGCTGCGGCGAGGCTGGCGGTTTCTCCGCTGTCGCCGAGGTTGGCAACGCGCTGTTCGCACTCGATGCCCTCGGCCTGAGCGGCGGCTACGGCGTCGCGCAGCGCCTGGGAATCTGATGCGCCGTGGAAAAGGACGCGGGCTCCGGCGCGGCCTAGCGCCAGAGCAATGGCCCGCCCGATTCCGCGCGACGAGCCGGTGACGAGGGCGGTGTGCCCTGCCAGCGAGAAGATGTCGTTCATGTTTGCCATTTGGTAGGCTTCCATGATAGCAGTGCGCGCCTCTTTTTGCAAAAAAAAGAAGGCACATTCCACGCAAAAATGGTGGGTCAATAGGCTAGGCGCGGGAATGTGGCGGCTTTGCGGTCGTAGGTGAAAAGGACAGGGCCGACGGCGGCCGAGAAGTGTCTCGATTCAATGCAGAGGAAGGAAGAGACGGATAAGAGGACTTCGGCCTCGGACTGGTTGATGCCACCCACTGCTGAATCGACGGCTGCGGCGTCAAGCGAAGTGAAGTGGCCGCCGGCGCTGCGGAAGTCAAGTATTTTGCGGGCCAGTGACGCCGCCGCGCCGGAGCCGAACTCCCCTGCGGCCGAGAAGAGCGCCTCCAGCACTGGACGCGATGCGGTGTTGACGTTCACGGCCTCCGATGGCGCGGCTGTGACGAACGGGGCAATGGCCGCGTAATCCTCCTGCGTGAGCAATGGCGCCCGCATGATGAACTCCCGGCGCTGGAATGGCCGAAGCGAGGCGATTTCAGCGGCCATTGCCTCTGCGACTGCCTTGGGTCGGCCAGTCCGCGCGGCGACGAGATGCGCGAGGGCCTTCTCGCAGTCGGCGTTCAAGGGGATGCGGCTTTCCTCGTCAATGCACGGGGCGGCGTCGGTTTCCGGGAACTCCGGCGCAAGAACTGGTGCGTCGTTTTCGGCATCCTCGGGGTAAGCGCGCCGCCATTTCTCTCCAACATGGTCGATGCCGTTGGTGTCGATGGCGAGGACATCCTTGGCGAAGGCTTCCATGCATTCGATGGCGGCGAGCCTGCTGGCGGCGGCCTTGCGGCGGTGTCCGACTTCGCTTATGGCGGCGCGCAGGACGGCGGATGCGCCGACGGCCAACAGCGAGGCCATGGCGACGGTGACGAGCGCCAGAAGCAGGATGCTGCCGGAGTCGCGGCGCTTCATGGCGACGTCCTCCTAAAATAAAAGCGCAGTGGCGTTGGCCCCGTTTTGCCGAAGGAGAACTCGATGGAGGCCGGGGCGTTGGTGGGGCTTGCCCATTCCGGCAGGGCTGGCACGTCGCTTGGAACCTCGGCCTTGCCGTAGCGGAAGGGGGAGATGGCTACGGCGAAGGAATCCGTGGCCGGTTGCCTGGAAGGGCCTTCTCCAGAGGTGTCGGGCAGTGTCGTGGACGGCGCGTTGGTGCCGACAAGGTCGGTGTAGAGTGAAAGCGGGAACTCCGTGCGGACGATGCCGCTCCCGCCGCGACGGTATTCGACGAGAGCGGGGGCGAAGGTGCCCGAGGACGACGGGCGCATTGTCCAGAAGGAGCAGCTGGAGCCGTCGCCGGTGAAGCCGCATGCGGAAACAAGCGAGGCGAAGTCGCGGTCGAAGGCGGCGTCAAAGGCGGCGGTGGCGCGTGCCGCGCGTGCAGAGGACGAGGCGGTCACGAGGGCGTCGAAGGCGCGTGGCAGGACGGCCACGATTGCGGGCAGGATCAGCGCCGCCACAGCCAGGGCTGTCAGCAGCTCTACGAGACTGAAGCCAGCCCGCTCACTTTTTTGCGCCGTAAACATCCAGGACGCGCTCGATGATGCCGGTGGTTGAACGGCCGGCCACGAGGTCGGCGAGCCTGACCTCGCCGCCGGCGGCCTCTACGATGTCCGAGCCGACGACGTTGCCGGCCCAGTCGCGCCCCTTCACCAAAACGTCTGGCACGATGGCGGCGATGACGCGCTCGGGGGTGTCCTCGTCAAACAGTATGACGTAATCGACGCAGCGCAGGGCCAGCAGAAGGGCGGCGCGGTCGTCCTGCCCGACGATTGGGCGCTTGGGACCCTTGTTGCGGCGGACGGAGGCGTCGGTGTTGATGGCCACCACGAGGGCGTCGCCCTGCGCCCTGGCCCATGCCAGGTAGGTGGCGTGGCCGAGGTGGAGGATGTCGAAGCAGCCGTTGGTGAATACGAGCCGCTTGCCGGCGGCCTTCAGGCGCTGGCGCTCGGCAACCATTTCCTCAAGTGTGAGATAGCGTCCTGAGAAGGGCGTTGCGGGAGCGGTGTTCATTGTTCGCCTCCTTGCTGCGAGAGTTCTGGCGCGGAGCCTGTCCAGCCAAGTTTGTGTGAGAGAATTGCGAAGTCGCTGTGGCCCTTGAGGAAGGCGATTGAGGCGGTCTCGGGGGCGGTGAAGATTTCAAGCGAGGAGCCGACGGCTATTTCGCCGACGTCCACGCCGTCGAAGGCGATGGATAGCGCCGCGCTGGCGCGGATGGGGCACAGCGTTACGAGCGTCTTGTCGGAGACGAGAATTGGCCGCGATGAAAGGGCGTGGGGGCAGATCACGTTCACGATTGTCGCGCCGGCGCCTGGCATGACGAGAGGGCCGCCGGCGGAGAGGGAGTATGCGGTCGATCCGGTCGGGGTGGCGACGATGATGCCGTCGCAGGAGTAGTCGGTGACGCGGGTGCCGTCGAGGAGAAGGGAAATGTGGACGATGCGTCCGGTATTGCGGTAGAGGACGATTTCGTTCAAGGCGCGCTTGGGCAGCTCGGTGCGGGTTCCGTCGGGGGCGACGATTGCCGCGGCGAGCATCTGGCGCCGGGAGATGTCGAGGTCGCCGGCGAGGGCTGCGTCGATGGCCTGCTCGAAGTGCGCGCCGTCGGTGGCGGAGAGGTAGCCGAGCGAGCCAATGTTCACGCCGAGGAAAGGCGCGGCGGACGCGCCGATGCGGTGGATGGCGTTCAGGAGGGTGCCGTCGCCGCCGAGGACGATTATGGCCTTGGCGCCGTCGAAGCCGCCGTCAAGGGCTGGGCGCGACTCCCAGAATGGGCAGTCGGCGGCGGGGGCTTCGGCGTTGGAGACAATGCCGAAGCCGCGCCGGCGCGCATGGGCGGCGGCCCTTTCAAGCATTGCGCGGGCAAGGTGCTTGCCCTTGTTGACGACTAGTCCGATTTTCATTTTCCCTCCATGCGTCGGTTGAAGTTGGATGGCGCTACCAGTCGCGCGAATTGGGCGGGAGCGGGAGTTCGCGGCGCTGCTTCTGCTTTTCGGCTTCGTGCTCGCGCTCGCGCTGGATGGCGCGGCGCAGCGCCTCCTCGACATCCTCGGGAATCTCCTTGTCCTCCTCTTCGGGCTTTGGCTGCTCCTTCTCCTCCTTCTCTTCCTGTTGCTGCGCCTGCTGCTGTTGTTCCTGCT
>JAGCUY010000055.1 GCA_017962605.1 Kiritimatiellia bacterium | reverse complement strand
GCCCGGACCAAATGTTGCAGAAAATCACAACTGCGATTTTATGCACTTCTATGCAGTCAAAATCGGACGGTATCAATGTGGAGACTTTCGCAAAAACTCTATCGGGGACTGTCCCCTTGGCCATACTGCATAATTTCCACGTTGTCCAGGACGAGGTGCTCCACGTTGTTGGACTGGACCAGATTGGAATCGTCATCCCTGTTCGTGGACACGAAGAAGTACTTCCGCTCGGAATCAGGGACATGGCGAAATGGCCGAATCATGAACTCGCTGTTGGAAATCGTTATGTTGCGGAACTTGCCGGTCTTGTTACCGTTGAATACCAGCGGCAGGGACGACACGCCCTTCACATTCGCCATCTTGACATTCTCATGGGGACAAAAGGGCCAGACCCGAATGCCGCTAACTTAAGGTGATTTTGGGCGTTTTCCGAGTCCGAGCGTCGCCTTAGTCGGACGCTTTGAGCGGCGGGTGTCCGGCGTCGTTCTAAAGATGACAAGACGGGACAACTCCTCAAGCCTTGCAAGCTTGGCCTTGATGGCCTTCCAGTTTGCTATGGCGGAGCTCATCGCCTCGTACTGCTCCTTCGAGAGGGCGACCGACACGGTCTTCGCCTTCACCTTCCTGGTCCATTGGTAGCACGGCCCCCCGGCTCCCGGCCCCCTGTCCTGCACGTAGCCGTGCGACACGAGCCCGACTTCCCCGAGCTCCTTCCTTATGGCCGCCATTTCCCTCTCTGCGGCCGCGATCTCCAAGTCCGCTTTCATGCGCCGTATTATACCACACACTTGACTTCTGCGCAACAGGGCGGTATAATTACCGCCCTATATGGACGACAAGTGCCTTCTTCTTTCCCTCGGCTTCGCGAGGCCGTCGGCCCGCGAGGCGGCGGAAGCGTTCCGGCAGGTTTTCCCAGGCGTCGCCACCCGCGAAGGCGGGCGGGTGCGCGCCTTCGACGAGCGGACCACGATTGGCCTGATGCTCGGGCAGGCGCTGGGCCGCAACGCGCCGTGCAAGGAGGCGGTGCGCAGGGCCCAGCTCGAGCTCGGGATGGACGTGTCGGCGTCCACCGCCGCATTCTGCAAGGCTCGCGGAAGGGTCTTGCCCTCCACGCTCGAGGGAATGTCGGCAAGGCTCTCCGCCGAGGCGGACGCGCTATGCGGACTTGACGGGTTTTCCGGCGTGTGGGCGCTGGACGGCACGACGTTCCAGGCGTCGGACACCGAGGAGAATCGCAAGGAGTGGCCATACGCATCAGGGCCGAAGCCCGGCTGCGGATTCCCCGTGGTGGGCGCGATGGTGGCCCATTCCCTCGTGGGCAAGGGCTCGTCCGTCCTTGCCACGGCCCCCTGGAGCGCCCATGACTTCAGGCTGTATGTCGAGGCATCCGGCAGGTTCAAGGCGGGCGAACTGCACGTGGGAGACCGGGCTTTCTGCTCGTTCACCGCCTTCGCGATCCTTTCGGAGGTGGGCGCGGACGGGATATTCCGGGGAAACGACTGGTGCCGCAGGAGGCACAGGGACGACGTGACGCTCGGCCCGGGAGACCGGCTCACGAAATGGGAGAAGCGCCGGTCGAAGCGGTCCATGACCGTCCCGACGGAGAGACGGGCCGGGTTTCCGGACGAGATCGTCGTGCGGGTCATAACGGCGAAGATCCGCGTGCGCGGGTTCCGGGACGAGGAAATCGTGGTCGTCACGTCGCTCCTGGACGACAAGAAGTATCCGAAGGGAAAGATACTCGAATGGTATCTCAGGCGGTGGGAGGTCGAAGTCTCCTTCCGCGACATGAAGACCACGCTGCGCTACGAGTTCATCAGGGGGCGGACGCCGCGCATTGTGAAGCTGGAGATAGGCGTCCTGGTCTTGGCGTACAACCTCATGCGCTATGTCGTCGCCCGCGGGAATCCTGCTATGCGACGATGCGGAATAGCCAGCACGGCCGCTGCGGCAATGGCGTTCGTTTCGACCATCCCAATGCTGTATGCCGCAAGAAGGTCGCTCGCAATGGCTTTCGCGAGGCTCGTCGCGGTCGTTGCTGCGGATGCGTTGTCGAGCCGGAATCGGAAGAACTGCGTGCGGGCAGTGAAGCGACGCCCAAAGCCTTATCCACTGCTGACAAAAACGCGTTCGGATTATCGCCCGCAGGAGGCCGTATGAGCCTTAAGTTAGCGGCATTCGGGTCTGTCCCCTCTGTTTTTGTCGGCATTTCTGGATGGCTTGTGCGACTGCTACATCCCAGTAATCGTAGAATATGCCGTCGAGAAGAATACGATATTTGAAACATATACATACAGGATCCCTGAATGATGAAAATCACTCTCAAAATTTTTCTTGAACTTGTAGCTGTGTTCGTCCTGACGTTTGCGCTGTCGTTAGAGTACATATTTATTGCGAACACCTACAGCATACCATACCTTTCATGCGTCTTCTTCTTGGCATATTTTTTGTGTTGCTGGCTTTGTCATAGAGCCTGCGGGATGCATGACATGAGGTTTGGAGTTGCAATCACCGCGTTGGCCTGCATCTTCACATTCTTTTTAGTTGAAAGCATTTTGCATAAAGATGAAAAAGGATGTCAGAATTGGATTCTCGAAGTAATCGAGTCCGCTACAAACAGTAGGCTTCTTGATGAGTGCGGAGCTTGCTCTGGAAAGGAGCAAAGTTTTGATGCTGCCATGAAGATATTGCGAGAGTACAACGATATTGCGGTCTTCGATAATATCAAAACTTGCGAAGATGTTGATGCTCTTAGAATGATCGCGTGTACTGCCCATCTTGCAGCATGGCCCATGAAGGCTGGGCCCAATGTCGATTTTGACAATAAAATGGACGGCATATTTCGAATGGCAATGCAGCGACTTTTCGAAATTGATTCTGATGGGGCGAATGAAACGATTGAATCTTGCAAGCATGCATTTTCGTCAGATGGCGCATATTCGCTGTTTTTTACGGAATTGGAGGGGGCTCGAAAAATTTTGCGATCCAAACATAATGAAGATGGTAGATGATCGAAATCTGCCCGCCAGCCAGTAGCCAGTGTAACAACACCCATAGAGACAAAAGGGTCAGCAACTGTAGATTTCGACAGAAGTTCTCGGGCATTGTCTAAGTGTGAGGATTCCTGGCCCTGCGCACCAGCGCAGGGAAGAGATGGCAAGGATGATGAGGGGAGCGGCATTGGTCTGACCCTTTTGTCCCTCGCGCGCGGTCGCCATTGACGTCGTCGTCCTGCCGATTCTGCTTGCGCTTCTCGCGGCCTTCATCCTTCCCCGCAAGCAGGAGGAGTGTCACCACCTTAGGCGACGCGCAGCGCCTTTTAGGCGCATGGCGGCGTAATCCGGGGGGGGTGATAATTTGATCAGGTTGACAAGCGCGACGAGAATTTTGTATAATGCGCTCATCAACCACCAGAAACGGACAACCAAAAGGAGGTAAAACGACCATGAAACCGAAAGTCAACATTTTGAGGGG
>JAGCUY010000054.1 GCA_017962605.1 Kiritimatiellia bacterium | reverse complement strand
TCGGCGGCGGCGAGACCGGCGGCGACGCGCGCCGCGTAGGGGTCGCACAGGCCGATCAGACGCGAGCCTTTGAACGCGAGATGGTTCGCGGAACGCGCGATCGCCCCGAAGCCGATCAACGCGCGGGTGAGCTGGTTGGAGGGTGCGGTGTCACCGCGCAGCACGCGCGCCGGGACGATGGCGAACGCGCCAAACGCCGCCGCATTTCTGAGGAATCCTCTTCTGTTTTGCATGGACCAACAATTCCTTTCGTTTTCAATGGCCGCAAGTATATCACAATTCCCCCAAAGTTGGTAGAGGGCGCCCCTCACGCCGCAACCACAACGGAGATGACAAGCCAAGGGCCGGTGCTGAGGCCAAAGAATGCGTGCCAGAACCAGTTGGACACATCCGGAACCGTTTTGCCATCCGATGCACGAATCTGCTCGCGCACCTCGATCACCCGCGCACCCTTCCGCGCCCGGAACGCCGACCAGGCTCCGTCCGCGCGGCGCATCAGCGGTCTCGCCTCAATCTCCCAGCCGTTCGCGCGCAGGCAGACAGCCAGCGGATGCACTTGGTGCGTGGCGCGGTCGGTCCAGCGCATGAGAACGATGTCGCCACCGGCGCGGAAACGGGCGATCCGTCCCGGGAAACGCTTGCCGAAAAACGCCTCACGTCCTTCAATCGGCTCCTCCACAAGCGCCCGTCCCTCGAACGAGTCCGGCCAGCCGGGGAACCCTTCGCCGCCCGCCGTCGCCCGCTCGTGGCGCGGCAGCAAGACCGCACTCGCCGCAAGCAGAAACGCGACTTTCGCAAGAAGCCGTCTCATCGGCGCCCCCTTCCGTCAGCGAGGAGATACGCCGCGAACGCGCAAGCCGCCGCACCGAAGAATAGCGAAAGACAACCAAGTGCCGCATGCGCCGCCGGGGAAAGGTGAAAGGCGTTCACCTCACAGACCGTAAGCGCCGTAACGCGCGCGACGTTTGCCGCAACGACCGAAGTCCCGGCAAGGACGGCAAGCGCAACCGTGCGCCCTACGCCAAGACGGAAGACCTGCGCAAGCGCGAAGGCGAGCACAAGCCCCGCACCAAGCATCCGCACGCCCGCGCACGGCGCGTCAACCCAAACCGCAACGCCGCCGAGGGAAAGTCCCACACCCTCCACGGCGACCTCCCATCCCGCCGCCCCCAGCAGCCACGCCGAGAGATGCGTCGCGACGACACGCAACGGGAAGCCGATGAAAAAATCAACGATCATCGCCGAGGGAAGACCGAGGAGCGCGAGCGCGACAAGCGGAAGCGGCACAGGACCTCTTCCCTCCTCCTCGGGAAGAAGCAGCGGAACGCCGGCCAGGACGGCGAAAACACCGCTTGCCGTTGGCGGCAGGGCACCGCAAAGAACGTGATAGGCCAAAAGGAATGCGGCGGCCGACCACCATTTCCAGGCCGGAAGCGGGCGGCGCCAGGCCGCGTTCCCGGCACGGCGCCAGAGCGCAAAAATGAAAAGAACGAACGCCGCCCATGCGGCGACATCCGCATCGATCGGTTCGGCGAGACGACGCAACCACCACCGCCAGAACGGCCAGACGGAAAGCGTCAAAAGCACGATGGACGCCGCACGCTCAACGCCACCGCTCATGCCGCGCAGCGTCGGCGACGGATGAAGAAAACCGCCACGAAGACGAAAACGACAACACCGAGCGAAAGCATTGCGGCAGGTTCCGGCGTCGTCGGAACAGACGAAGCTGGGACCTGCTCAAGCCCGTTCGCCGCGAACTGCTCTTTCGTCTCAAGGACAACCGCCCCCGTCGCGGCCGTCACGATGTGCCAGGGAAGAGCCGTCTTCTGCGCCTTCTCCAAGGCGACAGGATCACCCGTCCGGAAGACGCGCGCCGTTTCCTCGGCGGCCCAGAGGCGACCCAGATGATCGCTTGCAGGCGCGGCAGCCGCCGGCACTTCCGCGACCGGCACCTTTCTGCGCTCAGACATCCAGGATTCCGCGCCCCAGTCGGCGAAGAGCCGCTTCAGCGCCGGACCGACACCGCCGAGAAGCGCGTCGGCCGAAAGCGAGACGACACCCGTCGAGGGGGACATCGACTCAACGAGAGGACATTCCCCAAGAGCCACCTGACAGAGATAAAGGCGCAGCTGCGGGTTCTTCCTGAGCTTGAGCGCAAGCGCATCGCCCGCCTGCTGGACGACCGGCTCGCCAGCATGTATCCAGACGAGCGCGGCGGGGCCGCCCGCGGCGGCAAGCGAATCGATGGCCTGCATGAGCGTGCCGAGCGAAGGTCGTCCACCGCAGCATGTGACGGTCTGCGGCAACGTGGTTTCTGGCTTTGCGGGAGACTCATCGCGGGTGAAGTAGAACTCTTTTGTCAGATCCGCCGGCGTCTGGGCGAGCGCGGCGAGCGTGGCCTCCATCGAACCCGCCATCGCCAAAGACGTATCAACGACGAAGGCAACGCGCGAGGGGTGCCAGGGCCTGCCGACGGATGACGTCTGCACGACGGCCTCCGCCGGCGGCTGCGCGGAGTCTCCCAGAACCTTTGCCACCGCGACAGCGGCGGGCGGATTTTCAAGCGAGACCGTCTCAATGGCCGGAAGGCCGATCAAGTTCGAAGGGACGGAGAAATTGCGCGTGGCAAGCGCCGGCGCGGGGAATCGAGCCGATTTGCCGTCCAAAGCGACCTGCAAGGGCAACGTCACGCCGAGGCGCACCTTCATCTCGCCCCCCGCCGGAACCGGAAAGCATTGGAGCTGAACCTGATCGGGGCCGCACACGTTGACCAGCACGGGATCCCGGTTGCGACGGACGACCGATTCATAGGCGCGGCGCACCTGCCCTCTCGTACCGAACGCGGCCTCACTCTCCTCACCGTTCACCCAAAGCGTAAGACGGGAGACTACACCCCCCGGCGGCAGAACGATGCGGCAGCGCGCCTCGGCATTGCCCCAACGCTTCGAGTTGGCGAAGGTCATCGTCCATTCACAGTAACCGGTTCCGGCCACGCGATCAACGGTCGTATCATAGGCGGAGTCTTTAAGCGAAAGTCCTTCGACAACCCCACCCACCTTCTCGCCGCCGACGAGACCATCCCAGGAGAGGAATCCCCGCCGGGAGCGACTTGAACGAAGATAGGCCGGATTCTTGCCTGTAATGCGATAGTAAAGCAATTCACGCGCCTCGACCGACGCGTCTGCCGTGTTGAGAGTCTGCCGCAAAAAGACCGACCATAGCCATCCGGCATATCCGCCCCGCCGGCAATACGCCTCTACCACGTCGGTACGCGAACTGAGTCGCGCAAGGCGCACACCCTGGACGGAAACGGCTGGATCATCCGATACGCCCTTCTTGCAGCCATAGTACGCGAGAGCCGCATCGCCAAGGAGGATTGACCAGACGAGTGCAAAAGCGAGAAGCCCGAGCGCGAATCCCCTCACATGCGAAAGCCCCTCCTCCTTCGCAGCGGCCGAGAGGCGGGAGTTGCAGATAAGCGTGCTCGCAAGAGCCGTCACGGGCGCACACGGAAGAAGTCCCAGCAGCCCAATCCCGAAATACCAGAATCCAAGGGCGCAAAAGATCATCCCCATAAACGCCAATGGAAGGAGTTCCACGGCATAGACGATGCAGACACCGACGGTAAATCCGCAGAGTACACGCAGGAGTTTGCTCCCGGCGGCACATTTTCTTTTCAGGCACAACCATGCGATGATGTTAAAGACGGGAACGAAAGCGATGAGCGCCATGTGGAAGATCGTCGGGGTTAGACCGTGAAAGAACGCGTCATTGCCACCGTCGGAAAGGATGAATAGATTGAACGAAAGCGCGGCAAGAGGCAGAATCACGCCACCCAGAAGTGTAAAAACCGTAGTTCCTGTCTTCATCTCGATTCCCCCTATGGATTTCAATTGATTTAATTATACCACAAAATCATAAATCAGCGGCAAACTCAGCGA
>JAGCUY010000053.1 GCA_017962605.1 Kiritimatiellia bacterium | reverse complement strand
GTTGAGAGTTGAAAAGTTGAAAGGTGATGGTGGGGCGAGCTCTCCGGGCGAGCCGCAACTAACCACTAACCACTTCGCACTAGCCACTTCCAAAATCCGCGTGCGTATTCTCGACTTCGGCCTTGCCGCGGAGATACGCTCCTCGATGTCGCGCATCTCGACGGAGACTGGCGACACCAGTGGCACGCGGCCATACATGGCGCCTGAGCAGTGGCTGGGCCGCAAGCAAGACGGCCGCACCGACCAGTATGCGCTTGCCTGCGTCGCCTATGAACTCCTCTCCGGAGCGCCGCCCTTCGAAGGTGCTTTCGAGACAGGAGATCCTGTCATAATGATGGCGATGGTGAAGGGAGAGGCTCCTGAAGAAATCGAAGGCGTTCCCGCGCATGTGAACGCCGCGCTCGTGAAGGCGCTTGCGAAGAATCAATCTGACCGCTTTTCAAACTGTTATGCTTTTGCAGAAGCTTTGAGCAATCAAAGTGGTGAAACTATTTCTGCGATAGAGTCTCGTCCGTTGCCCCGCAGCCGCGTCTGGCCGTGGGCTGCGGCGCTCGTTGCGGCCTTTGCCGTTGGCGTTGTCCTATGGAGGAATGGCGGAACAGGAGCGATCGGTGCGACTGGCGTGACAGAGGTCGCGCCGAGATCGTCCGTCCCTTCCGTTGCGGCAGTACAGGAGACGCCTGGCAAACCGGCGCCTCCCGATAGTCAGGAACCGCCCGCCGAGTCTACCCCGCCTGTCGAGCCAGTTCCTGAAACGTCTGGCAACCTGACGCATCAGGAAATTTTGGAATCACCTGCCTCGTCTGAACCGCCCACGCTTCCCCCTGAAGACGCTTCGCCTGAATCGCCCGCCTTGCCTGAACCGCCCGCTCCAGCACTTCCCCCTGACGGCGCCTCGCTCGAAGACCTCCAGGCGGCGCGGGATCGTTTTTCGGACGCGCTGGAGGCGCGCCGCGCCGAGGGCTGGCCCGACGACTCCGCCGAATCGGCGCCGCTCGCCGAGCTCATCGCCACGCTTGACGGCCGCATCACCTCCGCGCTGAAGGAGCGCGAGGAGCAGGAGAGGCAAAACGAGCGAGAGCGCATTGAAAAGCGTGCTTCCGACGCGCGGGCCGTTGCCGCCATCGGACGTCTCAAGGCCGCCGCCGCCCGCGAGGTGCGGGGTGTAGAAGAGTTCCGCAAGTGGGACGACGGCGAGTTCAAGACGCAGTTCGCCCTGCTAGACAGGCAGAAGGCCGCCCTGGACAGTTTCTCCGAGGCTTCAGACTTGGCGAAGGCCAAGGAGGCCGCGGCGGACATCCATTCGGCGGCGGTGTGGATTGCGGACAACGCAGAGGCCCGCGAGGGACTGGACGCCATCGAGAAGGCCATAGACGCCCTTTCGCCCGAGTTGGAGAAGGCGGAGGCGCAACGCTACGCGCAGTCGGCGCTCTATGCGGCGAATACCGCCCGCAAGGAGGCGGTGCGCCGCCGCGACCGTAGCGACTTCACAGGCGCGAAGGAGAAGTTCGAGGAGGCGAAGCGCCTGTTTGACGGCGCGCTTGCCGAGGCCCGCAGGACGCAGGTGTCCGCCAGAGCGCGCGAGGCCGTAGGCGAGGCCGAGGCCGCGAAAATCCGCGAAGAGTGGGAAACCGTCATCGCCAAGGCGAACGCGGCGCTTGCACTTGATGCAGACAACGCCGACGCAAAGAGTCTCAAGGCCGAGGCCGAAGCGAAACTCGCCGCAATCAAGGCCGAACTGGAACGCAAGGCAAGTGAGACCGCACATAAAGGAAGGGCGAGTTCTCCGGATGATCCGCTGATTTCCACCATCGACCTTGGTGGCGGCGTTTCGCTTGAGATGGTCTACTGCCCCGGCGTGTCGTCCGATTTCTGGATGGGCAAGTACGAGGTTACGCAGGAGCAGTGGGAGCGCGTGATGGGCAACAACCCCTCCTTTCTCAAGGAGACCAAGAATCCCGTGGACTGCGTTTCTTGGAACGACTGCCAGGAGTTCATCAGGAAGCTCAACGCGCTTCCCGTCGCGAGGGCGAGCGGCCTAATATTCCGACTTCCCACGGAGCAGGAGTGGGAGACGGCGTGCCGAGCGGGCGCGCCGCAGTCCGCAGATTACTGCAAGCTGGAGGACGGGACCCAGATCACGGCATCGACCCTTTCCCGCGTGGCCAGGTATGGGAAGAGCCGGGATGACGGGACGGTGAAGGTGGGGAGTTTCGAACCCAACGCCTGGGGGCTTTACGACATGCATGGCAACGTGTTGGAGTGGACGGAGACTGCGTCTGGCGGCCTCCGCGTGTACTGCGGCGGCAGTTTCCTCGACGGGGCCGAGGACTGTACTGCGGGCAACCGGTTCGGGTACTTCCCTGGCCTCAGCCTCAGGGACCTTGGCTTCCGCCTCGCCGCCTCCGGCAGGGCTGCAATAGTCTCAAGCAAGCCGGAGGCTCCTGTCCCATTGGGAGATAGCAGGTGTGCCTTGCAGAGCATGATGGGAGACAAGGCCGGCGAGCGGAAGGTAATCCAGGTTGGCTCTCAGGAAATCGCCCTCCGCTGGTGTCCGCCGGGTCCGTTCACCATGGGGTCGCCGACAACCGAGGAGGGACGCGATAGCGATGAGACGCAGCACCGTGTGACGCTCACGAAGGGCTTCTGGATGGGCGAGACAGAGGTGACGCAGGGACTGTGGAAGTCGCTCATGGACGGCGAGACCGTCATTGACCTCGCACGCAAGGCGCTCCAGGACGACACCGAATACAATATTGGCGGCAAGATGCAGACGCTGCGGGCATGGTATGGAAGGAGCCGTGATGCCGACCCGCAGGGAATATGCGCAGACCCGGACGACAATGCGCCAGTCTATCATGTCAGCTGGAACGATGCGGTCCTGTTCTGCCAGCGTCTCACGCGGCGCGAACGCGAGGCCGGACGGATTCCAGACGGCTACGAATACCGGCTCCCGACCGAGGCCGAATGGGAGTACGCCTGTCGGGCGGGGACGACAACCTCCTTGCCCAGCGGTAGGGAAATCCGCATCCTTGGCGAGAACAACGCGCCGGCGCTTGACGATATCGCCTGGTATGGCGGAAATTCCAGCGTGGGATTCGAGGGCAGGGGCTGGGACACGGAGAACTGGAAGGAAAAGCAGCATCCGGGTGGAAGGGCCGGGCCGCGCAGGGTGGGGATGAAGGGTGCCAATGCCTGGGGGCTTTACGACATGATAGGCAACGTCTATGAGTGGTGCGCGGACTGGTATGGCGATTATCCGTCCGGCACCGTGACTGATCCGGTCGGCCCCTCGTCCGGCTCGTACCGCGTGTGCCGCGGGGGCTCGTGGTGCTTCAACGCCCGCATCTGCCGTTCGGCCAACCGTTATGGGCACGATCCCGGCTGCCGTTTCGACCTTCTGGGCTTCCGCGTTGCTTTGTCCCCAGTTCAAGAAATGGCGGATGCCGTTCATTGAACCGTCCGGTGCTCCCGTTCCTAGTCTCCGCCGGGACGAAACCCAGGGGCTCCGACCCCACCCCCGCCGCCGCAAGTAGGCAGAGCAGAACGCTGCGGCGGGGATTCTTCACCGCGCAAGACAAAATTCACAACATAATGGAAATTTTCCTAAGATAATGTTGCATTATGATGGAAATTCTGATAGCATTTTATATTTGACAACTTCAAAATGAGAAACTACGAGAAAATCCTTGCGAACCAGAAAGTCGAGCTGGAGCGTCTGATGTCGGAGCCGGACATCATCGACAGGGCCCCTTCCGCAAGCATCGACTTGAACAGCCCTGTGGCTCAAATTGTGACTGGGATCCGTCGCTGTGGTAAGTCTGTCCTGTGCCGGCTTGCGCTCAAACGCGCCGGCAGGGCCTTTGGCTATGTTGATTTCGATGACGAGGCGCTTGACGGAATAGAGGCTTCGGACTTGGACGATGTCTTCAAGGCCGCGCTTGTCGTTTACGGCCCGTTCGACACACTTTATCTCGACGAGATCCAGGACGTCCCGGCATGGGAGCTTTTCGTCAACCGCCTCCTGCGCAGACGCATCCATCTTGTGATTACCGGCTCGAACTCAAAACTGCTCTTTTCTGACTTGGCCACGCATCTGACGGGGCGTTTCGTGTCCATCGAGCTGAATCCCTTTTCTTTTTCCGAATATCGGCGCTGGCTTGGACGTGGGGAGTCAGGCGGAACCGAATGGATGGCGGAATTGCGCCGGGACTATGTGGAGTATTTCCATTGCGGGGGATTCCCCGAAACGTTTAGAATTTCGGACAGGCGCGGGTATTTCAAGGCCTTGTACGATTCGATTCTCGTCCGCGACATTCTCCACCGGCACAAGGTCAGGAATCCTAAGCTGCTGGCCGATGTCGCGTTCGTGGCCGTGTCGAACCACGCCCGGGAGATTTCCGCCCTCAAACTGGCGAACCAGCTTTCAGCCGCATCCGCGACAACAATCCAGAATTATCTCAACTTTTTGGCGGAAAGCCGTCTGGTGGATTTGCTCCCCCGCTACGGGCGGAAGGCCTGGGAGAAGACCCGCGTAGGCAAGGTTTACGCCGCAGACAACGGTCTGGTTTCATATTTCACCGGCGTTTCAGATACGGAGGAGGGACATGGCCGACGCCTGGAAAATCTCGTCTGGACGGCGCTGAGGGCAAAGCGCTTTGAATACGACTGCTCGGTGTCGTATCTCAAGGAGCCGGCCTACGAAGTCGATTTCGTGATGGAGCGCTTCGGGCATCCGATTCGCCTGGTGCAGGTGGCATACGACATATCCAACCCAAAGACCCGCGAGCGTGAGCTTTCGGCGCTCTTCGCGGCCAGTCGTCATCTTGGATGCGACGACCTTCTCCTTGTCACTGACCATGAGAGCGGCGAGGAGACACGGGACGGGATGCGCGTCCGCATCGTGGACGCCCCGACGTGGCTTCTCGAATTCGACCGTGAGTCGATTTCCGAAACCGGCTTCGCCGACGCCCTTTCAAAGGACAAGACACATTTGAGGTGAACCTGACATGGACCCTGACGACAACTCTTTTTATTCAATGCCTACAACCGCCGCCGATGGGGCGCGCCCGTCGCGCACCGACATTGACGAGCCGTCGCTCGGCTCCGCGCCGACGCTGGTCGGGCAGGGCGTTCCCGGCGCGGCGCTGGGGCAGATTGACCAGTACCAGCTTGTGCGCAAGCTTGGCGGGGGCGGGTTCGGGGTGGTATATCTCGCCCGCGACACAGTGTCGGGCGTCGACGTGGCGCTGAAGACGCTACACCCACTGCTGAAGTCCAACCCCGAGGAGATGGAGTCGTTGCGCGCCAAGTTCGCCCTTGTCTCGCGCCTCTCGCATCCCAACATCGCCTCGCCGCTTGTCCTGCACCCCTGCCGCGACATCGCAATCACCGATGACGCGACACGCCGCGAGATGCGCCTCTCCCCCGGCGACAGCGTGATGGTGATGCGCTACGCCCCCGGCGTGACGCTCTCCAAATGGCGCAGGCAGTTCCCCGACGGCGTCGTGCCGCCCGACCAGGCGCTTGAAGTCGTGCGACAAGTCGCCTCGGCGCTCGATTACGCGCATGCCGAGAAGATTGTCCACCGGGACATCAAGCCTGCGAACGTGATGGTCGAGACGCTTCCGTCGGAAGCGTCTCGACCATCACGAGTTGAAAAGTTGAGAGTTGAAAAGTTGAAAGGTGATGGTGGGGCGAGCTCTCCGGGCGAGCCGCAACTAACCACTAACCACTTCGCACTAGCCACTTCCAAAATCCGCGTGCGTATTCTCGACTTCGGCCTTGCCGCGGAGATACGCTC
>JAGCUY010000052.1 GCA_017962605.1 Kiritimatiellia bacterium | reverse complement strand
GGATGCAAACTCGTCATCGGCTCCAGGCTCAAAGGCCCAGGCATGCACTGGCGCTTCAACAACGGCATCCTCATCGCCGCTCTCCGCGCCGCCTTGAGGTCGCATCTGCTAATCTGCGCCTGACAAATTTTGGTTGCACCCAAACTGGTCCCCCACTTCTCTCCCATGGGCAAGATTATCGCGCTTTTGCTATTATCTTGCCGATGCGCCCGACTGTTTTATATATTGGCATAATCACCAGCAATCCCAGTCAAAGCAGGAAACTGGCTGGGATTCGTCGCTACTGCGCCGCTCGCGGATGGGATGTCGCCGTCGTCGAGCGCGACGAATCCACGCCAGAGGCCTTGCCCGGCATCCTGCGGCGCCACTGCCCAGTTGGATGCATCGTCGATGGCATTGGACGCCATGTAGATCTGCCACCAAAACTCTTCCGCGGCATTCACATCGCCTACATCGGCTATCCAAGCCAGATTTCCGGGAACGTGCCAAATTTCTTCTTCGACCCCGTCGCCATCGCAAAGGCTGCGCTCCGCGAACTCTCCGCCGGAATGCCGTCCTGTTACGCCGCCATAGGCTTTCCTTATCCATGGCCATGGTCGCGCATCCGAGTTCGCGCCTTTCGGGATGCCGTAGCCGAAACGGGCGCGAAGTGCCATGTCTTTCCCATCAAGCCCCGCTCCGTAGGCGAACCGGTTGACGCTTTCGTCATACGGCTCGCCTCGTGGCTTGCGAAACTGCCCGAACACTGCGCCCTCTTCGCCGTGAGCGACGAGATAGCCGTGGTCGTCACCCGCGCCGCACGCGCGGCGATGCGCAGCATACCACGCAGCCTCACACTCGTGTCGGTGGACAATTTCACGGAACTATGCGAAAGCGCCGAGCCGCCGATCTCCTCCATCCAGCTCGACTTCGAGCGCATGGGCTTCATCGCGGCGAGATTACTCGCCGCGAGAGCAGCGGCGACGAAGCACTCATCACTCTCTGCCCCCGCCCCAATTGGCCCGCTTCTCACCGTGCGGCGAAAATCAACCAGCGGGCGCGGCCGGCACGAGAAGTTCATTATGGAGGCCGTCGAGGCAATCCGGCGAGAGGCGTGCGACGGACTCTCCGCCAGCGACTTGGCCGCGCGCTTCCCCGTCACGCGCCGACTCTTCGACATGCGCTTCCGAGAGGCGACTGGGCACAGCGTCCTAGATGAAATCCTGCATGTGCGGTTGGAGAAGGCCTTCACCCTTCTGGCTCAGACCAACACCCCCATCGGCGCGATCCCCCGCCTCTGCGGCTTCAAATGCGACCGCACCCTTGACGCACTCTTTCGCTCCCGCTTCCACATGTCCATGCGGGACTGGCGAAAGCGAAACGCCCGATAGTTGTTCGCTCTTTAGCCTCCAACGACTGCGACCGAGGCGCTTCGCAAAACCACCTAGGCTTCCTCGCGCCAATTTCTACACTAGCCGCTTCACAAAACGCCCAAACTATCCCGTGCCTATTCCCGCAAGGCCTCATAGACTTTCCCGTGACATTTCCCCGCTAGGCGCTTCCGCAAGGCCTCCTAGACTTTCCCGTGACATTTCCCCGCTAGGCGCTTGTTCTCTTGCCTTCGGCGTTTCCCCTAGCGAATGCTCCGCCAACTCTCCACATTGCCACCGGGAACCCTCCCGCCGGCAACATTCCCAACCTATCGTCAAGAATCCTCTCTAGCCTTGCCACCCCGCCTCTTCCCCCAATATTCTTTCCGCGCCGTAGTCTATCGTCATCTCCTCTCATTCCACCTCCCGCTGTTTTTTTGATAACAGTCTTTTCGCATCGTGGTCTTTCAGGCACGCTTTCCTCACATTCTTTGAGGATTTCACTGGCGCGTTTCCACGCCGCCTCAAGAGAGTCAGCCTCCAGCGCGTATGCCCCGCTAACCGTCCTACCTCCGCGGAGACCATTCGCCTTCTTTATCCGCACCGTAATCTTGCGACACTTTTTTCCACCCAGAACTCGAAGAGCAGCCCCGGCGTCTTTCTCCACCAGCGCCGAAATTGGCACAGGATCGGCGGCTTCAGAGGCCTGCCGGAACTTCTCTGCCAGTCCCTTGTAGCGCATCGCGTTCTTGTAGTGCGCCAGCAGTTCGGGGCAGTTCTCCCTAATCCACCCCTTCACCCCAGGATTGCGCCCGACAATCTCACCGTCCGCATTGCGCAGAAGCGAATTGTCGCAGTACGCCTCCAAATCGCAGAGCATAGATCCGAATCGAAGAGCTTCACGCACACCAGTCCCCGCAATCGCATACTGCGCCAGCAGTTCTTCTGGCTTGGGGCACAAGCCCGTCGTAAAGCGGTCGCGGATGCGCCGTCGCTCCTTTGCGAGACGCTCCCTACGATGCCGCTCGTTAGGGTAATATTTCGGCCGCCGCATCCGGGCGAGAAGTATGCGGGACATTTTGACAATGGCCCACAGTCCCATCCCGACGGACACCTGCCCTGCCGCAAGCACCAACCCCATGCATGCGCCTACGGCTTCGGCACCAATAGACTGGTCGCGATAGGGGTGAATGCTTCTGCCTATGGCAGCGCCTGCCTTGACTTCGGCGGCACTGAGGGATAGCAGGAGACGGAGCGCGTCATGTCCGCTGAGAAAATCGAAGGTCTCGACAAAGGCCTTCCTGTGTTGTGAGGAATATCTCATGGAAACAATGATATCACAGCGAGAATTGAATTGCAAGACTACGGTGAGGAAAAGATATGAAGACATAAATGGTTGTTGTAAAAAAACTTTTCTCAAAATTGAGGATTTGGCCTTGACGGCGGCGCGATGTTTGGTAAAATGGATGGCGCGAAAGGATGGTGTCGCAATTTTGCGATGCCGCCGACGCAACCAACCATTAGGGAGTCAAAAGTAATGAAGCTGTCAATCCGCAAACTCGCAATCGCCGCAACGGCGGCGGCCAGCGCGTCCATCCCGGCCTTCGCCGGAATCAAATACTGGGACAACCCAGACTTCAAGTCATTCGACGTGGGCGACTATGTTCAAGACGGCCTCGTCGTCAACTACGACGGCATCCGCAACGCCGGCCCGGACGCCCCGCACGACTCCTCCGCCATGACATGGGTGAACTGCGCCAACCCCGGCGAATATGACGCGACGCGCTACAGCACAAATGGCACGTTGGGGGTTTCAAGTTCGGCAACGGCGTCGGCATGGAATCCTGACGCATCGAAGGGTTCGTGGACGGATACTGGGTTCGTGTTCAATAAGGACTCAATCTTCCATCAGTCGAGTTCAATTACGATTCCGGACAGCTACTCCATGCAGGTTCTCATGGCCGCCAAGACCTCCGACCAAGGCGGAATCGGATACGTCATGTGCGGAGAGAACGCCACGAAATGGGGCTATGCCTCCATCGCCCTGCGTAGCACGGCGGATATAGCAAACACGTTTTATTTCAATGCGATGTCTCCGACCGGAAAACTCCGTCCCGCCATTTCCGGTGGCACTTACACATACGGCACGGCGATTCTTGACAAGACCAATGCTGTGCTCTTCGCCGGAACCAAGGCGCCTTGGACTGCGGCCGCGACGGGCGGAACCACGGGTCATTACATGAATAGCAGCTACACGCCGACGACGTATCCGCTTCCACACGGATTTTCGCTCGGTGGACACTACCCGCGCACCGACGAAATGTTCAAAGGCACAATCAAATCCTACCGCCTTTACAATCGCGTTCTCGCCGATACGGAGGTCGCATACAACCGCATGATTGACGAAGCCCGTTATTTCGGGCGGAAAGTCCGTGCGCCAATTCCCGTCACGAATGTTGTCGTCTCCACCACTATTCCCGATGTCGAGGACGACCACTTCGCGCTCGACGCAGAAGGCTACACCTTTACCACGCCCGCCCAGCGCACGGTCGAGGGCAAGCGCTACACCCTCTCCGGCTACAAGCTCAAGACGTGGAATAATGGATCTTGGGGCGAGGAGGAGTCGTACACAGGCGAGTATTCCTATACCGCCTCGGATTCTGGCATGGTCTGCATCATCTGGCAATATGCTGCCGCGTCCGGCGAAGGCACACTCAAGATCTACGACGTGGGCGACTACGTCCCGGACGGTCTCGCGATCCACTTCGACGGCATCCGCAACGCCGGCGCAAACGCCGCGCACAACTACGCCGCAGACACCTGGAAGAACCTCGGCTCCGAAACAGGCTATGACCTCTCCCTGATCCGCACCTACGGCACCACCACCGACAACGATAGCGCCTGGGGCGTCGACGGTTTCGACTTCGCCGGCGGTTCGCGCTTCAACAACGACACCAGCCGCACATGGGGTTCCAGCTACACCATCCAGACCCTCGTCGATGCCGACATTGCCTCGCAGAAACATGCGACCTCCGCCAACTACATCTTCGGCACCGGATGGGCCAAGTGCGCCATCGGCATATACAGGGACTATAAGGGCGTTTGTCTCCACACGCAAGAGGCGAGTGCCAAGCCCTACGGCCCATACACGACAGGCGCGACATCCGTCGACTACACGACCGCCGTCCTCGATGGCATCAACCTTTATGCCTCGATTACCGCTGGCACTACAATTCCTACTGACAGCTCAAAGACGACTTGCACAAATTATACATCCGTCAAAACCTACTCCAACGGCATGAACCTCGGCGGCTGGGGCGGCGGACTAGAGCAGTATTTCATTGGTCGTCTCAAGAACTTCCGCGTCTATACCCGCGTCCTCACCAACGACGAACTTACCCACAACCGTCGCGTTGACAACTATCGCTACTTCGGAATCTACGAGCCGGAGACGACGAACGTCGTTGTCTGCTCGACCTATTCCTACCTCGAAGGCTACGACAAGTGCGGCCCCTACGAGGTCGATGGTTCCTACACCTTTGTCGCGCCGGCAACTGTTGTTGTCGATGGCGTCACCTACACGAACACCGGCTACACGGTTGAGACGCAGGATGGCGTCGGCTGGGCCAATGCCACGCACTACGACAGCCATTCCTACCTCTACAACACATCTGCCGAAACCATCCGCCTTACATGGGAGTGGAAGGCCGTGAATGCCCTCCGCACCGCCGCCGACTACGGTTTTGACGACCTCTCCCCCGCCGGTCTCGCGCTCCACTACGACGGAGAGTTCAACGCTGGCATCGGTAAGCACTCCATGAGTGCCACCAAGTGGATCAACCTCGGTTCGCGTCCAGGCATGGACCTCACGCGTAAGAACGCAACTGGATTCTCGCCGTCATGGGGTGAAAAGTGGCATGTCTTCCCTGGAAGGAGCATGTTTGAGAGTTCCGCATCCGTCCCCTGGCCGACGACCTTCTCGGCCCAGGTGCTTGTCGATGCCAAGCATTCTGACAATAGCAACGCCAAAGGCCACTACATCGCGGCCACGACGTGGTGCATGTTCGGCATGCAGATCAACGGCGCAAATAAAAATGGTCGTTTTTATATGCAGTCATACAAGTCGGGCAATGATACTCTTGCCTCCGAAGTCACCTTTGCCACGGAGGACGGCATCGACTACATGACGGTCATCCACGACGCCAAAACGCAATCGGCTTTGGCATTCCCCGGCGTCGAGAAGCCGACGACCAATCCCGGCTATAAGCACTTCGATACTTTCAATGGCCTTGAGAACAACAAGTTCCGCCTCGGTGGCTGGGGCGGCGGGACGGATACCCAGTGCCTCGTCGGCACGATCTACAACTTCCGCTACTATGACCGCGTGCTGACGGAGGAGGAGCTTGTCCGCAACAGGCAGGTTGACAGCGCCCGCTACTTCAGCGCGCTGGCCGTCACGAACGTGTTTGTGGCCGTCGATGCGGATTCACCAGGCATCACTCCGGCTGAGGCCGCCGACACGGCTTATTTCGTCGAAGGAAGCCACACCTTCACCGCCAATGGCCCCGCCGGACTGGGCTACCGCCTCTACACCCCCGACGGCAATGGCGGATGGCAGCTGTATAAGTCCTTCCCCGAAGAAAAAACCTTCACCTACACGGCAGGCACTTCGCCCGCGCTCGTGAAGCTCGAATGGTGTGTTCGCAAGCCGTTCTTCATGGTTTTGAGGTAGCAAAAAAGGCTTGCGCGGAGCGCACGTCCTTCCACAAGAGGACCCGCTCTGGGAATTCGCCCTGCCGCCACCACTTGGTCGGCAGGGCGAGCGCTTTTTCAGAATATGGTATAATCATTCACTCCAAAAAACGGAACTCAGTCATGGATAATAAAAGAGCATCATGGTCCGGCCAGCTGGCATTCGTCCTGGCCGCAGCGGCATCGGCAATCGGTCTCGGGAACCTCTGGCGCTTCCCCTACCTCGCGGCCCAATACGGCGGCGGGATCTTCATTGTCATCTACCTGATTCTGGTGACGACCCTGGGGTTCACCCTCATGACGACCGAGATAGCAATCGGAAGAATGACAAGCCAGTCGCAGCTGACCGCCTACTCGAAGCTCCACAAAGGCTGGGGATTCATCGGCATCCTCGGGACAATCGTCCCCGCCCTGATCGTCCCCTACTACTGCATCATCGGCGGCTGGGTCCTCAAATACCTCGTCGCCTATGCGAAGATGGCCTTCACCGGCGTAGCCCTGATGGGTGAAGGCGCCGCAGGCGCCGGCGATTTCTTCGGGAACTTCATCACCTCGCCCTTCGCGCCATTCGGCTACGGAATCATATTCATCATCGCCTGCGCCGGCGTCATCGTGATGGGCGTCAAGAACGGCATCGAGAAGTCCAACCTCGTGATGATGCCAATCCTCTTCGTCATGGCGATCGCCATCTCACTATATGTCATCAGCATGCCCGGAGCCAGCGACGGCCTCCGCTACTACCTCGTTCCAAACTTCAGCAGCCTCTGCGGCCCCGACGGCAAATTCTCGGTGGCGCTACTCGCCAAGACAATCCTCGGCGCGATGGGGCAGATGTTCTACTCCCTCTCGCTCGCCATGGGCATCATGATCACCTACGGCAGCTACATGCGCAGCGCCGACTCCATCGAGCGGTCCGTGCGCCGAATCGAAATCTTCGACACCATCATCGCCATCGTGGCCGGTCTGATGATCATCCCCGTGGTTTACATGTTCGCCATCAAGACCGGCACGCCCGTCAAAGAGGCCATGAACGCCGGCCCCGGCCTTATGTTCATCACCCTCCCCAAGGTCTTCGCGATGCTCGGCACCGCCGGCAACTGGCTTGGGCTCTCATTCTTCATCCTCGTGACATTCGCCGCCGCAACCAGCGCCATATCCCTCTACGAGGCATGCGTGGCGTCGGTCTGCGACCTCCTCGACATGAAGCGCCGCAACGCGACCTTCTTCATGTTCTTCGTGATCGCCTTCTTCGCCGTCTTCTCTGCGCTGGGCTACGGTCCCTGGAGCGGCGTGACCTTCTCCGCCCTCTTCACCAAGCTCGGCTGCACTGGCGAATGGGCGACTGGCGCAGTCCCCTCCATGCAGGGGCTGGACTTCTTCGACTTCATCACCAATTCCATTCTCATGCCGATAATCGCCCTCTGCACCTGCTTCTTCGTGGGCTGGGTGATCAAGCCGAAGGCGATCATTGATGAAGTCGAACGCGAGGGGCACCCCTTCAAGGCGAAGAGCTTCTTCTCCTTCATGACGAAGTGGGTCGCGCCGCTTCTCCTCATCGCCATCCTCGTCTCCGAAATCTGCCGCAACCTCGGCATCGGCGGCTGGAAGATCTGATTTCACAAACCAAACCAAAAGGAAAAACAAATGAACTGCCGCAACAAGACCTGCCGCATCCCGATCGTCTGGCGCATCCTCATAGGCTTCATCCTGGGCATCTTTCTGGGCATTGCCGCGCCAAAAATCTTCGGCGAAGACTCGACCAAGGCCATCCTGGCCTATGTGTCTCCATTCGGCTCGGTGCTGGTGTCGATGCTGAAGATGGTCGTCTATCCCATCATCTTCTTCTCGCTCATCCTCGGCGCAGCCAGCCTGCCGCTGAAGAAGTCGGGGCGCGTCGGCGGCGCAGTCCTCGTCTGGTATTTTGTGACATCGCTCTTCGCCACGGTCTTCGGCGTCATCATGGCATTCCTGATGAACCCCTCCATCAGGGCGGCGAAAGACACCGCAAGCCAGTATCTGGCCTCCGCCAACGAGATGGCAGGCAACTCAGGCGCCGCCACCTTCGGCGACTTCTTCGTGAACCTCTTCCAGAACCCCTTCGCCTCGCTCTCCCACGGGCAGTTCCTCCCAATCATCATCTTCTCCATCCTCTTCGGCTTCGCGGCCCGCTGCCTGCTTGACGAATTGGGAGAAGACGGCGAGGACAAGTCCGAAATCAAACTACTAATCAGGGTCTGCGACGGCGCGCAGAAGGTCGCCTTCAAGCTCATCGACTGGGTGATGCTCTACTTCCCCATCGGCGTGTTCGCCCTGACCTTCTCCAACTTCGCCGAGCACGGCATCCTGCTCTTCGGCCCGTATGTCCGCATCGTCGTCTGCGTCATGGTCGGCGTCCTGGCGATGATCCTGGTCATCTACCCGCTCGCGATATCCTTCTTCTGCCACGAAAACCCCTACCGCGTGCTGCTGCGCATCCGCCAGCCGATATTGACGGCCTTCGTCACGCGCTCCAGCGCCGCCACACTCCCCGTGTCCTTCAACGCCATGAACGAAATCGGCGTGTCAAAAACGCTCTCCAGCTTCTCGCTGCCGCTGGGCGCGACCATCAACATGGACGGCGTATGCGTCCACCTGCCGGTCTTCGTGATCCTGGCCGCGAACATGTTCGGAGTCCACCTCACCGCAGTCCAGATGGTCGTGCTCGTCACCTCGATCATGTTCGCATCGGTAGGCGCGGGCGGCGTTCCCGGCGGCTCGGTGTTCCTCCTCTTCATGGTCCTTGAGAACATGGGCCTCGCCGGCGACCAGGTGGCGATGATCGTCGCCCTCGCGCTCGGCATCAACCCCATTCTCGACATGTTCGAGACCTGCTGCAATGTCACCGGCGACAACGTCTGCACCTACATTGTGGCCTGCAAGAACGGCCTAATCGAGGAGAAATAAGTTCCGTCCATGCTTGATTCCGGCATTTGCCAAGGCCAACACTTGCAAATGTGGCGCAATTTGGTATAATCTTATGTAACAATTTTGGCGGCGTCACTCCTTTCCGCCGCCGTTTGCCAACTTAGCTCAGCTGGTAGAGCAGCGCATTCGTAATGCGCAGGTCCTGGGTCCGAATCCCTGAGTTGGCTCCATCTTCAAGGCCCCGCACGCCACTGGCGCGCGGGGTTCCGCTTTTACGACAGACAGGTCAGTTGTAGCCAGCTGCGGCGAGGAGGCGGTGCGTGGCCTCGTGGCGCGCAGCCGCGAAGACTTCGCGCGGCACGCCTTCCTCGACCACCCGCCCGCCGGACATCACATAGACGTAGTCGCAGACGGCCGCCACCACGGCCAGGTCGTGCGTCACCAGCAGAATCGCCTCAAGGCCGTTCTCATGCCCCTTCAGCAGAGCAGCCAGCAGCTTCAGGATGCGGGCCTGCACGGAGACGTCCAACGCCGACACCGGCTCGTCGCCAATGAGCAAGGCAGGGCGCGGCGCAATCGCCCGCGCAATGCACACGCGCTGGCACTGCCCGCCGCTCATCTCCGTCGGCCGCTTCCCGGCGACATCTGCCGGAAGCCCAACGGCGGCCAGCAGTCGCCGCACCTCATCCCCTTCCCCGACGCGCACCACCATGCGGTGGACGCGCAGCGCCTCGCCGACTGCGCTGGCGGCAGTCTGGCGCGGGTCAAGCGCGCCGGAGGCATCCTGGAAGACCATGGAGAGCGGCAGCCCGGCGCCACTCCGCGCGGCGGCCATCGCCTCATGAATTTCGCGCCCCTTGAAAAGGACTTCGCCCGAATCCGGCTTCTGCAAGCCGCAGAGAGTCCGCACCAGGGTCGTCTTGCCCGAACCGCTCTCGCCGACGATGCCAACGATCTTCCCCGACTCAACCTTGATGGAAACATCGTCCAGGGCGCGGAAGGGCTCCCCTCCCCTGCGCCTGAACGAAACTGTGACATGGCTTGCCTCAAGCATTGGCGAGAATCCTTTCAAAGTCGTCCGGCAGTGGGGCGTCGAAGGACATGCGGCGGCCGGTAACGGGGTGGTCGAATGCGAAGTGCGCGGCGTGGAGCATCTGGCGCGGGGGGCAGTCCTTGATCGCCGCGTCGAGCGAGCGGTTGCCGTAGAGCGGGTCGCCGACGATTGGCATTCTCGCGTAGGCCATGTGGACGCGTATCTGGTGGGTGCGGCCCGTCTCTATCAGCACATCCAGCAGCGTGGTGCGGGAGAGACGGCGCGCCACCTTCCATCTCGTGACGGCCGACTTGCCACCGCGCGGCGGGTTGGCGGCCATACGCAGGCGGTCGGTGGGGTGTCGTCCGATTGTCGTCTCAATGCGGCCGGACTCGCGCTGGATGACGCCATGGACGAGGGCGGCGTAGCGCTTCTCCGTGGTGTGCGCCTGGAACTGCGTTGCAAGGGAGTTGAGTGAACGCTCGTCCTTGGCCGCCACGAGGATGCCCGTGGTGTCCATGTCGAGGCGGTGCACGATGCCCGGGCGGGCGACGCCGCCGACACCGGCGAGTTCGTCGCCGCAGTGGAAGAGAAGGGCGTTCACGAAAGTGGAGTCGCCATGGCCTGGCGCGGGGTGGACGACCATCCCGGCCGGCTTGTTCACGACAATCACGCACTCGTCCTCGTAGAGAATGTCCAGCGGGATGTCCTGGGGGACAGGCTCCGCCGGTGCGGGGTCTGGAAGAGCGATGAAGATTTCTGCGCCGGGGGCAAGGCGGTCGCGCGGGCCAAGGGCGGCGTTACCAGAAGTGATTGCGCCGGCATCGAGCAGCGCCTGGATGCGGGAGCGGGAGAGGTCTTCGCAGCGCGAGGCCAGCCAGGCGTCGAGGCGCGCCGGCCCTTCGGCGTCGTATGTCAGGCGCAGGACTTCCCCCATGTCGCTATTCGCCCTCCCGGGACTTCTCGCCGTTGCCGCCAAGCCGCGCCACCTCGAGGGCCACGCATCCCGCCGCGTAGACGAAGAGGCAGATGAACTGCGAAATGGAGAACGGCCCCACAGCCATGCGCGGGTCGGAGCGCAGCGTCTCCGTAAAGAAGCGGATGACGCCGTAGCCAACCAGATAGCATCCGGCAAGCGTCCAGCGGCGCGGCTTGCGAGAAGAGAGGCGCCACAGCGCCGCGAAAAGGACAACGTTGAGAGCGGCCTCGATCAACTGCGACGGGATGACGGG
Organism: Kiritimatiellia bacterium; assembly: GCA_017962605.1. Classification (GTDB taxonomy): domain Bacteria; phylum Verrucomicrobiota; class Kiritimatiellia; order RFP12; family JAAYLN01; genus RGIG5952. The sequence continues at coordinate 31,599 of JAGCUY010000052.1, read as the reverse complement.
CAGGGACTGCGCCGCAGAACGCCGAATAAGGCCATCATGCACCTGCGCCAGCCAGGGCGCGGAACCGGCTGGGTAACGCACTGAAATGGCACATTCTGAAACCCGCCCGTAGCAGCAGCCGTTTAGGAAGCAGCCTACGCGGCCGAGGGCGTGGCCCAGGGGAAGCGCGATGGCCGTAAGGTCAAGCAGCGCCGCCAGCGGACGCCGCCAGACAATGGAGCAGATGGCGATTGCGATGATTGCGCCGCCAAGGCCGCCGTAGAACATCAGGCCACCCCTGTCGAAGCGCAGCACCTCCCAGACAGGGCAGTCGGCGAACTCGGAAGACCAGTGCTCGGCAACGTAGGCGAGGCGCGCGCCAAGCGCGCCGCCGGCCATTGCCGCCACGAGCAAGCGCGACACGGCGTCGGCATTAAGGCCTGCCACGATTTCGCCGCGACGGCGCATCACCGCGTATCCAAGTAGGAAGCCAAGCGCGGCCATGAGGCCGAAAGACTTTAGGGTAAAGGGACCAAGTTGGCAGATTTCGGGAAACATAGCAGAGGCTATGATACACGAAACTGCAAACTTGGGCAAATCCCCAATGCGGCAACTTGCAAGAGCCGGTTGCCAATCGGCTCACGGGGAGACGGCCAGCTGAATTGAAAAACGCCACATTTGATTTCAACGCGAAGAAATAGTATAGTAGGGGTGGCTTTTTCTATTGGAGTGAAAATGGCGGAACATAGCGAAATCCATTTCGACAAGATTGAGAAGACTCAGTGTCCTTCTTGCCATTCTGAAATTGACGTGGGCGCGCTCGAACCTTTTTCGCGCGCGGCTTGCCCGATTTGCGGGGCGGAGATGACCGTTCCGGCACAGCTTGCCAACTACCGGCTCATCGCTTGCCTGGGCTCCGGCGGCATGGGCAGCGTATATCGCGCCGTCGATGAGACACTAGACCGCGAAGTCGCCGTCAAGGTGATGAAGGAGAGCCTCGGCCGCCAGACCGAATTTCTCGAGTCCTTCCGCCGCGAGGCCCAGGCGGCCGCCAAGCTGAACCACCCCAACATCGCGCAGATTTACTCCTTCGGCGAGGAACATGGCCAGCCATACATCGTCATGGAATACGTTCCGGGCAAGCATCTCGAAGACCTCATCGAAGGCCCGGACACCCTCGCCCAGCAGATGGTGATGAAAATCGGCCTGGACATCGCCGACGGACTCCAGCTTGCTACCGCGTCAAACCTCATTCACGGCGACATCAAGCCCGGCAACATCCTGATGGACGACCGCAACTCGGCGAAACTCGTCGATTTCGGCATCGCCTCGTCGCCGGACGCCGAGCAGACCGAGATTTGGGGAACGCCCTTCTACATAGCGCCGGAAAAGGTTCAGCGCAAGAAGATCGACTTCCGCAGCGACATGTATTGCCTCGGCGGAACGCTCTACCACGCCATCACGAAGAAGCCGCCTTTTGACGGCGAGGACGCGATGGCCGTCGTTAAGGCGCGCCTTCTCGCGCCGCCGCAGCCGCTCCACGTTTACCGCAAGGATGTTGAGCCTGAAGTCGAGCGCATCATCATGAAGATGCTCGAAGCCGACCCGGAAAAGCGCTACCCCTCATACGGCGCGCTGATGGCCGACATCGAGGCATACCTCGCAAAGGGCAAGACGCAGCCCGTGGCACCTGCCGGCGGCGCATCAAAGAAAATCATCATCCGGAGCCGCAACTCACAGGCGCGCACCGACGCCGGCGACACCACCGCCCCAACCTCCGATGCGCCCAAAGTGCATAGGACGCTCCATGTTCCCGGCGACGGCCCCGCAGGCACAAGCGTGTCAAACGACGAGGGCGAAGAGGAACCCAAGAAGTCTTCGGCCCTCAAGTGGATTGTCATTTTACTCGTCCTCCTGCTTGCAGGTGGCGGCGGTGCCTTCGCCTTCATAAGCCACTCCAAGGCGCAGGCGGCGGAAAAGGCCACTGCGGACCGCGCCGCACTCATCGCCTCGCAGCGCGCGGCGCTCGCCCCTCTTGAATCGACGCGCAAGGCCGCCGCCACCCTTGCGGAGAGAATTGCCGCACATGCCGCCAAGGCCGATGAAATCGTCGCCGAGGCCGTGGCCGCAGCGAACCGCGCCGACAACGGCGACTGGATGTCGGCCATCACGGCCGAAGACCCAAGGGGTCTTGCGGAGCTGGCCAGCCAATTTGATCTTGGAGACTTGGCAAATCTTGAAGTGCCAGCCGCCAAGGCGGAAGAAGCCCCTGCTGCGGAGGATGCGCCAGCCAATGAAGGCGAGGCAGCGGAAAAGCCTGCCGAAGAAGGCGAGGCGCCAGCTGAAGGAGAGGCCCAGGAGGCAGCTGCAGAGGAGGCTCCTGCCGCAGAAGAGGCTGAGGCTCCCGCTGAGGAGGCGCCTGCCGTAGAGGAAGCTCCAGCTGCCGCAGAGACGCAAGTCGCCGCAGAGACGCTTGAAGGTCTGCCGCTCGCGGCGCGCGAGATATTCCTCTCGCTGACGCCTGTCCGCAAAGCTGCGGCGCTGGCCCCGGCTGCCATGGCGTCGTTCGACGCGCTTATTGAACGCGCCACGGCCCTTGCCAACGAGGACAACGGCGAGAAGGACCTTGCCGTCCTTGGCGCCGCCGTCGAGAAGAACAAGCAGGCTATCGCCCTTATGGCGAAGATGGCTTCAGAGAAGTTCGCCATCATGAAGGAAGCCGCAGACGGACTCGACCCACTCATCTCCGCCGCCCGCGGGGCGCTGGACGGCCTCAACGCCGCAGCAGCGGCGGCCGTGGCGGATGGCGAGCGCAAGGCCGCCGAGGAGAAGGCCGCCGAAGAGGCCCGCGTGGAACGCGAGCGCAAGGAGGCCGAGGATAAGGCCGCGCGCGATGCCGAAGAGGCCGAGGTGGCGTCTGTCCGCGCAATCGTCCCCGCCAACCGCGAGAACGTCTCGAAGTGGAAGTTCGACTCCATCCTCCGCGAACTCGAAGGGCTTGGCGAGTCGCTGAAGTCCGAGAAGGCGCGCAAGGCGCTTGAAGCGGAGAAGAGGCGCGTTGAAAGCCTGAAGTCGCTCAAGAACTTCCTGATAAAGCACCTTTCGGGCGATGACAAGTTCGTCCACAAGCGCGACAAGTGGAGCGTTGTCTCAGCTGACGTGCGCTCCATCGAGATCAAGCCCGCAAGGGCAGACGCGAAGCCGCAGCGCCGCAAATGGGAGGAGATGCAGCAGAGGCAGATAGCCCCGATGATCAACTACTACCTAGGCGACCGTGAAAAGGCGAAGTCCATCCCGCTTCGCGAGCGCGTTTCAGCATACGTGGACGTGGCTGTCTATTTCCTCGTGCTGAGCGGCGAGGACGAGAACGCCCGCGAGGCGGCGAAGGCATACGCCGAACGCGCCATAGCCGACTCGCCGTCGCGGCGCGGCGAAATCGCCGAGACGCTCTACGAAATCGACTTCAGCGAAGGTGAATGAACGAAGAGCCGACAAAAAGGGCCAAGCGCTTTATTGAAAGCCTGGGGCTCCCTGCACGCGGGCCCCGCCTCGCCGCACCCGTTGGCGACTGGACTGGCCTCCCCGTCGATTCTGACGCCCCGGACCGCCGACGCGACGTCAAGCCCATCGGCGCTGCGGTTGGACTTCTGGCGGAACGGCTTGGAGTCAGTGCCGCGAAAGCCCCGGCCGCAGATGACGGGGAGGCTGTTGAGGAGGCCCTGCTGGCAGCGTGGAGCAAAGCGGCCGGGGAACTCGCCAAACGCCTCGTTCCGGAGAAATACGTCGGCGGCATCCTCTACGTCGTTGGCGGGAATAGCGCGGAACTCTTTGAAATCCGCCGCACTAAACTTCGCGGCATTGAGGCGGCGGCCAGGAAACTCGCGCCCTTTGCGGCGCTGCGGCAAATCCGCATAAGGGCAGCCGGATAGGAGTTGGAGAACTTTTCACCCGTAAACCACCACATAATAAACTACAAAGGAGACACTGCAATGTTGTTTGGAGTATGCTGCAGGATTGAAGACGCGCCACTGATAGCCGAAGCCGGATTCGACTATTTCGAGCCTTCCGTGGGCGAGGCATTCGTGCCAGACGCCGGAGAGGAGGAATGGCAGAAGCGCAAGCGCCTTATTGCCGCCGCGCCGCTGCCGATGAGGGCATGTAACGGCTTTCTCCCTGGAACGTTCCGCCTCACCGGCCCCAATGCCGACCACGGCCCGGCATTAGATTATGCCGAGCGCGCATGCCGCCGCGCCGACGAAGTCGGCTGCAAGTTCATCGTCCTCGGCTCCGGCGGCGCCCGCAACGTCCCCGGCGACTTCATCCCCGGCGACAATAAGCCCGACATCGAGCTTGCCTACCAGCAGTTCACCGACTTCTGCCGCGCACTGGCAAAGCGCATTGCCGACTGCCGCGTCAGCGTAGTGCTGGAGCCTCTCCGTCCCAATGAGAGCAACATCCTCAACTACGTCTGGCAGGGGATGCAGATTGTCCGCGACATCGACTCGCCGCGTATCGAACAGCTGGCCGACATCTACCACATGATGCGCGGTCGCGAAGGTGCCGGGTCAATCGTCGAAGCTGGCCCGCACCTCAAGCATTGCCACATCGCCATGTTCGATGGGCGCACATGGCCGGGCTACCAGCCAGCCTTCGAGTTCGCGCCATACTTCGAGGCCCTTGCCAAGATCGGTTACACCGGTGGCGTTTCCTGCGAATGTGGCTGGCCGCTACGCGAAGGGCAGGACATCGCAGCCGCCCGCCGCGAGGCCCTCGCCACCCTGCGCGAACTCGCCAAGTAATTGTTTAAGCAACCGAGGGACACACACATGAAAACAGGAACGGGCATTGTAAAATCGGGATTCGGCATAATTCCGCTTTTGAGCGCAGCGTTAATATTCACCGCCTGCGGCGCCGGCGCCGCAGGCAGCGATGGCGCCGCCGATGGCGCTGCCGATGGCGCCGTGCATGAAGCGCAGAAGGCTAACGAAAAACTTTTCGTGAACGATGTCCGCGTCGATGGCGCATTCCCCGGCGAATGGACTCACGACTGGGAAGCGGCGACCGCAGCCGCCAAGAAGGACGGGAAGCCCATATTCGTCAATTTCACCGGCAGCGACTGGTGCGGCTGGTGCAAACTTCTCAAAAGGCTAGTATTCACGCAGCCCGAGTGGAGTGCATGGGCGAGCAACAACGTCTATCTCGTCCACATCGATTTCCCGAACAACAAGAAACTCGTTCCGGAGAAATACAGGGATCGCAACGAGGAACTTGCCCGCCGCTTCCAAGTCAGCGGATTCCCGACATGCTTCCTGCTTGACCCCGCAACGCTTGAGCCGCTAGGCACTTTCGGGGCATCACGCAGTCTCACGGCGTCGGGCTTCGTAGAAAAAGTCGCCGCCGCAATGCCGAAAGCAAAGGCTACGGAACCGACACCCGCCAATGCAGCACAATAACGCCTCCAACCAAACTTCAACCATTAATTCGCCCGAAACACAATCCCTGATTTTCTTCCCTCGCTACTGCGAAGCATCAAACGGATTGGAGCCAACAAAGGTCGACGTTGACGGCGCTGAGATTGGAGGCCTTTGGCTTGAGCGCAAGGGCTCGGACGGCGTTCTGCTTTTCTTCCACGGCAATGGCGAGGTCGCTGCGGACTGGTCTTCATTGGCGGAAAGCTACGCCTCCGCCCTCAACGTATCAGTTTGGTTTGTTGACTACCGCGGTTACGGCCGCAGCACTGGCGCTCCGTCCTACAACGCAATGCTCGCTGACGCTGAATGTATCTTCAACGCTCTTGCGGATCGCGAATCGGCACATGGAAGCTCATTCTGCCGTCGTTTCGTCTTTGGCCGCTCGATTGGCTCCGTGCCTGCGATCCACCTTGCATGGCGGTTTAGTGGCAGCGTGGACGCGCTAATAGTCGATAGCGGGTTGTCGCATATCACGGAACTTGTCCGGCGCTTCCGCGAAAGGCGCAACCTTCCAGGCGGCGCGCCTGATGTTCCAGAGGGCTTCCTTGACAACATTGACAAACTGAAGGAATGCGCCATGCCCACTCTGTTCCTGCATGGCGCCGAAGACACGCTGATCCCTATTTCAGAGGCGCAAGAAAACTATCGCGCATCGGCGGCGGCGGTGAAGCGGATTGTCGAAATCCCTGGTGCGGGTCACAACGACCTCATTTTCCGCGCCAGACAGGAAGACCTCTATTTCGGTGCAATCCGCTCCTTCGCCTGGAGCGTTGCCGGAATGGCTGACGCAAACCGCATTTGATGCGGGGAGAGGGCTTATTCCAACTTCTGGACCCTTGACTCTTCCTTGCGGTCGAGGACTTCAATGAAGTGGCGGCGGCCGCGGGCGAAGAGGCCATGGACGGCATGGACGCCTTCGTTGGCGATGACGTCCTCGATTAGCGCAATCATTGGGCGCGTAATCCTCAGCCCCGGCAGGAAGACGGGTATGCCCGGCGGATATGGCACCAGCAGCTGGCCGCAGATGCGGCCCTCGCTCTCAGATAGCGGAACCAGTTCGCCGTCGCAGAGGGCGGCGTCGCGCGGCAGCACCGCCGCCTGCTCGCTCACCGCATCCGGGATTTCCGCGATCCTGAACTCCTGCTCTGGCCGTCCGATGCAGTCGGCATGCTGGCGGCATACGCGGTAGAGGTATTCGAAATTCTCCTCGACCGTGCCCACGGTCACAAGGAACAGGATCGTCACCGGCGTCGTCTTCTCCCACTGGATGTGAGCCTTCAGCAGAGCCTTCTCGAAGCGGGCGCGCGCCTTCTCGTTGCGGAAGGACATCACCATCTTCAGGGGGTCCTGGAGGTAGCCGTCGCCATCCCAGTCTGCGCCGGCGCCGCCGAGGGCGGCCAGCGGCGGGAAGCAGTCCTCCTCAGGCAGGTTGCAGATTTGCGAGACGCGGCGCTTGAAGTCGGCCACCCAGTGCAGGCGCTCCTCAATGAGACACAGCCCCTCAAGGCGCATCTGGACGTCGGCTATGTCGAGCGTCGCCAGCATCGGGTAGTGCGGCGATGTGGAGTGCCAGTAGCGGAGCGTCTCATGGAGGTCGTGGGAGAACTTCTCGTAGGAGCCGTGGTCCTTGAGCCCGAAGCGGCGGCGCAGCCAGCGGAACTGGCGGGAGGCGTCCTCTTCCAGAAGGCGCTTGAAGCGCGTGGAGACATGGATCATCGACGCCTGGGAGAAGGCCGAGAGCGCCTTGTGCGTCGATTGGACGGCGAAGTGCGCGCCGCCCATTTCGTTGACGGCTGTGTAGCGCACGACCTCGCCGTCCTGGAGGCTGCGGGTGTAGTATGGGTGGAAGTTGATATATGGGGCCCAGGCTTCGTCGGCGTAGAAGAGGATTCCGGCCTTCTCGCAGAGGCGGCCGATCTCCCAGGTGGGATAGAGGACGCCCTCGTAGGTGCAGGTGGTGATGATGAGCAGGCGCGGCTTCTGGCCCGGTGCCGTCGGACGCGCGATCTCCTCGCGGAGGATGTCGAGCGGAACGGGCCCCCACGAGCCGTAGCGGCTGTTGTAGCGGGCGGGGAGGTAGCGCGGAACTGCGCCGGACATCACGATGGCGTGGTGGACGGACTTGTGGCAGTTGCGATCGACAAGCACGACCTCGCCTGGGCGGAGGAGGGTCATCAGCATCGCCTTGTTCGAGGTGCTGGTGCCATTGGTGGCGAAGCAGGTCTGCGCGGTGCCGAAGACAATCGAGGCGAGGCGCTGCGCGGCCGTGAGGGGCGTGTCGGCGTCGGGCGCGGAGAGGTCGCCGAGGCTTTCGACCGACACGGATAGGTCGGCGCGGAAGTTGAAGGATCCGAATGCGTCGTGGAAACCGTGGAGGAATGGCGAATACTCGAAGGCGTTGCCTCCGTTGTGTCCGGGGGTGTGCCAGCTGGTGCCGGCCTTGCTCTGCACGTATTCGTGGAGCGCCCGCCAGAAGTGCGGCGACCAGAAGTAGCAGAACATCCGCCCGATGCGCTCCTTGCTGTGCTCAGGGTTCTCCAGGACAGAGCGGCTCTTGGATATCCAGCGCCGCGACTGTATGGTGACCTTGGCGTGGCCTGGCTGCGTCAGGATGACCTTGGGGATGGCGGGGAAGTAGGTGAGGAAATACTGGCGGAAGGAGAGTCCGTCGATGGTGAGCTTGTCGAGCGGACGCGGGCCGTCCTCGGTGGCGATCTCGTCGTCGAAGAGGAAGAGGCAGCAGTATTTGGCGGCGTCGGAGACGAAGTGCCGGTCGTTCTCCACGTCGAAGAGGAGGTTGTCGAGCGCCTTTGGGGAGTCGGCGGTGACGACCTTCAGGCGCGGGTAGTCGAGAGGTTCGTCAAAGGAGAATGTCTTTCGGCAGAAGGAGCGGAAGGCATCTGAAAGGCCGTATTCGATTTCAGGTAGTGTTTCAGCGTCGTCGTTGGAAGGCGAATGGAGGTAGATTACATTCAGCGGGTGGGACATGATCTTATCGGCGTGCTTTTGACTTCGGTTTCCAGACTTTGATCTTGATTTGGCGCCGTCCCCACTTCTTTGCGTCGGAGTGACGGCGGAACCATAGGTCGATGTGCTTTTCCTTGATGGCGCCGCCGCGGTCCTCGACGCGGCCGAAGCCGTAGCCGGGAACTTCGATGACGGTGCCGAATGGAAGGAGGGAGGTGTCGGCGGCGATTGTGCCGTGGCGGGCGCGCGTCCCGCTGGCGGTGAGGCCGACCTTCTTGGGCTTGCCCTTGCTCTTGCCGGAGGCGTGGACGGCTCTGCCATACCAGGTGTAGCGCCAGTCGCAGCACTTCTGGCAGTTGCAGTATCCGGTGGCGATGACCGACATTTCGACGGGTGCCGCGTAATCGCGGGAGTTGGGGCGGACGGAAATGGTGCGGCAGCCGCCTGAGAAGGCCAGCGCGGCGGCAGCGGCGGCCAGCGCGGCCAGGAACAGCGCGGCCACTCCGCCCTTTGCCCGCGCACTTGCTAGAAAAGTCTTCTCCATGTCGTCTTGCTCCCTGCCTTGGCCAATCTGCCGTTATCGTTCGGTGTCGTCAAGGTAAAGCGGGTAATGCCCCTCTATCTTGAAGTCTCCACGCAGCGTTAGTTCATTCAGTCCATCGGCGCCGCCGGCGGCGAATCCTGACCAGTCGTTGAGCATCCTCACGAAAACATCAAGGGGCTGGCGCTTGCGAATCTTCACGTCGATCATGTCATCGTCGAATGCCGAGCCGCTGAGGCCGGAGGCGGTGATGTCGTCCCATCCCTCGTAGTTGAGAACGGCCTCGGCGCGTTCGACGTTGTCGCAATCAAGGAAACTGGGGATGCGGTTTTCCTCATAAGAGGCTCGGACGGAGGTCGGTTCTGCCTTGACGGCCCAATCCCAGAGGGAGCCGGGGCGGCGCGAAATGTCATCTGCGAGCGCCATGTCGCGCGGCGCGTCCTCCGGGACGAGCATCTTTCCCGATGCAGGTATCGCCGCAGCGAGCATGACCTTTTCGCACATCCAGCTGTTGAAGCCAACCGTGCGGGCGCGGGCTGCGCGGGCGGCGGCATGGCGCATCACCTCGCGTCCGGCGAAGGCATGCGACACCTGCAGGAATCCGAAAAGGACCAGACAGACGACGAGGAGAACGACGAGCGACTCCACCATCGCCTGCCCTTCGCGCCTGCGGCGCCAGGACTCACTTGAAGGAGCCATCGGCGTCAAGCGTCTTGATTTTCTCGGCGGGATCCTCGTCGGCTAGCTTCTGAGCCTCGGCGCCAGCGTCTTCGTCGATTGCGGAAGTCGCGCCACTGACCTTACGGCCGACGCCCTTGCTGAATTTGCCGAATATGGCGAGGAGGGCGATGGCCACTAGGACCACTATGATTATGTATTCGACCATTGCCTGGCCGCGCTTGTTCTTCTGCCTGGTGCATGAGTTCATTTCACTAGCCTCCTCGTTCACGGGTATTCGGATGAGACGAGCTGCTCGGCGCGGGCCGCCTGGTTCTTCTCCGCGCGGAGAAGGACGGCCAGAGTCGATAGCAGGAAAATGAGCGCCAGCGCCACGATGGCGTATTCGACCATCGCCTGGCCGGATTTGCATCCGAACATCCCTCGTCTCATTTTCATGAAGAGAATTATAGCCCAACCCTTCTGATAAATCAACCCCCTGCCCCGTTGGATCGCTTGTTTCCCCTTGCCGCGCCAAGGCCCGTTTGCTATAGTGGTTTCAATGCGCATATACATTGACATTGACGATGTCGTCACCGAAACGGCCAGAATGCTCTGCGTCTTTGCGGACGAACTTTTCGGCCGCAAGGTCGCCTACGAGGACGTATTCGCCTTCGACGTCCGCGACTCCTTCTCCCTCGACGACGCCCAGACGGCGCGCCTCATGTCCCGCGCCCATTCCGAGGAAGCCCTCGCCTCCTATCCCGAAACGCCCGGCGCCTCCGCCACCATCATCTCATGGATGGCCGCCGGACACGACATCACCTTCGTCACCGGCCGCCCGGCAATGACCCACGAGGGTACCTGCCGCTGGCTCGAAGCCCACGGCCTCGGCGGCATCCCCGTAATCCATGTCGATAAGTTCGGCCGCGAACTCGCCGCGATGTTCAAGTCCTGCGACTATGTCGTAACCCTGGACGACTTCCTGGCGATGCGCTTCGACTTCGCCGTGGAGGACTCCCCCATCGGCCTTGGCCACCTGGCGCGCATCCCCGGCTGCCGCGTGGCTGTCTTCAACCGACCGTGGAACGCGAAAACGGCCATGCCTTCCGACGCCTTCCACCGCTGCGCCGACTGGAGCGAGGTAGATGAACTTATGAACGAAACCTGCGAACTGATTTCCGAAGAGCCGCGCCCGAGGACGGCCCTCGCCGACGACCTCCGCGCCGAGCTGATGCAACGCGCGCTCGACCCCTCCGACTGCATCCGCCTCACCCTCTCCCGCCACCAGGGGCTTGGCCCGGCCAAGGAGAGCGTCCGCCCCGTGGCAATGGGCGGAGCCACCGTCTGGCAGCGCGAGCGGACGCAGGGCAAGCAGATCGTCGTCCGCAACTTCGCCGCAGGCGCAGAGGCCGAAGGCGCAATCGCCGAGCTTCTTGACGCCACCGGCGCCCGCGAATACCACCTCGCCGCCGCGAAGGGCGACCTCCACGTCCGCATCACGCGAAAGGGCCGCGCGCTCGTCTCTCGCGGCAAGGCGCAAGGCGCGGCGGCGGCCGCGCCCGCGCCGCACGACCGCGCCAAGGACACCCCGCTCTCCCGCTTCGACTCCGTCGCCCTGCTGCGCATTATCGGCCTAGCCGACGCCTCCGGCGCGATCCGCGCCTCCATGCGCGGCAAATACGACCAGATCAACGCATTCCTCGCCGAAGTGGACGTCCTCCTGGCCGACAACGCGCCCGATGCCGCCCGCACTTTCCGCATCCTCGACTGCGGCTGCGGCCGCGCCTACCTCACCCTGGCGGTCTGCCGCTACCTCCAGTGCGTCCACGGAATGGATGTCGCCGTCTGCGGCGTTGACCGCAACGAGAGCGTAATCGCCACATGCCGCGAAATGGCCGCATCGCTCGACATGGCCCGCGCCGCCGAGTTCGTCGCGGCCGACCTGGCCGACTTCGCCCCACAGGAGCGCCCCGACCTTGTCCTAAGTCTCCACGCCTGCGATACGGCGACGGACCTGGCAATCGCCACCGGAATACGCCTCGGCGCGCCGTTGATGCTCATCGCCCCCTGCTGCCAGCACGACCTCCAGAAGCAGCTGAAGACCGATGGCCCCAGCCGCGCCCTGATGCGCCACTCCATCCTGCGCGAGCGCTTCGCCGACATCCTCACCGACGCCTTCCGCGCCCAGATCCTGCGCGTATGCGGCTACCGCACCCGCGTCGCGGAGTTCGTCTCCCCCGAAGCCACCGCCCGCAACATCATCCTGCGCGCCGCGAAGGGGCTGAAGCCAGGCCAGGCCCCGGCCGTGGCCGAATACCTAGACATGAAGGACGAGTGGCGCGTATCCCCTGCCCTGGAAACGATCCTCGGCGAGAGGCTGACAAAGTTCTTCGGGCGCGTCGAAACTGCAAGGTGAAACATGGGCAAGGGACTTCACAGACGCGAAAGAAAAGACAAGGCAACCGACATCGCATTCGCAATGCCGGTTGCCGAAGATGCGGCCGCCCATGAGCGGGAGGCCGCGCGAGAACTCCGCGCCTCGCAATGGTGGAAGAACCAGATTGCAGCGGGCAAGTGCCACTACTGCGGCGGCATGTTCAAGCCGTCAGAACTGACGATGGACCACGTCATTCCCGTCGCGCGCGGTGGCAAGAGCGACCGTCACAACGTGGTCCCCTGCTGCAAGGCCTGCAACAACGCCAAGAAGGCGCGGATGGCAGTCGAGGACATCCTCGACTCCCTGCCCTAGTCTTCGGGCTTGGTCTCGAGTTCCAGCGGAACTTCGCCGAGGTGCTTCAGCTTGAAGCCGTTGGCCTTGTATTCGGCGTAGTTGAATGCCTCGAGTTCGTCGATGGCGAGCTTGTGGAACTCGTAGAAGTTCTTCCACCACTCGTAGCCGGAGCCGAGGGATGCGCCCAGGTAGGCGTCGGCGATGTCGCAGCCCATCTGCGGGGCGACGTAGAAGGCGCCCATGGCGAGGACATTCACGCCATTGCCGGTGATGGCGCGCAGGGCGGCCGGGACGCTCTCCACGACGCCTGCCATCACATGCGGGCACTTCGACGCCGCGATGTGGATGCCCATGCCGGTGCCGCAGAATACGAGCGCGCGCTCGAATTCGCCCTCGGCGATTAGCGAGCCGACCTTCAGTCCGATGCGGTGGAACATGAGGTCGGTGTTGTCGCGCTGGTCGCCCATCGTGGTGACGCCGACGTCGGTAATCGTCCACCCCTTCTTTTCGAGGTGGGCCTTGACGGCTTCCTTCAGTGGGAATCCGGCCCAGTCGGCGCCCATGAGGAGTTGCTTGTCTTTTATAGTCTTCATAGTTGAGTTACCTTTCTTGCTAGTTGTTGTTAATATTCCACAAGGAAAATCGAATGCGGGGGCAGAGCGTCCGGAAGCGACGCCTCCTCCCATGTGCGGGTGTCATCGACGACGCGGCAGCGAGACGGCACCGCCGACCCATCAGAAGAGGAAGCGCCGCCGGCGACATTGAGCGAAACAGGCACCGCTTCGTCGCCAGGGTTGGCCAGCATCACGGCAACGGAACCATCCTCGCCCTTCGCCGCAGCGGAATAGACCGCAAGTGCGGCGCCATGCGCTCGCCATTGCGGCAAGACGAGAGCGGGACTGTCTGGTTTTCGTCCTGCCGCGAGGGCGGCCGCAGACTGGTCTGCGCCGCACTCGCGGATTTCCACTGCCGTGCCCCTCTTGCGCAGCTCGTTGAAGGCCATGAAGGCGTAGTATGCCTTGTGCGGACCGTAGGTGAGCGGGTTGAAGAGCGGCGAGTAGTTGCCCATGCCGCAGCGGGCGTCGTAGATGGCCGCCGAATCGACTGGCCCGTTTTGGAAGACGATTAGCGTCGCCGCGACCTCGGCCGCCTGCAGCGCGGTGCCGAGCTTGTCATGGTTCGGCGCCGGCAGCCACTCGTTGAGGCATGTCAGGACGCCTTTGTAGCCGGCGGCGTCGAGCTTCTCGCGGAAGTAGCGCGCTTGAGGAAGAAAGTCCTCCACCTTGCAGTAGCTGTGCCAGGAGAAGAAGTCCAGCGGGCACTGGTGCTCGCGGATGTAGTCGAGGAAGAAGGGGAAACACTTGAACTGGTGCTCTGAGCGCGGCTCCTTCCACCCTATGAGCCACCCGGCGCCGCAACTGGCGTAGCCGCCGATTTTCAAATGCGGGAACTGCGCCTTGAGGTGCTTGGAGGCCACCTCGTAGAGCTGGCAGTATTGTTCGAAGGAGCCGTGCCACATCTCGTTCCTTTCGGGATCACCCCAGTTCTCCGGCTCGTTCCATATCTCCCAGTGCGTAATGTGGTGGTGGAAGCCATCGGCCCATCCCTCTGTGTAGTGGCGGATCACGTGTTCGCAGATGCGCGCCCACTTGGCGTAGTCCTTCGGCGGGTCGATGCGGTAGCGGCGCGTCGTCGCGTAGTTCTCGATTGAAACGCCCAGACGGTAGAAGGGTTCGACGCCGTTCTCGATGAGTTTGTTGATGAGGATGTCGGTGAAGATGAAGTCGTAGTTGGCCGGCTCGTTCTCGTCCGCGTCGAAGTCGCGGAAGAGGTTCGGGATGTCAACGAGGACATTGCGAGAGAACATCCCGCCAACGTCGTGGAGACGCGAGAAGGGAATGCCAGCCTCCTTGAGGAAGTGGAACATCGGGTATTCGTTCAGGCCGAAGAAGGGCGGCTGCCCGACGCCGTTCACTGGCTTGACGGGGCCGATGGTCTTGGTGGGATCGATGGTGAGAGTCATGGGAGGGAAGTTGAAAAGTTGAAAGGTTGAAAAGTTGAAAAGTTGAAATGTTGGGAAGTTGAAAGGTTGGGAAGTTTAGAAGTTTAGAAGTTTGGCGCACGCGCCCTGGAAGTTTGGCGCTTGCGCGCCTTGGATGTTTGGAAGTTGGGAGGTTGAAAAGTTGGGAGGTTGAAAGGTTGAAAAGTTGGGAGGTTGGGAAGTTGGGAAGTTTAGAGGGTTGGCGTTATTAGCGCGTGGAGAGGGGATTCGGGCGTCCAGGCTTCGCCAGGGGCTATGACCAGCTGCCGACTGCCGTGGATGCCGCGGGTGAAGACGAAGCGAATGGCGGAGCGCCGCTTTTCGTCGCCGTTGGCGGCGGCGAAGTCAATGGCGCTGATGAACTGCGAATCAGAGAACACTGAGAGTGAGCGCCCCGTTGCGCTGTCAATCCACGAGCGGGTGCAGCGCGGACGGTTCATGAAGCCCGGACGCGGCGCCTTGGGCGGAACAGTAGCCTCAGGAAGCGGCGAGTCCGGCAGAAGCGCGAGTTCGTCGATAACGATGGTTTCGCCGCTCATGTTCTGGATGCACCGTAGATCGACATGGAGGCTTGCGCTCTCCGGCGCGACTGAAACCTCAAGCGCCATTCTCGCGACGCCAAGGTCGCAGTCCAGAGCCAGGATGCCGCGCTTGTCTTCAGTCTCGCGCCATGATGCGCCGAGAACCCGCGCCACGCTATGGGTCGTCACATTGTCCCATCCCGGATTCATCGGGTCGAAAGCGCCATGGGTGCGAATCTCCGCAGACAAACTCCCGAAGTCGAAGCCACCCCAAAGGATGCCAGCGATAGGTTTCCCCTGACCAGTCTGGCCGCGCAGCACAAGCCCCGGAGAGTTTTCAACGCGCCACTCACCGTCATCGGCAAGCGAGAACGCCGGCGGCTTGGCGGCGCCGTTCGTCACCGGAACGAATTCGGAATCAAGGTAGTCCACCAGCATGCGAGGCGTGTAAGACGGCGGCTCGATTGGCCCGCGCGTCACAAGCTGGCGGCGCCACTCGTCGAAGTCCAGGCCATCCCGGCGCTGGATTGCGGCAAAGGCGTCGGTGAGCTCCTTGTATTCCCTGCCGTCCTCGCGCACGAGGCCGTAGTTGCTGTCCTCGGGGAAGCGGAAGCTTATGCCCTTCGCAGGCATGTCTACCCACATGAAGTAATCGTAGCCAATCACGTATGGGCAGGCCAGCACAGAGCGCGCATAGAGCGCAGAAGCCCAGGCGCGTTCTTCCTGAGTGTCGAAACGCTTGCCCACGCCGCGCAGGCATGGCAGCCCGGAATCGAAGGCCGGGAAGCTCCACTCTGTGAGCATGATTGGACGCCCAGCCACCTCCCCGATCTTTGAGAGGGTTTCGGCAATCGGGTAGTAGCGATCCCGATATGAGAGGAGCATCTCGTTGCGGTCTGGAATGGGGATTGCATAGCCGTTGATGCTGACGATGTCGCAGTATTTGCCAGCCGCCCGGAATACCTCGTCGGGATAGACCGTTCCCGCGAAGCGGCAGCCAATGATCAGGTGGTTGGGGTCGTGGCGGCGGATTGCCGCCGTCGTTGCCTCGAAATACTTCTCCGCCACAAGCTCCACGAACTCCATCCGCACGGGAACGGGGATGAAGTCGCCGACCTTCAGCCCGCGCTCGGCGAGGAACTTATCGACTGCGATGCGGGCCGTGTTGCCGACGGGCTTGGCGCAGGCGTTGTCGAAGAGCCCCCACTCTCCGGCGGGGCCGCCCCTGCGCGCCTCCCATGCGAGTTCGTTGTCGATGAAGTAGCCGAGAATCTCTTGGTCGTCGCGATTCGGTGCGCATGCCTTTTCCGCCTCGCGGTCGCAGTGGAGGGCGAAGTCGGGGTTGAAGACATTCGGGAAGGCGGTGCCGGGGGTGTGGAGATTGTCCGAGAGCCAGTGCTCCTCGTCATCCTTCTCAGCGGCGGCGGAGTCGCCAAGCGCCAGAAAGACGCACCGGCCAAGGCCGAAGCCCTTGAGGAGGGAGTTGTTGCAACCGGCGCCAAGGCCATTGAATCCCCAGGAGCGCAGGCGCTCGACTGTATTGCTCGCCCATGCTTCGGGCGTCCCGAACTGGCGCTCGTTGGTTTCGCGGTAGTGCTTGCGGTTGCCGTCGGCCTCGCAGCGGAAGCCGTCGAACTTTACGTGATCCACGCCCAGCCAGACAGTTGGCTGCCCGGCAGGGTCGATCAGGCGCCACGAACCATTGGCGGCACGCTCCACGCGGTAGAAGCCGGCGGCATTGGCCGCGCACGAAGACTGCGCTTCCGCCGCGCCAACGGCGAGCGCAACAGCGGCAAGGACAAGCGACAAGAGACAAGAGACAAGAGACTGACGAGAGACTTTAGACATGAGACGAGCTCCTCTTTTCGACCATTCAACCTTTCAACTTCTAAACTTCCAAGGCGCTTGCGCCAAACTTCCCGGGCGCGTTAGCGCCAAACCTCTAATCATTCCAACCCCTACCGTATTCCCCTGACCAGCACGCCAAGCTCATTTGCGGACGAGAGCATCCGCTCAAGCCATTCGGTCTTCATGGAGATACCCTTCGCATTTGGTGAAATGCCATGAGAGACGATGAAGAGCGCCTCGGCACGTTCCCCTGCCCTCCTGATGGCGCGCATGATGTCCTCGATGTCGGTGTGGTAGGCCTCCCCCATGATGACATTGGGAACGAGACGCGCATTGAGGAAGTCAATCGCCGGGTAGAACAGCCAGTCGGCCGTCGCCACGGGGCGCCATTTGTCCAGCTTTTCCCCTTTTGGATCGAAGGGGTTTGGATTGGGAGGAAAGGCGCTTCCTGTGCCGCGCACCCGTGAAATACCCCGGCTGAAGAAAAGGGCGTCCGTGCGATCGGTGCGCCGGCAGTTTGGATAGGCGTATGAGCGGATTGGAACGCCCGCATCGCCGAAAGCCGCAAGCTGCGGAGCGATGTCGGCTTTCCAGAACCAATCCTCGCCGCCATCCTCGACCGCCGGGGTCGCGTCGCGGTGGTTGAGTCCGTGGATGCCGACTTCATGGCCCTCCGCAAGAGCCTTCTTCGCGAAGTCGAGGCGGTTCGTGCCGACCACGAAGAAGGTGGTGCGGGCGTCGTATTTCGCGAAGATCGGGAATGCGGCCTCCCATTGGTCGAAGCTCGCGTCGTCGAAGGAGAGCGAGAGAATTCCATGGCGCGGCCAGTCCTTCGCCAGCAGGCGGCAGTTCGACGCCATGCCATCGTAGTCCGTCACGATGATCTTACCCTTGCGCTCAAGCTCCGCGAGGGTGTCGAGGTGGCGGCGGAAGCTCTCGCGATCGACAAACGAGCACCAGCCGCCGTGGTCCGCCTGGGAAACGCCGTGGTGAAGGAAGTCCGCACGCACGGCCCCCTTGCCGATCAGTTCATCCACAACGGTGGCGACGCGGTCACAGTTGTTGGAGCCGAAGTTGTAGCGGGGGACATCCGCCTGGCGCAGCCCACATTCGCGGCTTATCTGCGCGGTCTTTTCGTTCTGGCAGACGAACGGCGAGAACATGAAGCGCGGGGAGATTCCCGTCTCCTCCAAAATCTTTTTCGCCGAATCAAGGAGTTCGCGCCTGATTTCGTCCTCCTGGCCCCGATCGAGAAGGGTGATGAGATTTTTGTGCGACTTCGTGTGGGTGGCGATTTCATGGCCTCGCCGGACGAGTTCGCGGACATCGTCCCATGTCAATTTGCTGTCGTCCCTGCCGACCCAGTCGGTCACGATGCAGAAGGTGCCGCGCCATCCGCGCTCCTCCAGCATCGGCGCGGCGACAAGCAGGTCATCCTTCAGGGAATCGTCGAAAGTCAGCGCCACGCGCAACGGCGCGGCTTCCTTAACAGGCTTGGCGGCCTTTAGTACGACAATGTTTTTCACCCAGAAAGTGAGGTGCATGCCGCGCGGGTTGGCGCCAAGGCGGATGGCATCGACTTCGTGAAGGTCTTTTACCGAGGAGAGCTCCGCATATCGCCGTTCCCACGAACCCGTAGGCGGGAAATATCGCAACCACTCCGCAGGGGAGCCTCCCTTCTCGCCGCGCAAGAGCATAAGGCAACATTCGCCGAAGTCATTCTCCACCTTGTCCTGCGCGGTCTTCACCTCGAAGGCGACGCGGAGCGCGCCTTCCAGGTTGGGGCCACCCGCCGGCAACTTCAGCACGGGGTAGAACCAGCGGCCTACGCCCGGGTTCTTCCACTTCACATCAAAACTCAGCGCCTGCTCGGCCTCGTCCCAGACCACGGAATACTCGTCGGCAGAGTCATTGCGCGTCCACTTGGAAGGGTCCTTCCAGTCAATCGGAACGGTTTCACATGACGCCAGGAACAGATCCTCGAACAAAACCGGCATGGCGAGACGCGAGGACGGCAGGCCTTCAAAGTGGCCGGTAAGCGTGAGCGTGGCATTGCTTTCCATAGTTCGTATGCTTTCCTCCGTTGCTTTCAAAATGCAGTCAAATTCGGCATGTTCGAGCGGGGCGATGGCGATTGGCCCTTCAGGCAGCCCTTCCAAAATAGCCCCGGCAACCTCGACAGTGCCCGTCTTGGCCTCATCCGAGAGGTTCCAGACTTGCACACGGAGGTGCGGTTCATCGCACTTGGCCACCGCCAGCGTCTTGTTGTTCGAAACTTCGAAATCACCGGGGGCGAGATCAACGCGGAAGACTATGGGCGCAAGGGCTCCCTGATTTGCGACACTCTTATGTCCTGCATCGCCAGAGGCCGACTGCACAGTGAGGGCATCGGAGTTCTGCGAATCGGAGCGCGCAGCCGCCGCGCGCAAACCGCGCAGCCCTGAAACATACGACGGGAAGCGGGTGGCGGGAAGAAGCAGCGACCCGTCCGGCTGAGGCTGCAATTGCGAGACCATCCCGCACATGTCGGTGAGGCGGTATTTTCCCCCATCGCTCTGTGCCTCCGTGTCTCTGTGTGAGATATTCGGAACTTCCAGCCGCCACTCACGCGCGTAGTCCGGCTCCGGCTTAACGACTTTCATGCCGTTGGTTTCCTTGTCGATGGGCGACTCGGACCAGAAGGCCACAGTCTGCGTGCCGTCGGGGTGGTCGAAGAGATAGGCGCGAAGACCTTTGCCCGCGTCAAGCGCTCCGGCAAGTGTCGCATCGCCAAGTTCATGGGCTATTGTCGCCAGGGCTGAGTATGCGGGCTTGACAGTGCCGTCGCGGCGAATCAGGCCCCAGTCCTTGGCTCCTCCGCGTTCGCTATATGCGGCTAGAAGGAAGAAGAAGTTGCGCTCGACCCCCTCCTTCATCATGGCTATCTGCGACTTTGGCGCAAATTCGGCCACCACGAGTTCCTGCTCCGGCGAATGCGCCTTGAAGCCCTTCCGCACGCTCTCCTCCGTCGCGGGGCCTTCGAAGTTGGTGCCGCATTCAGTCATCCAAATTGGGCGGTCGGCGGCGCCGACGGTGCCAAGCGTGTCGCGCATTTCGGCTATGAAGTCGCGGTATTCCGAGGGCGCCGCGTAGGTGTGGTAGTTGAAGACGTCGAAGTAGGGTGCGGCGTCATTCTCAAGGAAAGTCTTGAGGTAGATGCCCTTGGGAGACTGGCAGAGGCCGGCGCAAAGGACGGGCTTCTGGGGATTGGCGGCCTTGAAACCGAGGGAGGCCGCCTTGAAGGCCGCGGCGTAGTCCCAGACAGGTTCCGGCGCGAAGCCGATGTCGGGTTCGTTGAAGAACTCCCAGTCCATTACATTGTCGCCGAAGGCTTCGGCAATGTCGCGGCAAGAGCGGTAGATGGCCGCTAGGTCGCCGGGGAGTTTTTTAAGGCGCCCGGCCCACACCGGCGTGCCGTAGAGGAGTCCTGAGACGCCGATGCCGCGTTCGCGGAAGAGCGCGGCATTCGCGATTAGGCCGTCGCAGTTCGGCTGGGCACCGGAGGAGGGCTGCATACGCGCCCAGTTGTGGCGCCCGCGGATGTGGGTGAAGCCCGCCATTTGAGCCAGGTCGGCGACAGTGCGAATGGCGTCGCCGCCATTCCACGGGCAGTCGGCTTCGCGGTGAAGTTCGTCGATGGCGCAGTCGGCGCCGAAGAACGAGCCGTGAAGCGGCTCGTTCTTCAAGGGACGGGGGGCGCCGCCCCCAGCGCCCCTTGGCGGGGGGACTACGGCGAGGGTGGCGAGGGTGTTGAGCCGGTAATACCCCGCCGGCAGAGGCGGCAGAACTGTCTTCCCCTCCATGTCAAACGAGCCGGAGAAGCCCGTCTCGCGGCCGCGCCAGTCAAGAAGCGTCCAGGCGGCACCAGGCTCGCCGCCACTTGCAGCGACAGGCGTGCCCTCCACGGAGGCATGGCCGGGGGCATCAAAGACAACAGCGGCATGGCCTGCCGTTGGCAGGGCGAGGAGGGCGGTGATACCAGCAAGTGCGGCTGACGCCCGCCACCGATGGAAGATGGAAGTGTTGCGACGAATATGTGGGATCATGGCGCAAAGAGCGGCTTCAGGGCTTCCGCGTAAAGCGACAGCCCGAAGGCGTTGGGATGGTTGATGTCGTTAGTCTCAAGTGTGATGTATGGGATGCCGCGACGCCAAAGCCCGCCCCATAGGATGGAGGCATCTGCAAGGCCGATGCCTTCGGCAGACGCGAAGGCGCGAAGGTCGCGTACGAAGGGGCGCGGATCCTCGTCGCAGTCTTTTAGCCCGGAGAGGCCCATCCAGTCGGGCCGCTCGTAGTGGGGAGTCAAGATGACCCACTCGATGCCGCGTTCGCGGAAGGCTGGAAGGATTGCCTTTACATAGACTTCGCCCACGATTCCATCTACGCGCACGTCGTTCACGAATTCGGAGATCACGAGGTCGGGGTTCTCCGCCAGCACCTTCTCGGCGAAGTTGTGCGGGCTTCCGGGCGGCTCCTCGAGATAGTTTTTGGTTGTGCGGCCGCCCCAGCCTACGGAAACCCACTCGATGTCGGCCTCGGGATAAACGCCCTCCAGCCAGCGAGCGAATTGCGCCTGCCACTTGGCTGACTCATCCTTTAAATAGGTGCACTCGGTGACGCTGTCGCCCCAGGCGAGGATTTTTACCTTTTCCCCGGCGCGGAGTTTCGCCAGCGTCCTGGCTGGCGGGTTGAATGCAGGCACGTGCGTCTGCGGCGCGGGCGGAAGAAGCGGGAAGAGGTTGTCTTCGGATAGCTGGCGCGTGCTGGCGTCAACGTAGATTGTCCCAAGCAGCCTTTCGCCATCGCCGCATGGGGGCACGGCGGGGTTCACGGCATGCGGGGTCCCCTTCACGAGGCCAATCGTCCCGTCGGCGCGCTGCACGACGGCATCGATGCGCCGGAGCGTGTAAACATACGAAATCAGAACTGGGCCGCACTGCTTTTCGGCAGAGGTCCACCCGATAAGCCCCCAGTCCGGCTGGAGACGCCAGTCGGCATCACGCTCCAGTGCGCGGCCGTCGGCGGCGGCGCGAACCGTCACCGATTCGGGATCCAGCGCCCAGCGGACGCTGCACCCTCGGGCCTCAACGCCCCAAAGGGCCTTGCCGCGCCAGAAGTCGGGCTTCGACTCGTCAAACACGGGAAGCTCGTCGTAGCGCTCATCAAAGACGGCGATCCGTTCTGGTTGCGACACGTCAAATGTCGCAGCCTTGCCGTCATGCTCAACCTTCACCGACCATGGGCCGGCAACGGAAAACTTTGAATTGCTCTTCATGCTATGTTCATATCTTACCAAACTCCACCACGCTAATAATGTCTCGCAACTATCATGGCGGGGAAGTGGTTGGCTTGTCGGATACGGAAAAGGAGGATATCTCTAATCCCTTGGGCGAGACGTGGCTGGGGTGAGGCACGGCACCGGCGCATCGGCGGGAGTGAATCTGATTTTGTCGATGTAAACCGCGTTTATGGCGGACTTGCCGTCCTCGCCGAACGCGCCGGGGGCGATCCACAGGATTTCATCTGACCTCGGCACCCAGGAGAGGATGTCGTACCAGGCATACTCGTTCGGCGTCTCGCCAGTCTTGAAATTCGCGGCACCGGGGGATTTCCCGTCGTCGGTGCAGTAAACGCCCGCGCCGAACGCCATGCCGTCGCGGCGGCTGTCGACGCGCGCCCTGATGCGCACCCGGTATTTCACACCCGACTCGAACGCGACGCTCGAAAGCGGGAACTGCACGCACCACTCGTAGTGCGTGTTGAAAAGCATAAGCGCCCTTCCGTCCGCCGCCCCCGGGTCATCCACGAACTCGCCCCAGACACCAGGGTTGATGACGCCCAGAAACATCTCCTCCAGTTCGCCGCTGTCACCGCTGTAGGGCTTCACCCCCTCCTCCGCGACGATACGCCAGCGCAGCTCGACATCCTGCCGCGGCGTCTCCGCAAGCCGTATGTCCTTCGCCTCGTCCAGCCGCGCCAAGAGCGAACGCGCCAGCGTCTGCGCCTCATCCGGCGGCAGGACGCCCTTTGCGCCACGCGAGAGGTTAAGCAGCTTGAAGCCTCGCTCCATGCGTGCGCAATCGACGGAAAACGAGCCCATGCGCACATTGTAGGAAATGGCTGGATCGTCCGCCACGACGGCCTCGGCCTCCCGCCACAAGGCAGCAGCCTCGGCCAAGAACTCGTCCGGGAGCGCCGGATTCGCAACGCTATCGAACACCTTGAGCGGATGGCCGGTCGCCTTTGAATAGTCGCGCTGGAGCCTGTGCAGCTTCTCGAAGTATCCGCGCACAAGCGGCGCGGCCTTGCCGTAATATCCGGCGAAAAAGTCGTCAAGAAGCGGCTCCATCGGCAGGTCGGGGTTCCACATCCACTTGGCGAGCAGCCACGCCTTCAGTTCGGCAAAGTCGGCGTGCCGCCCCTGCCACGCCCCCTGCGCGAAGACCGCCTTCACGTTGTTTCGCCGGAAGAACCGGAGGTTCCCCTGCAGGGAATAGACGTTCGCCCATGGCGCCGTATAGGTGAAGAAGTCGGTCGTGTAGTCCCAGACATAGAGGAAGCCGGTCTGCCGCGCCCAGTCCCCGATGTCTCGGCGGAACTCCGCATTCGCCTCGCATTGGCTTTCCTCCATCGGCAGCGCAAAGTCGCAGTTGATCGAGCAGACGCACGGCACCACATTGTGCCGGAGCCGCGTCTTCAGCGGCACCTTCTGCGTGCCGTTGTAGGCGAGCGTCTCGATGACCGCGTCCGGGAACTCCCTCTCAACCGCCTCTGCGACCGCGTTCACGAACCGGACCATTGTTCCGGCATGCGACCCCTCCTCGTCGTCCACCGCCTTGCATTCCGGACAGCGGCAATGCATGTGGTTGTCCGACTGGCTCACGCCGTAGAACTTCGCGCCGGGATCCCGGCGGATGCACTCCAGCACGTTCGATGTGACAATCCTAAGAACGTCCGGATTCGTAAGGCACAGCTGCGTCCTGCCCCTGACGCGCTTCCCGTCGATCATGCTGAAGTATTCGGGATGCTCGTCGAAGTAGTCCTTCTGCGGCAGCAGCTGCTCAAACGTATGGGCGCTGCCCAGTCCGCCGCCAAAGCGCCAGGGATTACCGCCGAACTTCTCGTCGAAAGACTTCCACGAGCGGCTGTTCACGCGCAACCGCGCGGCGAACTCCTGATTCTGCGTGACGTCATACCAATATGGCTCGCGCATCGCAAACGCGGGCGTCTGCGTCTCGTCCAGGTCGGACGGCACCTCAATGCGGTTAAGGCGCGGCACGACGGAATGCCACGAGGCATACCACCGGCAACCGGCGAAACGTTCAAGCACCTCGTAAACGCCGTAGAGGACGCCCCTCGGCGAACCACCCGTGATGAAGAGCGTGTCGCCGGAGACATGGAGCCGGAAGGAGTCGGGATCGCGGCCGTTGGCCGTCCCCACCTCCAGTACCACGGCCTTGCCCGTGGTGCTGGAGACGATGGGCAGCTTCACGTCCGTCGTCTTCTCGGTGAAGTCGCGCAACTCCTCCGCAGCATAGCGGTGCGCGGGGGCGGCGTCCGATGGAATCACAATGGAATACTCCGCCTCCCGGCCGCGCTCCGCAAGCGCAAGCGGCCCTGCGCCCCACGACGCCGTGCAGACGCAAAGCCCCGCCAGTGCGACACTAATGATGCGCATAAGACAGACTACCGCACGACCAGCGTGAAGGGGTTCGTGTAGCGCAGTTCGACGGTGTCCGCGTTGTATATGACGCGCCAGAGTTCGGGAAGGCCCGACACGGAAGCAAACTGCCTCTGCACCGACTTTCCCCCCGCGACCGTGGCAATGGTGTAGGTGTGGTTGCTGTTCAGCTTTGTCCCATCGTTTATGACGAGCTCCAGCTTTGAGAGGTCAAGGTCGGCAGGGTAGCTGAGGCAGTCGCTGCGGCCGTCGAGTGCGACGTCAATCTCCAGTGCGACCTTTTCGTTTTCGTTTGTCCCGATATTGATGCCACCGTCAAGCGTCAGGGTTCCGGGCGAATCCGCGCCCATGCCAGGGGCTATGGCGGACGTGACCGTAAGGAGTGGAGATGTCTGCGAGGGATTTACACCGGCAAACGAGCCGCTCCCCTCGATGCGGGCGAAGGTCTGCTGGTAGGTATTCATGTAGATGTCCGCTCCGGCGGCAGCGCGGGCCGTAATGGTTGGAAGGCAACCGTTGTTTTTGCCGAGCGAAATCCTACCCTGCATCGCGACGAGCGGACCATTGAACGTGTTGTTCGGGCTTTGAAGCGAGAACAGTTCCGGCCCCCACTTGGTGACGCCGCCGTCATGCTCCGCGCCGGAGCGGACCGGGAGTGAAAGGTAAATCTGGTAGCTGTTGGAGATAATCATGCCGCCTTCCAGCACGTTGAAGCGGAGATTGCTGATCGTCGCGGCCTTGTAGGTCTCGTTTTCGCTCGGACTTGGGAACGGCGCAGCTTGCCAGCTGGAAATGGGCCGTTGCCAGTCAAGGATGCCGCCGTTGAAGTTGACAGTCCCGTGCCTGTTCGCATCAGTAAGGTAGAGTTTGTTTGTCACGCGCAGGACGCCGCCGGTTTCGAGATTGATGACGGAGTTCGCCGCATTGGTGTAATAAGCGGAAGTGTCACCGGCCATGCGGACTGTCGAGACGATCAAAGTGCCGCCGTCGCGGATCGTGGTCTCAGCCGGATACTTGTAGCCATGCAGGAACTCATGCCCGGAGAAATCCGCCGTTCCGCCTGAAACCGTAAATTTCCCGCTGTTGCAGATGTTGCGGCTGCCAGTGACCTTGAGGACGCCGCCTGTCACCATGAGGTGTCCGTTGGCCTTCTGATCGATGTTCAGGACTGCGCCGTCGTTGACACCCCAGTTTTCGTCGTTCGCGCCTGTCCCCACGGAGAGTTTCGCATTGTTTTCCAAAATTGTCGCGCCGCTTCCAATGACGGTGGGGGCCTTGACCAGCAAGCGTCCGATGCGGTTCGTGCGCCCGTCCGTCGGGCAGAGGGCCACGACTCCCTCGTCGCTCCGGGCGGTTGTCCAGCTTGTAGTTTCGACAACGCCGTTCGTGACATTTTCGCAGTTGATTGTTCCCTGGACAATCATGGAGAAATCGTATCCCGACCACGTCATAAGCCGGGCCTTGACTCCGTCTGCAATGAAAAGGTTGCGATTAGGGTTCATTAGGAGGCGTCCGTTGCCGCCGTGGGCCACAAAGCAGGCTCCGCTCTTGAGGAAGAAGATGTTGTTCGTCGGCGAATCGGGATTGGCACCAAGATTCCCGTTGTAGCGGGCGGCCACGTAGCCGCTGGCCGAGTTGATGTGAACGCCGCCGTTGTAGGTGCACGAGGTGCTGTTTGGAAGAAGCATGTAGCTTGTATGTTCGTCGAGCCAGATGCCACCGTCCGTGACAAGGTTTGTATCCGTCAGAATCGGACCGGGAATGAATTGCTGATTGCTGGACGGCAGCGGATCATAGTCTTGAAAATGAAGCCCACCTGCGCCAAGGATAAACTTGCTGTTTGTAAACGTCTTGTCAGAGGATTCCTTGTTGATGAGTGCTCCGCCGTCGAAATAGAGCGTGAACTTGTTGTTCTTGATGCTGTCCGCCCGGAACTTTGCCTTGAGCAACCCGCCGGTCGCGACGACGAGTTTGGTGTTCAGCGTGCAGTCGCTGTAGGGATTGATTTCCGCATGGAGCACACCGCCGTCGCCAATGGTAATCGTCGAAACACCAGCTCTCGAACGGAATCCTAGATACTGATTGTCGGATTCCGGGCTGAGCGTCACGGTGTTGTAAATTGTGAGGTTGCCGCCGTTGGGGTCCATGACCTGCGCGGTGACGGGGCCGCCGGTCCAAGTGTGGTCCCCGCCAGTTACATTGATGACGTAGGCCAGCACACCGTCTTCATCAACCACGATGTCCGTAGCACCACCGGCGTCAAAGTACGGTTGAGAAGAAGAAGTGTTATTTTGGTAGGTGGAATACGTAGTAGCCGATGCTGACGAAGCCCAGTTGGCGGTCGTCAAATCCCAGACTGAATTGCCGGTTGTGCCGCGCCAATACTGGGCGGCGCTGGCATTGATGGTGGCGAACGCCACCGTGGCGGCCGCAGTAAGGATGCTGAAGGGAGTTTTATTCATCTTTGTAACCTTTCGCTTTTATTCTACCACACTCCGCCACGCCTCAATACCTGTCTAGACAGGTTTTTTTAAATGTGCTAGACTTGTCAACATGACTGGCAAGGACATTCGCAAAGCGCTGGAGGGCGACATCCGCAGCGGGAAGTTCACCAAAACGGGCAAGCTTCCCAGCGAGGCGCAGCTCTGCCGTCGTTTCGACGTGGCGCGCGGGACGGTGCGCGAAGCCCTCGCGACCCTCCAGCGCGAAGGGCTGATTGAGAAGCGCAACGGTGCCGGATCTTTCCTCACCCGGCTCGCCGAGCGCAGGACCGGGCTCATCGGCCTCATCATCCCCGACTACGTGCGCTTCAGTTTCTTCGCCGACGTGAAGGACAGGATCGAGCACCTCGCGCGACGCCTTAAATTCAACGTCCGCTTGGTGTCAACTGACAAGACGAACACCGCCGACGCCATCGACGACATCCTGCCGCACGTTCGTTCGCTCGTAGCCGACAAGGCGGAAGGCGTCATCTTCCGCCCCTTCGTGGCGAGCAAGGACGAAAATGGGAATCGGGAAATCGCCAGTCTCCTCCAGGAAGCCGGAGTGCCGCTGGTACTGCTTGACCAGGACATCGTCCAGCCGCCAGAACGAAGCGAGTTTGACCTCGTCGCAGTAAACAACGTCAACGCGGGACGCCGCATCGCAGGGCATCTCTTCGCGCACGGCTACCGCCGCGTGGCATTCCTCATGGGACGGCGCGGATTCGATCCCAACGCCAATTGGGACAACCGCCTCTTCGGCCTTGCAGGCGAATTGGCCTTGCGCAATGCCGATGAGGTCGTGCGCACACTGCGCTTCCGCCCCGACAACACTTCCGCGCTTTTGCGCGCGATGAGCTCGCCGCAGCGACCCGACGCCATCGTCTGCGGCAACGACGAATCGGCCGTGGCCCTGCTTGCCTCGCTGAAGTCGCTGGGGTTTAAGGTACCAGAGGACATTGGCATCGTCGGCTTCGACGACCTTGAATGCGCACGGCTCTCGTCGCCACAGATTACGACCATCCGCCAGCCTGTCCAGCAAATCGCGGAGATGGCCTTCAAGACCCTTCTAGCCCGCATCCGCTATCCGCAGAACAGCCCGCGCGAAACCTATCTCCTGGCGCCGCTGGTGATCCGTGACTCGACAATGGCGAAGGCGCCGCCGCGCCAGGTTTTCAAGCATGGCCAGAGTTGATGTTCGCAAGGGCGCGGAGGATTTCCTTCGCCAGCGCGGGGCCTATGCCGGGAACGGAGGCTATCGTCTCCTCGCTCTGGCGCGACAGCTCCCGCACGGAGCCGAAGGTGCGCAGCAGAAGCATCTTCTTCGCGTGGCCGATGCCGGTGATTTCATCGAGTATCGACTCGCGCACAGTCTTGTTCCTTAGCCGCCGATGGCGCGTGATGGCAAAGCGGTGCGCCTCATCGCGCAATGCCCGCACCACATTCAGCGCCTGCGAGTCGCGCTCAAGCAAGATCGGCGGTTCGCCATTGTCCAGGACGAGTTCCTCAAGACGCTCCGCCAGGCCCACCGTCGGGAGATCGGCGATTCCCAGCGCCGCCAGGGCGCCTCTCGCGGCGCGGAGCTGCGTAATGCCGCCGTCGAGGATTACGAGATCGGGGAACTCCCCGCCTTCGTCGCGCAGCCGCCCGTAGCGTCTTGTCACCGCCTGGGCTATCGAGGCGGGGTCGTTCGCCTGGCCATCGAATCCCTCCATGTTGAAGATGCGGTAGCGCCGATGGTCGGGTATGCCATCCACGGCCGTCACCATGCTTGCCACTGAGAACTTGCCCAAGGTGTTGGAGATGTCGAAACACTCAATCACATGCGGCGGCGCCTTCAATTTTAGCGCGGCCGCCAGGGCCTCCAGTCCGTCTAGGGCGTTTTTGCGCTTCTCGTCCTCGGTCGAGAGGTGGCCTATCTGGCGCAGGCGCGCCATCTCCTTCAATGCAAGCCAGACTTCCTTCAGGCGCCCTGCCCGTTCGTATTCCTGCGCCTGCGAGGCTTCCAGCATCTTCGCCTTCAGCTCCTCGATGACGTCGATGCGCTTCCCGCGAAGGCAGTCGCACGCCTCCTCGAAGCGGGCGCGGTAGTCGGCGTCGGAGATTCGCCCGACGCATGGCGCGGTGCATGTGCTGATGAGGTCGTAGTTGCAGTGCTTGTAGGTCTCGGCGTCGGGGTTCGTAACCTTGCAGCGCCTGAGCCCGAAGCGGCGGCTGAGCCAATCGACCACGGGATAGACGTCGCTGCCATTGGTTGGGAACGGCCCGAAATAGTGCGATCCGTCGTCGCGCCGGAGGCGGAAGTGCGTCAGGCGCGGAAGCCGCTCCGCCGCCGTTCCACGTATGCCCAGATAGCGCTTGTCGTCGCGCAGGAGGATGTTGAACTTGGGCTGGTGCTCGTTGATGAGGCGGTTTTCGAGCAGCAGCGCCTCTTCCTCGTTGCGCACCACAGTCCACTCGATGCTCTCCGCCTCGCGGACTAGCTGCCGCACCTTGGGGTGGCCGCGCAGCTGCGTGGAGTGGCGGAAATACGAACGGACGCGGTTGGCGAGTATCTTGGCCTTGCCGACGTAGATAATCTCGCCCTTCCGGTTGCGCATCACGTAGCAGCCGGGACGGCGGGGCAGTTCGCGCAGTTTTTCCAGAATGGCGGGTGACATCTTGCTACTGGCCCATGGCGTCGCCGAAGATGGTCTGCGGGTTGGCGCGCGTGACGCGCAGCCTGACGAGGTCGCCGACCGCTATCCCCTGCGGCGGCTCGAATACCGCAATCTTGTTCTGGCCCGTGCGACCGGACCAACGCGCCTTGTTCCTGAGCGACGGGCCTTCCGCCAGCACCTCGACCTCGCGCCCAACCCATTCGCTATTGTTGCCTACGCCCAGGTCGTCCTGGTCAGCGAGCAAGACCTTGTTGCGCCTGTCCTTCTCCTCCGGCGAGACGTCGTCGGGCAACAGGGCGGCCGGCGTCCCCGGCCTTGGCGAATACTTGAAGATGAAAGAGTTGTCATACCGCGCCGCGCGCATTAACGCGCGCGTTGCCTCAAAGTCCTCTTCCGTCTCGCCGGGATAGCCCACGATGATGTCGGTCGTGATTGCGATGTCGGGCACGGCCTCGCGCAGCCGGCCAATCGCCTCAAGGTATTCGCCGGAGGTGTAGCCGCGCCGCATTTCGCGCAGGATGCGGTCGGAGCCGGACTGCACCGGCAGGTGCAGGTGCGGGCATACCGGCGCCAGGTCGCGGAAGGCGCGCGCCAGCTCTTCTGTGCAGCCAGACGGGTGCCCTGAAGTGAAGCGGATGCGCCGCAGCCCCTCGATCTGCGACAGAGCCTCAAGCAGGCGCGGGAATGGTTCGGTGAATTTCGCTCCAGGCGCGGGTTCCTCATCCCAGACGGGCTTGCCCTGCCGCCCGTAGCGCAGGACGCTCTGCCCGAGCAGCGTCACCTCGCGGACTCCACCCTTGACCAAGTTGCGGACTTCCTCGACGACCTCCCGCGCTGGGCGGCTGTATTCGGGTCCGCGCACATCGGGGACGATGCAGTAGGAGCAGTGCCTGTTGCAGCCGAGGAGGATTGTCACGAAGGCGGAAATGCCTGGCGCCGTGTGGCCGTTGGGAACGTCGATGCCGTCGAGTTCGCCGGGGAACCAGATGCGCGTGGAGCCGGCCTCGATGCGGGCCACGATTTCGGGGATCTTCAGCGCCGCACGCGAGCCGACGGCGAAGTCTAGCCCCTTCACGCGGTTGAAAAGTTCCTCCGCCATGCGCTGCGCCATGCAGCCCATCACGCCGACGATGCGCCCTGGACGCTCGCGCTTCGACTTGCACAGCAGCCCCAGCTTGCCGACGGCCTTGTCTTCGGCCTTCTCGCGCACGGAGCAGGTGTTCACGACCACCAAGTCCGCCGATTCCTCGTCATCTGCCTGGACATGCCCCGCTGCCGCGAGTTCGGCCGCGACGGCTTCCGAATCGCGCACGTTCATCTGGCATCCGTAAGTATGGATGTAAAATTTCATCTCTCCCATTATATCTGAATTTCGCCCATTGTGGCGCGGCTAGGTGCTAGTGCAATGTGAGTCAGTCTGCTTGTCTATGTGTCGGTGTTGGTTGTCGTTTCTGTGTGTGTTTGTCTGTCTCTGTCGCCGGCTTTCCCCGAAAACCCTTCTCTCTTGGCCGACATCGGGCAATGCGCGGGGCCAATCCGCCTGCGGCGGACGCTTGCGGCAGACGCCAGTCTGGCCGCTTCGCTGGGTTGGCGCCCGCGCCTTCCCTCGATCTCGGCCAAGCGGTTTTTTCGCGGGGAAAGCCTGCGGGGACACCTTTACCAATCCGACGCTGCGCCGTCTCCTTCGCGCCGCTCGGTGTCGGCTAGGGGCGGTGGCTGGCGGCGCATTCCGGACGATCTGCGTCCCGCGCCAGTCCGTTCCGTCCTGCCGCCGGGCACGCCCTTGCGGGCTCGCACCTCGCCACGGCCTGCATCCGCCATCCGCCGCCCCGTCGCCTCCGCCGTCACTCCGCTCGCTTCGCCGTCTCCGCTGCCCTTCGTGCGGAAGTGGGGCGAAGGTTCAAATCGCCCTTTACGCGATATGGAGTTGCCCGCAAGACTAGGCTACACCGCATTTGCGAAAGGCTAGGAGCAGAATGC
>JAGCUY010000051.1 GCA_017962605.1 Kiritimatiellia bacterium | reverse complement strand
TTCGGTAGCCAGAATCGTCATCCTCATTCGGATAAGCTTGTGCAGTACATACTCCATGCCGAGTTCGGATGAGGCGGAGACGGCGGTCGCGGTGATGTTCAGGGCTGAACGCCTTCCTTCACGATACCGTCGAGCTTCTTGGCGAGTTCCACTGCTTTGGTCTTGGCCGTAGCGATGAAGTCCGAAAGGCTCTTCAGTTCTGTCGCGCTCGCCAGCGCGTCGCTTCCAAGCTTGCGCATTGCGTCTTTGACATCCTTGCACACCTTGGCATCGGTGACGCCGCACTCCGTAAGCGCGGCGTCGGTTTCCTTCTCCACGGCCGCAAGATATTTGTCCTTATCCGTCACAGGCGGTTTTTCCCCCATTTTGTTCTTGATGTTGAGCGCCTTGACGAACGCGGCGGTGTCGAATTCGTGCTCTTCGCAGTAATCGTCCACAGGGTTAAAGAATGCCTCGCCTGCATTGCGGATCGCCTGCCCCAGGTCCGGAGTCTTCGCCTCGGCGGCCGTGAGCAGCATGCCGTAGATCGGAATCTTTTCGTCCACGCCCACCTCGTCGAAGAAGTTCGGATTCCCGGTGACGGTGCTGATTGTGTCGTTTAAGGTCTTTACGATGTTTTTCAGCGCTTTCGCTGCATCTTGCGGCGACAGTCCGCTGGAGATCGCGTCCTTGAGCGCTCCGACGTTGGCATTGAATACCTTGGACACTTCGAGCAGCTGGGCGGGGGGAATTGGCGGCACTTTGCTGTAGGAAGTGTATTCGGCCTTCCAGCGGTTCTTCACATCGTCAGGAAGGTCCAGTGAATCAATGGCTGCGCAGGCGTCGAGACGCTTCTGAACGAACTCATCAACGAGCGCGTCGTAGGCGGCTTCCACATCGTATCCTTGATCTTTGCATCCAGGCGCCGTGCCGGCGGCGATGTCGGAGGTAAGGGATCTCGCTTTCGCGCAAAGATCATCCATCGGGACGTGCGCGGCGACGAAGCGGGCGTCGAGGCCCAGCGCGGCAGCCAGCTTCGCCGTGGCCTTGGATTCCACCGCCTTGTCCGCGGCGTTGCTGCGCACGATAAGATCGACGAACGCGTTGATCTGCGTCTCATAGTCTTGGAACACAGCCTCGACTTCGGCGGGATTTGTGCATTGGGTGATTCTCTCCTTAAGCCCGGGATGGCGCGCTTCGAACTGTGCGCCGATCGAACGTGCGGTGTTGGAAATCTCCGGTGCGCGGGCCTTGGCCTTTGCCAGGATGAAGTTCCCGGAAACCTCGGTCGCAAGGCGCTCTAGCGCCTTTTGGTCGTAGAGGCTTATAAGATCCGCCGTTGTGATGACGCTTCCCTGCGCGTTTGCCGCATTGACCAGGGCTTTTATGCTGCTCGCGATGTTCGTCGCGTTCACGATTTTGTCAATCGTCTTCCCTGCCGGCACGACCGCTGTGCCGAAGACATCGCGCAAATGGTCCACCAGGCTCGCGAGACCGTCCTGCATGTCCTGCGGGAGCAGGTCGATACGGCTATTGGAGATGTTCTGGGCGATATTGGCGTTGGTCGTGGCGTTCGTTGCGGCGATCTTGTCAATCTCGGCCTTTACGAGAAGTATGCGGCGTGCCGTTAGCGGCTTGCCTTGATCGTAGTCCTTCAGCTTCATCGCGTTTCTGACATTCGCGGGAATGTTCGCCTCGCCGCCGAACATGTCGATGATTGTCTGGCGGAACAGACTGCGTGTGATATTGTTCGCATCCTTGTTGTTCCGTGAGCGCCATAGCGGGGCTACTTTGTCTCCGGTCGCCGCCTTGATGGAATGCCCGGCGAGCTGACCGCCGCTGGCGGCTTCTCCACCGTCGCGTGCGATTGCCTTTTCGTTGCCCGCCTGCTTCTGTAGTTCGGCGAATTGAACGAACTTCCTGTATTGTTCATTGATTTCGAGTGCCATGTTGAAACCTTTGTCTTTATTTGCTTTTTGTATAAGTCGTATATTAAAATATATGTTTAGTTTGAATTGCATTCAAATCATGAAAATCTGACAAGTAGATATATCGTGGGTGGAGGTGAATTCCATGATTGAATTTTTTGTTGGACATGGCCCTGTCCTGAACGCTTTGTGGTGATGATGTTTTGTCGCTTCTGCTGTTTTGTGTCCCCTCTTTTCGCTGCCTTTCATCTATAATTCTCCACCATTTATGAAAATGTTACATGGTTTGTCGAGAATTTTTACATTGGCGTATCGACTGCGGAACCAAGTAGGGAGAAAGCAAAGCATGTGGACGGCCAAAACAAGCATTCCTGACATCTGTCCGCCTACCAGATGACGGCGCCAACGCGACAATCGTCATACGCGACAACGTCTTCTGCAACGCCATCGAGGCGCTCATCCCGCACCATGCGGATCTATAAGAAACATCAATTACGACCACGACCTCTGGTGGCAGGATGAGCCTGACGGTGTACCATGGCGCGTGCGTCCCGCCCGCCCGACGGCGGGACGCGTGCGGGACCTCCCTCCCCGCAGGCGGGACGCTAATACTCCTAACGTAATTTGAAATGTGTAATTCCTGTGGCATATTATGACTTTGTCATAAAGGAG
>JAGCUY010000050.1 GCA_017962605.1 Kiritimatiellia bacterium | reverse complement strand
TCGTTCAGCTTTGCGATGGTTGTTTCGTTCATGGTTCACTTCCAATCAAAATTATTCTACCAAAGACTCGGCTACTTGATGGCGGAGCGCTGGGCGTCGGCGGCGGCGCCGGTGCCGAGCGCCGACTGCGCACTGCCGAGCATGGCGTTCACGCCGGCCAGGCAGGCGAGTATCGACGCCTCGATGACGTCGGTCGATACGCCGCGCCCGCGATAGGTGCCGGTGCCGTCGGAGATGAGGACGCGGGCCTCGCCGAGGGCGTCGCGGCGCTCCGTGACGGCCGACAGCTGGTAGTCCTCGAGGACGAATGGGTGCTTCACGATCTTCTCCACGGCGCGGACGCATGCGTAAACCGGGCCCGTCCCCATGGCCACCTCGCGGGCGGTGCGGCGCCCCTTGCGAAGCGTCACGCACGCGGTGGAGACCATCGCGTTGCCGGAGTTCACCACGAAGGAGGCGAGCCGCCAGGCCTCGGCCTGGTTGCGCGGCGTCTCCGACGCCTCGACGAGGGCTACGATGTCGCGGTCGCGGATTTCCTTCTTGCGCTCGGCGATCCCCTTGAAGCGCTCGAAGAGCTGGCCGACGCGGTCGGGGTCGAGCGAATAGCCGAGTTCCGTCAGGCGCTCCTCGAAGGCGTGGCGGCCCGAGTGGCGGCCGAGGACGATTTCCTCGTCGTTGATGCCGACGTCCTCCGGACGCATTATCTGGTAGGTGAGGGCGTTCGATATCACGCCGTGCTGGTGGATTCCCGATTCGTGCGCGAAGGCGTTGCGGCCCACGATGGCCTTGTCAGGGGGGATGCGGTGGCCGGTGATTTCGGCGAGGATGCGCGCCGTCTTGGCGATGCGCTGCGTGACGATGCCGATGGAGAGGCCGGGGAAGGCGTCGCGGCGCGTGGCCACGGCCATGGCGACTTCCTCAAGGGCGGCGTTCCCTGCGCGCTCGCCGATGCCGCAGATCGTGCACTCCGCCTGGCGCGCGCCTGCGGCGATTCCGGCGAGGGTGTTGGCCACCGCCATGCCGAGGTCGTCGTGGCAGTGCACCGAGAAGACCGCCTTGCCGGCGTTGGGGACGCGGCGTATGACGTCGGCCACCATGGCGCCGAACTCTGTCGGCGTGGCGTAGCCTACGGTGTCCGGTAGGTTGATGGTCGTGGCGCCTGCGGCGATGGCCGTCTCTACGGCGCGGCAGAGGAAGTCGGGGTCGCTGCGCGAGGCGTCCTCGGCGGAGAACTCGATGTCGCCGCAGCGGTTGCGGGCGTAGGTCACGGCGTGGCGGATCGCCTCCAGGCACTCGTCGCGGGAGATGTGGAGCTTCTCGCGGAGATGCAGCTCGGATGTGGCGAGGAAGACGTGGATGCGCGGGCGCTTCGCGGCGGCGAGCGCTTCGGCGGCGCGGTCGATGTCGGCATCCCTGGCGCGGCATAGCCCGACCACGGCTGGCGTGCGGAGCGCGGCCGCCACGGCGCGGACGCAGTCGCTGTCGAGCCGCGACGCCGCCGGGAAGCCGGATTCGACGGCATCCACGCCGAGGGCCTCGAGCTGGAGCGCCATGCGCACCTTCTCGTCGAGGTTCATGCTGTATCCAGGGGCCTGTTCGCCGTCGCGCAGAGTGGTGTCGAGGAACTGTAGTTTCATTTTTACCGGGCCTTTCTGGTGCGGAGCTGCGCGACGATTGTCGCCGCGAAGACTAGGGCGCAGCCGAGGAATTCTCGATGCGAAAGGGTTTCGCCTAGGACGATCCAGCCGGACAGCGCGGCGAAGACCGACTCCAGGCTCATGACGAGGGCGGCCACTCCGGCGTCGAGCCGCTTCTGGGCGACGATCTGGAGCGTGTAGGCGATGCCGCTTGAGAAGACGGACATGTAGAGGATGTGCCACCTGCAGTCGTAGATGGCCTGGAGCGTGGGCGCTGGGATCGCGCCAACCGCAATCGGTATGAGGCAGGCGATTCCGCAGACCAGGAACTGGACTTGCGAGAGGAGGATTGGGTCCACGCGCCTCACGAAGAAGTCGATGGCCATGATGTGGAAGGAGAAGGTGAAGGCGCAGCGCAGGACCATCATGTCGCCGCGCGTGATTGAGAAGCCCTCCTTGACGCAGAGGAGGAAGAGGCCGACGAGGCCGAGGGCGACGCCAGCCCAGAGCGTCCAGGCGGGGCGGCGGCCGAGGCACAGGCCCAGGATCGGCACTATGAGTATGTAGAGGGTGGTGATGAAGCCGGCCTTCCCGGCGGATGTCTCCTCCAGTCCAATCTGCTGGAAGAGCGAGGCGACTGTGAGGAGCAGGCCGCAGACAAGGCCTCCGACGAGGAGGTCGCGGCGGCCGCGGCGCGAGGAAAATGTCGCGGCGGCGCCGGCTCTGCCGATTAGCGCCACCACGGGGATGAGGACCGCCGAGCCGAGGAGGCTGCGGAGGGCGTTGAAGGTGTAGGCGTCGAGGTATGCCGCCCCCTCCCGCTGGGCCACGAAGGCCGTCCCCCATATCATTGCCGCCAGAAGCATTAGCAGGCTGCCGCGAAGTGCGTTCATTGGATTTTCCCCACAAGATTCGTTATCGCGTTGAAGGCGGCGATGGCCGCCCGGACGATGAAGCTCCATGTCGCGTCGTAGGCGCAGCAGGAGGCGTTCGCAAGGCCGCCGAGCCATTCCCGCATGGGCGTCGTCGTCATCGTTGCCATCCCGAAGCCAAGGATGAGCAGGTTCACCACTACGATGAATACGCATGAGAAGAACCGCCCGTAGGCCCTGATGTCCGGCTGCGCTACCTTGACTAGGCTTGAAATGGTGTTCGTGACATGGAATGCGTAGGCGAAGCCGAGCGCCCCAAGCCACCAGCGGGCGTATGGCGCCATGTCGAACCAGATGCCAAGCAGGAGGCGGATGAGGAGCAGGATGACCACGTAGAAGGGGATGAAGTATGGCGAGAGCGTCGTTAGCGGGCCTGGGTTGTTGATGAGGCAGTATCCGCCCTTGGAAGTGACGCTGATTTTCGAGACCTTGGAGAAGGTGAGGGTCGCCCATGCGGCGTGGGTGAGTTCGTGTCCGAAGACGTAGAACCAGTTGTTGACGTCGATGCGCCAGGATATGGCGCACCAGAGGGCCATGCCGGCCATGAATGCGACGATTTCGCCCGAGAAGAAGGGGAAGTCCGGCACGAAGGCGTCAGGCACGAGCCCGAAGATCGCGAGGGCCTCCGCCGCTATGAATGGGAGGAGCAGTAGCCCGGAGATGAATCTGAAGGTCTTTGCCATCTTTTGGGGCGCGGGCCTTTCATTCGCCGGTGCCGCTGGTCGCGGGGCGCGCTGTGGAGATGCGGATGTCAAGTGACGCGCCGCCTGCGGATGGCTTGAGCGAGAAGGCGTCGATGTGCCATGTCGCGTCGAGGTTGCAGAGGGCGGCGAGGGCCTCCAGCGCGGCCTTCGCGGGGGCGTCCCAGTGCAGGTCGAAGGTGGCCGTTGTCCAGCCTCCGGGCGAGGTGGATGTCTCGCGGTTGAGGCTGGCGGGGGAGGGGACTGAGACGGGCAGGGGAATTTCGTTCGGCAGCGTTCCCGCCGACGCCAGCCTCGCCTCGGCCTCCTCGTAGGCGCTTAGCCGCGCCAGGCTGGCCTCCATCGAGGCGAGGGCGCGGCGGTGGATCCGCGTCGCCGCGAGGCGAGCGCGCGCGTCTGCCGTGAAGGCAATTGCGGCGAGCATGAGGACACCGGCGAGGACGAGCAGCGCCGTTGCGGCTGATTTCGGTGTGCGCTTCATCGCCCGTCCTCCAGCGGCACGGATAGGGTGAATGAACCGTCTTCCCGCCGCTCGTGCGAGGCGGCGAGGCCGGAGTGGGCGAGTGCGGCCGAAAGCGCGGCGATGTCGCCCTCGTTCTCAGGACGCAGCGCGAAGGAAATCGAGGAGCCGTCGCAATCGATGCCTAGAATGGAGATGGAGCGCGTCTCGGCGAATGACAGGACTTCGCGCAGGGGAACGCGTGGGGGGAGGGAGAGCGTCCGGGCGACGCACGGCTCGGCGCGTTCGTCGAATGAGCGCGTGGCGGCCGCCACTGCGGCCGGGCCGTGGAGGCGCATCGGCGCCCCGGCGAGTCGCGTTGCGGCGGAGTCGATTGCCAGGTCTGTCTTGCGCAGGACTCCCCCCGCGGCCAGGTCGA
This sequence comes from Kiritimatiellia bacterium, assembly GCA_017962605.1. Lineage (GTDB taxonomy): Bacteria > Verrucomicrobiota > Kiritimatiellia > RFP12 > JAAYLN01 > RGIG5952. Next base: position 1,793 of record JAGCUY010000050.1, on the reverse strand, counting down.
AGGCGATGGAGGAAACCGCCAGAATGGCGGCCGCAATGGACAGGAATGCTGCGGGGAGGAGCGCCGCGCGTGCGCGGCGGCGTTTGAAGGCCGCGCCCTCCGCCTCCTCGATTGGGGAGTCGCTGGAGAAGTAGCGTTGCCTGACGTAGCGCTGGAGCAGTTCCTCCTGCGACGGCCCTTCGCAACGCAGGTCGATGGTTGACTCGCTTTGCGCGGCGTCGGCGACGGATTTCAATAGGGTGTCGGGGGCGTCTCGCCCGGTGACGGCCAGGGTGGCCGTTCCGCCGAGGCGTCCGACGAGGATGCGCGCCGCCCTTGCCGCGCCGGCGGCGTCTCCAGTGGATAGTGACATCACGGCCTCAAGCGGGGCGTTTTTGGATGTCGCGCGTCCTGCGCAGAGCGTCCAGCCATTGGGGGAGGCGTCGAGGAGAAGGAGCGCCTTTGCGCCGCCGCGCCCGAGCACCTCGCCGGAGGCGTAGTTCCAGATGGCCAGTGGCATCGGAACGGCGCAGTCGCAGGGCGCGCCCGTGCGTTGCGAATGTGCGCGGACGGCTTCGGCGAGGGCCTCCTTGCCGATTGCGAAGATGGCAATGCCGCCGTCGCGGATGGCGCAGTGGAGGAGGCAGTCCTCGACTGGAACGGGCAGGTCGGGGTCGATGGCGCCGGCTGCGAAGCGGCGGATGTCGCGGCGCGTGGCGGCGTCAGCCGCCTGCCACTTGAAGTAGAGGACATCCGCCGGAAGGCCGAGGATGGATCCCGCGCCGCCGGAGAATGAAGCGTCTCTGCAAGTGGAACTCATGCCTACTCAATGGACTCGAGCTCGATTCCGTGCACGCCCTCAAGTTTGTTGTAGAGCGCCACAAGACCCTCTGCGGAGCGGTCGCGCGCAGAAAGGGACACGCGGATTGCGCCCGAGCCGATTTTTGAGAGCTTGTAGCCCGACACCTTGCAGCCGACGGATTCAAGGTGTTTCACCATCGCCTCGATGGCTGCGGTGTTGTTGGCCCTGAAGGTGATCTCCAGCATTCGGAGGCTGACCCAGCGCATCAGGACGCGGAAGAGTTCGAGGCCGATTAGTGCGAAGATCGTTCCTGCCACCGCCAGGATGTAGAGGCCGCCGGCAGCGGACATCCCGATGGCGGCTACGACCCAGAGCCCGGCGGCCGTGGTGAGGCCGCGGACGTAGTGGCGCTGGACCATGATGGCACCGGCGCCGATGAAGCCGATGCCTGTTACGATCTGGGCGGCGATGCGGGCGGAGTCGGCGTAGTTCACGCCATCGAGGAGACGGAGGCCGTTTGCCCCGACGTCGGCGAAGCCGTATTGGGATACGATCATGAACAGGGCGCTGCCCACGCCGACGAGGAAGTGTGTCCGGAGGCCGGCCTCCTTGGCGCGGAACTCGCGTTCAAGACCGATTAATGCGCTCAGCACGCCCGCGAGCACCAGGCGCGCGATTAAAATGAAACCGACTTCAAATGTAGGTATGTTTGACATAAATTATAAATTATAGCACCCTGTCCAAAACGCGTCAAATCTCCGCCCCAACTTCCGAACTTCCGAACTTTTCAACTTCCCAACCTTTCAACCTTTCAACCTTTCAACCTCTCAACCTTTCAACCTTTCAACTTCCCAACTTCCAAACATCCAGGGCGCTTGCGCCAAACTTCCAAGGCGCCAGCGCCAAACTTCCCCATTCCCCATTCCCCGTTCCCCATTCCCCATTCCCTCACTTTAACGCAACCGGCCTATGGCCGGACGCAAAAGCTGCGTCAAAACCGATGTGGCTACGA
>JAGCUY010000049.1 GCA_017962605.1 Kiritimatiellia bacterium | reverse complement strand
GAAGCGCGCCTGATCGACGAGGACGCCGGCGGCGCGGCCTCGGCCTCGGCGGCTGGTGGCGCCGCGCCCGGTACGCCCCTGGCGCAACTCTTCGAGGCAATCTCCTCCGCCCGCGACGAGTCGCTTGCATCATGGCGCATCTGCATAGACCTCCTCGCCGCCGCGCAGGCATTCCCGCCGCAGGATGTCGCCGCCCTGTCGTCCGCCCTCAAGCGCCGCTACTCCCTCATCCACTCACGCGGCGCCGCCGACGGCGCAAAGGACGAAGATCCATCCTCGCCGCGTGCGATCCTGCGTCGCGCCATAGCCGGCGAAATCCCCGCCATTCTTCTCATAGACGCGCACAACACTCTCTTCGCCCTGCAGTGCCGCTACCGCCTCCCGACCGAGCGCCGCTGGCCAACGGCGCAGGCGCGCGACTGGCTCGTCCGCGACATCGCCGGACTGCTCGCCCAGATGCCGAACATCCGCGCATACATCGTATTCGACGGCCCCGAGCGCAGCGAATCAACGGCCTCCGAAAACGTGCAGGTCATCTACTCAGGCGGCGAGGGCGAACACCGCGCCGACGGCGTCCTCGTCGATCAGGCGCGCTTCCTCGCGTCGGCGGGCGCCGAGAACGTCATCATCTTCACCAACGACGGCGAACTAGCCGGGCTGGCCTCGCGGCACGGCGCGAAGAGCCTTCCGCCAACCGCGCTCCTCCCGCTCTTCTAACAGCGGACTGGAATTAGTCGCGGCTACTTGCCGCAGCACTTGTCGAGAAGGCCCGACAGGTATACAACGGTGTCGCGGATGTCGCGGTCCTGCTCCTCGCCCGAAATCTCGCGCTCGATGGTGAGGTCGCCCTCGAAGCCACATTCGATCAGTGCCGGGATGAACTGCGGGTAGCGCACGAATCCTTCGCCTACCTTGACCTCGCGTCCGAGTTCGCGTCCGTTCGTGGGCGGCATCCCGTCCTTGGCGTGGATGGCGCGGACGTATTTGCCGAAGACGTAGAGCGCGTCGATTGGGTTCCCCTTGCCGTAGAGTAGGAGGTTGGCTGGGTCGAGGTTGATGCCGAGGTTGTCCAGCCCGATCTCCTGGAAGAAGCGCAGCAGGACGACCGGCGTCTCCTGTCCGGTTTCGAACCAGAAGCCCAGGCCCAGGCTGCGGCAGTATGAGGCGACCTCGTTGATCGCCACGGCCACGGGCTCGAATGCCGGGTCGGTCATGTTCTCGGGGAGGAAGCCGCAGTGGGTGATGACCGCCGGGGCGCCGGCCTCGGCCGCGAATTCAGCCCAGCGCTTCATGTCGCGGATGCGCACTTCACGGTATTCGGGCGGCGTGAAGCCGAGTGTGACAGGGCCGCGCGTGAAGTTCCATGCCTTGGGGCCGGAGTAGCCGCCCCAGATGGCCGTGAGCCTGACGCCCGCGTCGGCGGCGCGCCGTTTCAGCGCACGCGCCACTTCGAGGGTGGCTAGATTCATGTCCCAGCTCACCGCCTGAGCGCAGTGCAGCCCGAAAGCCGCGACTTTGTCAATAGAGGAGCCTTCGCCCATGCCCTCGGAAATTTGGCACATCGCTCCGATTTCTGGTCTTTTCATTTTCAGTGTCCTTCCATGCAAACAACAATGAAAGAGTATAGTCGGTTGCGCCAGCCGTGTCAATCCGATATAATTCTTTCCCGACATTTTTAACAAAAAACCTAATCAAGCCATGACTCCATCCTCCCTTTTCCCCCGCTATTGGGAAGTTCCCGAGCTCACCTCCATGAACCGCCTCCGCGCGCGCGCCGACCTGGTGCCGTTCCCGAATGAGAAGGCCGCCCTCTCGCGCGACCCGCGCAAGTCCAAATGGTTCCTTTCGCTCGATGGCCAGTGGGCCGTTTCCTTCCATGAGCGCGTCGAGGATGTGAAGCCCGCAGAAGTGGCCGACGACGCCAATGTCGCCAAGTGGCCCCGGGTGGCCGTTCCCGGCGACCTCTGCACGCAGGGCTTCTCATACCCGCACTACACCAACGTGCAGATGCCTTTCAAGAACGACCCGCCGCGCGTGCCCGACGCCAACCCCTGCGCCGTCCTGCGCACCGAGTTCGACTTGCCCAAGGGCTGGGAGAAGCGCCGCACGATCCTCCACCTCGGCGGTGCGGAGAGCCAGGCATGGGTCTATGTGAACGGCGTTCTCGCCGGCATGGCGACCGACTCCAAGCTTTCCTCCGACTTCGACGTAACGCCCTTTGTGCGCACAGGCCGCAACGTCCTCGCAGTCCTCTGCATCCGCTGGAGCGCCCAGAGCTACGTTGAGGACCAGGACCACTGGATGGAGCTCGGCATCCATCGCCCGACCTGGATATTCTCCCGCGAGAACATCTTCATCCAGGACATTACCGCCCGCGCCGGGTGGGATTGGAAGGCGGCGAAGCCCGCCGGCACTCTCTCCGTTACGGCCAAGGTCGAATACGCTGCCGCGCCCGACCGCCACGACTGGACGCCCGAGAAGCTCGACGACCCGCACAACGACTGGTCCGTAGAAGTCAAACTCTTCGACGCGGCCGGCAAGCCCGTTCCCGGCGTCGCGCTTGACTCCGGCCCGCAGTCTTATGACTACCGCGCCAACCTCGGCGAGGCGACCGTTTCCGTGAAGAAGCCGCTGAACGTGAAGCCTTGGACGGCCGAGACCCCGAACCTCTACACGCTCGTCGTCACCCTCAAGGACATCAAGGGCCGCGCCGTGGAGTCAGTCTCGCTGCGCGTCGGCTTCCGCGATGTGCGCGTCACCAACCGCGAGCTGCTCGTGAACGGCAAGGCCACCGAAATCCGCGGCGTGAACCGCCACGAGTTCCACGAGGTCAGCTGCAAGTACTGCCCGCCTGAAACCGACATCCAGGACATCAAGCTAATCAAGCAGTTCAACTTCAACGCCGTCCGCTGCTGCCATTACCCGGACGACACGCACTGGCTCGACCTCTGCGACGAATACGGCATCTACATCATCGACGAGGCGAACATCGAGAGCCACGCCAACTACACCGACCTCGCGCACCACAACGCCTGGTGCAAGACCTGGTTCGATCGCGGCTCCCGCATGGTGCTGCGCGACCGCAACCACCCCTCCGTCATCCTCTGGTCGCTCGGCAACGAGAGCGGCGTAGGCGAGAACCACCTCGCCCTGGCCGACTGGGTCCGCGCCGCCGACCCAACCCGCCCGATCCACTACGAAGGCGGCATGCATGGCGGCTGGAGGCAGGGCGCCTCGGTCTTCGGCTCCCCGATTTCGCACCGCATTTCGGATATCATCAACCCGATGTATCCCGGAATCGAGCAGTTCATGATCCGCTATGTCGAGAAGGTTCCCGACGACCGCCCATTCATCATGTGCGAATACGCCCACGCCATGGGCAATAGCTGCGGCGCCTTCTCCGACTACTGGAAGGCGATCCGCTCCCACCACGGCCTCCAGGGCGGCTTTATCTGGGACTGGGTCGAGCAGGGCATCCTGCGCAAGAAGACCGGCGATTGGGGCTATGGCGGCGACTACGGCGACGAGCCGAACGACGTCAACTTCTGCTGCAACGGCATGGTCAATCCCGACCGCACCCCGAAGCCGCAGCTGTGGGAGATCAAGCATGTCCAGCAGCCGCTGGCCTTCACGCTGTCCGACGCCAAGCGCGGCGTCGTGGCCGTCGAGAACCGCGATTGCTTCCGCACCGCCTCCGAGTGGCTTGAGGCTTCATGGGAAGTGCAGGTCGATGGCAAGACCGTAGCCAAGGGCAAGGTCGCGCCGCTCGCCGTCAAGCCGCAGGGCAAGGCTTCGCTGAAGCTCGCCGGATGGCCTACGGACAAGCGCCTCGCCGCGCTGACGCAGAACGGCGAATCCTTCCTCAACGTCACCGTCACTCTGCGCGCGGCCACGGCGTGGGCGCCCAAGGGCCATGTCGTCGCCTGGGACCAGATGGCGCTGCCGGCCGCAAAAGGCAAAGTCCAGAAATTGAAATCTGAAATCTCAAATTCCAAATTCCAAATCTCAAATTCGAAATCTCAGATTTCAGATTCCAAATTCCAAGTCTCAAAAATCAGCTTTGCTGCGCCCGCCTTCACTCTCTGGCGCAGCCCGACTGACAACGACGCCATCAAGGCCCGTCCCGACCAGGACCGCGCCAACCTCTGGAAGGCATACGGCCGCTGGTGCAAGGCCGGCCTTGACGTGATGCGCGAGGAGCGCGTCGCGCCCCTCTGCAAGGAGGAGGCCGGCGTTGTCCGCACCCGCTCGCTCTTCTGGCCCGCCGGTCCGGATCTGGCCTCCGACGGGAACAAGAACCTCTACGAGCTTACGCAGCGCGTGGCCCGCTACGGCGAAAAGCTTTCCGACACAAAGGCCGAGAAGGCCGTGGAGCACCGCGCGGAATACCGCGTCGAAAAGGACGGGGCCATCCTCTGCCGCCATGAGTTCATCGTGCCCAAGGGGCTGGACGACCTCCCGCGCCTTGCAGTGCGCATGAAGCTTCCTGCGACGCTGGAGAAGCTGGCCTGGTTCGGACTTGGCCCGCAGGAAACCTACTGCGACCGCAAGTCCGGGGCAGTCGTCGGACGCTACACCTCCACCGTCACCGACCAGTTCTTCCCCTACATCGTTCCGCAGGAACATGGACACCACTGCGAAACCCGCTGGCTTGAACTCACCGACGCGCGCGGCCACGGCCTCCGCTTCGAGGCAGTCGGCGGCCTCTTCGGCTTCAACGCCACGCACCTCCCGGACGAAGTCCTCTGGCCGGCCCTCCACCCATCGGAGCTGAAGCCCGAGAAGGGCGTCACGCTCTACCTGGACGCTGCGATGCGCGGCCTCGGGACCTGCTCATGCGGCCCCGACACCCGCGACGAATACCGCATCCACCCGGGCACCTACCGCCTCGAATACCGCATCGTGCCGCTATAATCGCGGCACGGTGCGGGATGCGGCGGGGTAAAGAAAAACCCCACCCTCACGTAATGCCCGGATGTAAGCCTGTTCCTTAGGCACGAAGTCTGTTGCCTTAGTCGTCGTTTCTGCGAAGCAACCTTTCGGAAGCCTCTACTCCGCGCCGCATTCGGGCATCGCTTCAAATTATTAACGGAACAATTTTTCGGGGCAGGTCTGCGTTTTGGGCAGGGCCAGAGATTGGTTTTAGCCCTCTCTCACTTCCACTCCCGGCAACTTCTTCAGCGCGGCCAGGATCTTGTCGAAGGCGGCGTTGACTTCGTCGTCGGTGAGCGTCCGTTCGGGGGAGCGGAACTCCAGCGAATACGCCAGGGAGCGTTTTGCGTCCCCAAGCGTTTTCGGTTTGAATATATCAAAGAGCGTCACGCCTGTCAAGATTTTCGGCGCGGCCTTGTTGATGGCGCGGACGATCTCGCCGTTGGCGAGCGTCTCCGGCGCGACGATTGCCACGTCGCGCATCACCGCCGGGAACGGCGTCACCGGCTTGAGTGCGCGGTGCGAGCCGAAGTTTGCCACGAGCGGCGCGAGCGCGAGTTCCGCGACGGCCATAGGCGAATTGACGCGCCAGGCGTGGCGAAGAGACTTCTTAACGAGGCCCATGCGGCCGGCGACGTCGCGCCCGATGCGGATGGCGACGCTCCAGCCTTTCTCAAAGGCGGGGCAGTCGTCGGCCTCGAAGCGCGGCGGCGCGGAGTGCGTGGCGGCGGCGAGGCGCTCGACCATGCCCTTGAGCCAAAGCATCGCCTCTTCGTTGGTGACGGCGGCGCGGCGGTGGAGGGCGTCGCGTCCGAATGGACCGCAGAAGCCCATCGAGATGCGCTTCTCCTCCGCGGGCTTGCCGTCGTCCTGCCAGAAGACGCGGCCGATCTCGAAGAGGGCGGGCGCCTCGATCTGGCGGGCGGCGTTGCGGCCAAGCGACTGCACGAGCTGCGGCAGAAGCGAGTCGCGCATGATGGCGTAGTCGCCGCTCACCGGGTTGGGGAGGGCGAGGCGCCGCGAGGACGTCGCGCCTGTGCGCGACGAGTCGTCGCGCACCTCCACTGGGGCCTCTGGCGCAAAGGCGTCCAGTTCTGCGGCCGACAGGAAGCTGTAGTGCATCCCCTCGGCCAGGCCCATGGCGGCCGCGGCTTCGCGGCATGCGGCCTCGGCGCGGAAGGGCGCGTCGTCTGCGCCCTGCACGGCGATGGCCGTTGGCGCGACGTCGGGCAGTGTGTCGAGCCCGTGGATGCGAGATATTTCCTCGATGAGGTCGGCCTCTTCGAGCAAATCGACGCGCCACGACGGAATCTTGAAGAAGGCGCCTTCGGCGTCGCGTGAGACGATCTCAAGCCCGAGCGAGACGAGAATCGCGACCATGGCGTCGGCGTCTAGGTCGATGCCGATGAGCTTGCGGGCGCGGTCGAAGACGAGGCGCACCGGCGCGGCCGGGGCAGGGCGGTTGTCGATGTCGATCACGCCCTTGGCGACTGTCCCGCCGCCGTATTTGGCGAGGAGCGAGACGGCGCGGCGCGAGGCCCAGTCCGCCACGTCGGGATCGACCGAGCGCTCGAAGCGGTGCGACGACTCGGAGTGCAGCCCCAGCGCCGTCGCCGTGCGCTTGATGGAAGGGGCCTGGAATAGGGCGCTCTCGACGAGCACGGTGTCGGTGGCGTTTTCAATCTCGCTCTCCGCGCCGCCCATCACGCCTGCGACGGCCACCGGCGCGTTGGCGTCGGCGATGACGCACATCGTCGGGTCAAGCGCGCGATCCACGCCGTCAAGTGTCTTGATTTTCTCGCCATCGCGGGCCTGGCGGACGATGATGGTGCTGTTCGCGAGGCGCGTGTGGTTGAAGGCGTGGAGCGGCTGGCCACATTCCAGCATCACGTAGTTGGTGACATCGACGATCAGCCCGAGCGAGCGCACGCCGCACTGCTCCAGGCGCTTCGCCATCCAGTCGGGCGAGGGGCCGTCCTTCACGCCGGTGAGGACGCGCGCCGTGTAGCGCGGGCAGTCGGGCGTCTCTACGACGACCTTGGCCAGGGTGTTCACGTCCGGCCCGTTCTCCTCGAAGGAGACGTCGGGCTTGCGCAGCGGGCGACCCAGCAGCGCCGCGAACTCGCGCGCGATGCCTATTACCGAGAGGCAGTCGGAGCGGTTCCAGGTGATCTCCAGGTCGAAGACCGTTTCGCCTTTCGGCAGGACGTCGGCCAGCGGCGTGCCCGGGACTGCGGCGGCGTCGAGTTCCATGATGCCGCTGTGGTCGTCGGAGAGGGTCAGTTCCTTGCCGGAGCAGAGCATGCCGTTCGAGGGGATGCCGCGCAGCTTGGCCGCCTTGATTTTGAAGCCGCCATCGGGGATGGTGGCGCCGATCTTCGCGACGGCGACCTTGATGCCGGCGCGGCAGTTCGGCGCACCGCACACGATGCCAAGCGTCTCGCCGTTGCCGACGGAGACGGTGCAGACATGCATGTGGTCGGAGTCCGGGTGCGGTTCGCAAGTGAGGACTTCGCCCACGACGAAGTGCTCGTCAAGGGCGGGGCCGGAGGTCTCGATGCCCTCCACCTCCACGCCTGAGAAAGTGAGTTTGTCGGATAGCGCCTTCGGCGACAGGTCGGAGACGTCCACGTATTCGTTGAGCCAGCTGACTGGAATTTTCATGACAATCCATTCTATCATATTGCATGTGACTTTCGCCATTTTTGCGGAGTTTTGCTGCATTTGGTAAAATGGTTTCCACTTTTTTTGAATTTCTCAAAGGGCTTTTTCAATGAACCTTGAACTCATCAAGCAGGGCGTCGTGCTCCTCATCGCAGGCATGGGCATCGTTTTCTGCTTCCTCGCGATCCTCGTCCTTGTCACCACCGCAGCCTCGAAGGTGGTTCCTCGCTTCGCCTACCTGCTTCCCGACGAAGCGCCCAAGAAGAAGCCGGCGCCTGCGGCATCAGCCGATGACGCGGCCGTCGCCCTCGCAATCGCAGTAGCACGGAGCCGCGCCTAGCGCGCCCTCCGTTCGCTTTCGGTTGCAATCGATTGCAATCGGCCGCCGGCAGCCGAATTTCCTCTTAACTTTTCAACCTTTCAACCTTTCAACCTTTCAACCTTTCAACTTTTCAACTTCTCAACTTCTCAACTTTTCAACTTTTCAACCCCACCCCTCCAAAACCATGGCAAAGAAAAACGTCAAGTTCATGTGCACCGCATTCCGCGATGGCTTCCAGTCCGTCATCGGCGCACGCGTCCTCTCCAAGGATTTCCTCCCGGCCGTCGAGGCCGCATACGACGCGGGCATCCGCTGGTTCGAGGCCGGCGGCGGCGCACGCTTCCAGTCCTGCTACTTCTATTGCCAGGAAGACGCCTTCGACGTGATGGACAAGTTCCGCAAGGCCGCGCCCGAGGCCGACCTGCAGACCCTCTCCCGCGGCGTGAACGTCGTCGGCCTGGAGTCGCAGCCGAGCGACATGATCAAGCTCCATGCCGACATGTTCAAGAAGCACGGCATGACCTCCATCCGCAACTTCGACGCCCTCAACGACGTGAACAACCTCAAGTGGTCTGGCCAGTGCATCCACGACGCCGGCCTCAACCACGAAGTCGTCGTGACGATGATGGGCCTGCCCCCCGGCATCGACAACCAGGGCACCCACACGCCCGAGTTCTACGCCGGGCGCCTGAAACTCATCAAGGAGGCCGGCATCCCCTTTGACCGCGTCTGCTTCAAGGACGCCTCCGGCACCTCCACCCCCGCCACCGTTTACAAGACGATGAAGCTCGCGCGCGAGGTCCTCGGCGCAGGGGTCCACATCCAGTTCCACAGCCATGAGACGGCCGGCAACGGCATCGCATGCTATCTCGCTGCCCTCCGCGGCGGCGCAGACGGCCTCGACCTCTCCATGGCCCCGATGTCCGGCGGCACCTGCCAGCCCGACATCATCACCCTCTGGCACGCCCTCGACGGCGACGAAGACTTCGCCCTCGACATCGACATCGAGAAGGTCCGCAAGGCGGAGGCCGTCTTCAAGGACTGCATGAAGGACTACTTCCTCCCGCCGGAGGCCATGAATGTCTCGCCAGCCATCATCTGGAGCCCCATGCCCGGCGGCGCACTCACCGCCAACACGCAGATGCTCCGCGACAACAACATGATGGACAAGTATGACGACATGATCGCCGAGATGTACGACTGCGTCCGCCTTGGCGGCTTCGGCACCTCGGTCACGCCCGTCTCGCAGTTCTACGCGCAGCAGGCGATCCAGAACGTCATGTTCGGCAAGTTCAAGAAGTTCTCCCCCGGCTACGCGAAGATGGTGCTCGGCTACTTTGGCAAGACGCCCGTCGCGCCCGACCCGGAAATCGTCAAGCTCGCCAGCGCCGCCACCGGCCTGGAGCCGACGACCAAGACCGTCCTCGAACTCAACGACGCCGACCCGACGAAGGGCCGCGCCGCTGCTGAGAAGGCCCTCAAGGACGCAGGGCTGCCCATCACCGACGAAAACGTCTTCATCGCCGCCGCCTGCAAGGAGAAGGGCATCTTCTTCCTCAAGGATCCGTCCAAGGCGCCGATGGGCTGCCGCTTCATCGAGAAGGACGCCCCCAAGGCGGCCGGCAAGAGCGGCCCGTGCACCGTCACAATCGGCGGCAAGGCATACGGCGTCGAACTGAAGGGCGACGGCAAGGCGGTCGTCAACGGCAAGGAATACGCGTTTAGCGTCGCGGACGGCATCAAGGCCGCCCCCGCGGCCGCCCCGTCCGGCGGCGCCGGCACCGAAGTGAAGGCCAGCGTCCCCGGCTCCGTCCTCCGCGTGAACGTGAAGCAGGGCGACACCGTTGCCGAAGGCGACGAACTCCTTGTCATGGACGTCATGAAGATGGAGCAGCCGGTTATGTCGCCCTGCGGCGGCACGGTCCAGTCCGTCATGGTCGCCCAGACCGACAAGGTCGCGACCGGCGACGTGCTGGTCGTCATCGGCTAAAGGTTTTTATTTCCCCGCCTTGCGCCAGTCGCGCATCGAACAGCCGAAGGTGCGGCGGAAAAGATTCTTCAGGTGCCCGGCGCTGGTGAAGCCGCACTGCTCCGTGATGCGCCCGACCGTCATGTTGGTGGTGGAGAGTAGCAGCTTCACCTCCTCAAGGCGGCGTTCGCGCAGGACCGCGTGGACAGTAGTCCGCAGCAGTTCGCGGAAGCGCAGGTCGAGCATTTGTCGTGAGACTCCCAGCGCCCGCGCCACGTCGGCGGCGCCGATGTAGCTGCAGGCGTTGGCGTCTATCCAGTCCAGTGCCCTTGGCACGAAGTCCGCATGCGGCGATGAGGAGAGCGTTGATTCGCGGATTGACACGCCGCGTGCGCCGTAACGGAGAAGGGACGGCCCCGTGGTATCGCCGTCCATCAGGCGCTGGAGTGCCTCTGCGGCCTGGTAGCCGCATGACTCGAAGTCCTGAACCACCGATGATATGGCGGGGGAGGCCGACAGGCAGAACTTGGGGTCGTCGTCGATGCCGAGGACGGCGATGTCGTCGGGGATGCGGAGCCCTTTGTCGAGGGCGGCATTGGCGACTTCCCGCGCCGTGGAGTCGTTAGCTGCGCAGATGGCCGCGGGGCGGGGAAGGGAGGCGAGCCATGAGCCAAGGCCCGCGCGCCTTGATTTGAAGACGGCGCACTCGTGCCCGCGCTCGGCAAGTGCCTCTTTGAAGAACGCGCCGCGTTCGCTTGACCATGATTCCCCCTCGGGAGTCCCCACGAAGCCAAAGGAGGCGAACGACTGCCGCACGATGAGGTTCTGCGCCGCCTCGCGTGCCAGTTCACGCGCGTCGCATATAATGCGGACGACGTTCGAGGAAGAAGGAGTGGACATGCGACAAGCGACATGCGACAAGCGGTTTTCGACCTTCGACTTTCGACCTTCGACTTTTGACTTTCGACTTTTGACTTTTGACTTTCGACTTTCGACTTTCGACTTTTGACTTTCGACTTTCGACTTTAGACTTTCCTGTCCAGATGTCTCCACAACGCAGGGGATGCCGCTGCGGGCGACTAGGCGCATCGTTTCTGGGGATGGGTAATTGAGCTGGATTATGCCGGAGACACCTTCGCGGACGGCGCGGCGCATTGCGGTGTCCGTGACGGCGTCCTTGCCATGCAGGATGTCGATGTCCCACTTTTCCTCGTCGCTTGGCTGGCGGTCGTTGAGATAGCGCACGATGCCGGCGAGCTTGCGCTGTCCCGAGTGGACATTGAGCGCGACGACGGCGAATATTCTGCGCTTGCGCCTATTTTGGGGAACCTGCTTCATTCGCTGCAAATATAGCACGAATTACCTAAAAAAGCAAAACTTCCATTCTTTTCTTCATATTGCGATTTTCATAAAAGTGATATTTTATCAAATAAAAGGTCTATGCGAGCGGCATGTAATTTGGGATAATAAATGCGTAAAGATGGGAATCACGCATGAAAGAGATAATCTCCATAGCCGCTCTAGCGGCGCTCATCGCGGCCGCGCCAATGGCGGGCGCCGTCGAAATCGAACTCCCAATCCGCAATGAGAAGGGGCAGATTCAGTGGACGGCGACGCTTGACGCGATTTTCGACCGCGATGTCTCGACGGAGAAGTGCGAATACACGCCTCTCGTCAGCGAACGCCCGCAGCTGCGCGGCGTCCAGCTGCCCGCCCGCGACTGCACGGAGGATGACTTCCGGACGCTGGCGGAATGGGGCGCGACGCTGGCACGCTACCAGATGACGGAATGGCGCGGCAACCCGCGCGAGGACGGAACCCCCGAAACCGGCTACGACATCTACGACCGCTGGCTCGCCGGCAAGCTGGACCACCTTGAGCGCGACGTCCTCCCGTGGGCGCGCAAATACGGCATCATGATAGTCGTCGATCTCCACAGGACGCCGGGCGACAACCGCAACAGGAACAAGGAGAGCGCCCAATACCGCGACCCGCGCGTCCGCGGGAAGTTCATCGACACGTGGCGCATGATTGCGGCGCGCTTCCGGGGCAACACCGATGTCATCTACGGCTACGACCTCTACAACGAGCCGCAGCAGATAACGAAGGTCGATTACGGCTACTGGGAGATGCAGTTCGAGGCGGCGAAGGCTATCCGCGAGATCGACCCCGTGACGCCGATCATCATGGAGGGCAACGTCTGCTGCGACCCGCAGGCCTACCCCTACATGAAAGTCCTGCCGCTCAAGGACGTCATCTACCAGGTCCACATGTACATGCCAGGCGACTTCACCTGCCAGGGCATCGGCGGCGTGGACAGGGAAGGCCGCCGCCCGCCGTGGCCTAATCCGGCCCTTGGCTGGGATAAGAACTGCATCCGCCAGCGCCTGCAGCCGGTGAGGGATTTCCAGCTCCGCCATAATGCGAGAATCTACGTTGGCGAGTTTTCGGCGACGACTTGGGCGGAAGGGGCCGAGATCTATTTAAAGGAATTGATAGAGATAATGGAGGAATGGGGATGGGACTGGACCTACCATGCATTCCGCGAACACCCCTGCTGGGACGTGGAGAAGGAGGCACCGACGAAGTTCAGCCCTTGGGCGGACTTCCGCGACAATCCCGACACCCCACGCAAGCGCGTCCTCCTCGACGGCTTCGCCGGAAGGCTCGGCCCTGGCTTCGTTCCCCGCGACTAGCACTTTTCCGCGCCAACGGCCCGCGCATGGTGCGCGGGAACCGGGACGCGAAACCTTACGACAAACAGAAACGGAGAAGTCTAAATGACAAAACTAACAAGATGGGCCGGAAACGGTCTCGTAGCGGTCGCGCTGGGCGTGACCCTTGACATGGTGGCGAGCGCAGCAAGTGTAACCATCGACCGCGTCGTCCAGCGCTGGCCGTGGAACAACAAGGTCGATATCACCTACACCGTGACCGACGCCCAGAAGCGATCGGACGGCGATTATTATGCGCTGCGCTTCGCCCTGACGGCAAACGGGCAGACCTACGCCTTCGAGGGCAGCACGCTCGGCGCGAGCGCGGAAACCGGCGGCAGCGGAAGCCGCCAATACACCGTCACGTGGACCGCGCCGGAGGGCATCGTCTGCACCGACGCCTCCCTCACGGCGACGCTCTTCGCGACGAACGTCCCGAGCGGCAACGACTACATGGTCGTCGATCTCGACAGCGGCGCCGTCTTCTACGAGGGCCTTTGCGCCTCGCAGGCGGACTCCAACGAGCGCTACAACACGGCCGAATACAAGGAGGACAAGCTGGTGCTGCGCAAGGTGCCGCGCACGGCGGACAGCGCGACCCTCCCGAACGGCCCGTTCGCAAGCGGCTACCCGACGGGGGATAGTACGCATTATTCCTCTTCCTTTAACAACGGGAATGACATGAACCTAAATGCCAACTGGACAACGGACAGGGACTATTACATTGGCGTGTTCCTCGTCACGCAATACCAGTATCGAAAACTCCGCGGCGACAATCCGTCGGCTCATACTTCAACGGTTGAAGGGAATGTGGTGGACCACCGTCCGGTCGATAGCATCGGATGGAACATCCTGCGCGGCTCCGGTTCCTCGCGGAATACGCCTCCCGTGGGTTCGTCCGCAAGTGCCGGGACCTTCCTTCAACGCTTGAATTTCATTACGGGCAACAACTTCGGCTTCGACCTGCCCACGGAAGTGATGTTTGAAATCGCCGCCCGCGCCGGCGCCACGACGACATACGCATGGGGCAATGACATGAACACCGGCTACGTGGTTTGCTCCGACAACGCTGGCGGTAGCACCGTGGCCGTGGGTTCGCGCCTCCCGAACGCATGGGGCCTCTATGACACATTCGGCAATACATGGGATGTCATTCTGGACGGCAATGACCGCACCGACCTGAGTTCACGCCAGAGTGCGTTCACCGCCTCTTCCTCTGGTAGCGACCGAGTCCGTTTGCGGGGAGGAAACTATTCGCAATCTTCATCTGACTTGAATTTCCACGCATCGAGGCGGAATGTTCACTGCGCTGTCTCCGATAACGGGTCGGATCTTGGCTTCCGCGTGTCGGTAATTGTCCAGTAGTGGACGGGAGGCGACCATGTTGAAGACGAAGCAACGAATGGCAAAAAGCGCAGTTGCCGCAGCCATCGCGGTCGCGGCGCTTGCCGCCCCGGCGTCTATGGCGGACACTGCGACCTCGACGCTGGGCGGCATCCGCCTGAACACGGCGCCGTGGCCAATGACGATCAGCACACTTGCGGCGCTCGACGAACTCTCCAACTGGCGAATCGGGTGGGGGGCTGGCGAGACCGTGACGGCCACCGCCCCCGATGCGACAATCACCACGCTGGCGGACCATGCGGCGGAGGCCGGGTCGGTGGCGTTCTCGCTTCGGACCGCCGGCAACTGGACGCTCTACAACTCCGGCGAGGGAACGGTGAATTTTACGATTGCCGCATCGGCATTCGCCCCCATCCAGTCGCAACCCTCAGGCGCAATCGCAATGGATACCGTCGGACAAGGCCCTGACCGGGCGGCAAAGGCCGGACAAACCCCACCAGTCGCCTACTCTGGCGACGACTGGCGCGGCAACGCCTCTGCAGCATCGACCCTGACATTCACGCCGCCGATGGGTGCCGCCACGACGCAAAACCTCTCCGGAACAGGCGCAACAGCGTTCCAGTTTCGGCAGCCAGGCGCGTGGACGGTTCAGCTTGCGATGGCCTCTGGCTCGCCGCTTAGTGCCATCATCAATATTGAGGGCATCCCCACACGGCTCAATTTCCGCTAACACCACCTAACCCTACAACCTAACAAAAGGAGTAAAACCATGAACAAACCCACATGTCTCGCCGTCGTTGCGGCAATCGCCGCGCCACTGGTTCTCGGCGACGGCTACCAGTTCTTCAGCAACTATGCGGACTTCGAGTCTGCCAATGCGGCATTGAAAGCCGCGGCAAAGGTGAATTCACATTCCGCCGCGTCCGACTGCGCCGCTCTCGACGGCATCTATCGCACCGTCGCCGAGTCGCAGATGACCCACCTCTACACTGACAAGGAAGGGCCTACCGCCCTTATCCTGTTCTAACCCTTTCCAACCACAACAACCATCAAGGAGAAAACCATGAACTTCAAGAACACCCTCGTCGCAGTCGCCGCCTTTGGAGCCGCGACACTGGCAGTCGCCGCCCCCACTGTTTCAAATGTAAGGATGATACAGCCTACCGGCTCCCGCAACGTCACCATCAAATACAAACTCACGGAAGACGCCGTCGTGACGCTCGAAGTTTTCACGAACGCGGTTCCGTATGCCGCCGAAGGATGGGCCTCCATCGGCGGAGAGGCCGTCTGCACAGCGCAGGGCGCGGTCTGGCGCAAGGTGACGAGTGCCGACGCGGACGGCAGCGGCGACTACACCATCGTCTGGCGCCCCATCGACACATGGAAGGACGACCAAGGCAACTGCCTCAATGTCGAGGACGGCTGCGCGAAGGCCGTGGTTACGGCGTGGGCGCTCGACAACACCCCCGACTACATGGTCGTGGACATTTCGACAGGGACCCAGCCGGACACGCAGCGCTACTATCCCGCCGTCGAATTCCTGCCTGGCTCCGAACCCGGCCAGCGTGGCGCCATCACCAACAACCCCATCTACAAGACCTCGAAGCTCGTCATGCGCAAGATCATGGCCAAGGACATCGAATGGACGATGGGGTCTTCCTCGCAAGAGACTGATCGCCACAAATACGGCCGCGAGAACACCCGCCAGTTGTCGCTCACGAACAACT
Source organism: Kiritimatiellia bacterium (assembly GCA_017962605.1). GTDB lineage: Bacteria > Verrucomicrobiota > Kiritimatiellia > RFP12 > JAAYLN01 > RGIG5952. The sequence continues at coordinate 1,542 of JAGCUY010000049.1, read as the reverse complement.
ACTACATCGCCGTCTTCGAGACGACGCAGGCACAGTGGTCGCTTGTCAGCTCGAAGCGCCCGAATCCTTCGTATTTCAACAACGCGGCATACAAGGCATACCGCCCCGTGGAGCAGGTCTGCTACAACGAAATCCGCATGGCCGATGACAGCACGTCGGCCAATGGTGGCGCTGAGGAATGGCCGGGTCGTCCCTATCCTGGTTCGTTCCTCGCACTGCTGTCCGATAGGACTGGCATCGACTTCGACTTGCCGACGGAGGCGCAATGGGAGTTCGCCGCCCGCGCCGGACATGGCTCCCCATTCTGGAACGACGGTTCGGCAATCCTAGGCGGGAAGAACGACGCCAACCTTTCCCTCCTCGGGCGCTATGTTTACAACGGCGGATGGCTTGACAGCGCCACCACGGTTTCGGCCCAGAACTGCGACACCGCGAACGGAACGGCCGCCGTAGGCTCCTATCCCCCGAACTCCTGGGGGCTCTACGACATGCACGGCAACGTGTGTGAGTGGTGCATCGACTGGTTCCGCAACGTCCTGACTGCGGAAAACGGATATTACCCTCCTGATGACCATGGCACCCCTATCGCAAAGGAATACAGGGATTACGATGGACGCGCCGTGCGCGGCGGTTCTTTCGGCGGCCTCACCGCCGACGCCCGCGACAGTTTCGGAAACGCAGGAAACTGCCGGCCCGCATATCGCCAGCAGAAGGGCCCGCAGTATCGTGAAAGCTACGTCGGCTTCCGCGTGGTCTGCCCGGCGGATTTTTCGAACTAGGGGCCGCCATGGAAACAGACGGTCCCTTCGGCCCCTACGGGCCGAACGCGGCGATGGCGTTCCAGCCTCTCCCCGCAGTAACGGTGGAGGATGACTTCTGGTCGCCGCGATACAACCTGTGGCGCACCACGACCATCCCGGACGTGCTGGCCAAGCTGGAGGGCCGCTCCGGCGTCAAGTCAAACTTCGAGTTGGCGGCGCGCGGCGCGACTTCCGGCCATCAGGGCAACTACTTCTACGACGGGTTGCTCTACGAGTCGCTTCGCGGCGCCTCCGACTACCTCGCCGTCAACCCCGATGCGACGCTTGAGGCGGCCATCGACCGCTGGATCGCCCCGATTGCGGCGGCCCAGCGCCCCGACGGCTATCTCAACACGCGCTGCCAGATGGAAGGAGACATCCACCGCTGGGGCGACAACGGCGCCTTCGCGATGGACCAGCACGAAATCTACAACGCGGGGTGCCTCGTCGAGGCCGGGGTCCATCACTACCTCGCCACAGGCAAGGCGCGGCTGCTGGGGTGCGCAATCCGCTTCGCCAACCTCCTCTGCGACACAATGGGACCGTCGCCGAAGCGCAACCTCATCCCGGCGCACTCGATCGCCGAGGAGGCGCTCCTCAAACTCGCCTGGCTGCTGAAGGAGGATCCCGAGGCGTCCGAAAAGGCGGGCGTGGGGGGGCGGCCCGACGACTACGTGGCGCTTGTCCGGTTCTGGCTTGAAAACCATGGAAACCACTGTGGCGAGCCGGACTGGGATGCGCT
>JAGCUY010000048.1 GCA_017962605.1 Kiritimatiellia bacterium | reverse complement strand
TGCGACCACATCGTTCACGCCTCCATTCGCCGAGAAAAACGGGGATGTCACTGTTGATAGTGAGAACACGCCAGGAACAACGTTATACTTGCCCCAGATTCTTGAAAACGGCATAGCATTCCAAATTGAGAATGGCCAGACTAATTGTGTCATCAAGCAATCGCTAACAGACGCCGCCAAAGCCATCGAAAGCGAATTGCCTATGCGGACGAACCTTGTCGCCCATGCTTCATCTTTTGTTGATAAGGTTTTTTCAGGATTTATTACCAATTGCCCTTCTGACGAGATACGTTCTTCTATCTGCTATGTTCGAGCCGGCGAATTGAGACATCCCACTACAGAGGAGGCAAACGATGATGTTCTCATGGGTTTTGTAGCCAGCATGCCCGAAGGTTGGACTCCGCTTCCCCTGTGTCACCTCGTTTTTTTACGAGCGACCATGGGTCTTTCCACTAACACAATCCCATGTTTGCCATTGCGTGGATACGATCCTAGCCGCCCGATTTCAAGCACAAGCATATACACCGTTCCTCTTGTGCTATTAAATGGGCTCTGGAGTGTTTGTGTGGACGGAGAGCCTACTCTCACAGAAGAAGAATGACAGTAGCAATACCTCGACCGCCGGCCAACAACACCAACAGGAGTCTTGAACATACCATGAAAACGCACACTGCAATCATCGCTGCTCTGGCTGTAGCCACTTCGCTTCTTGCCGACACGCTGCAAATCGGGGCGTTCACTCTGCCATACCGCTTTGAGGATACGAACATCACAGACATCGTGCGATGCGTGGTGACAAACGACGTGCAATCTTTCTGCGCACCAATTACAGCATTTCGGCCACCGTATCAAGACAAAAGCGGCAACGTATGCGTTCAGCGCATCAATACGCCAGGGACTTCGTTTTATCGCCCCGAAGTGTTCATGCATGGCATCAAGTTTTACATAGAGAACGGCCAGACGAATTGCGTCATCAAGCAATCGCTAACAGATGCGGCCAAAGCCATTGAATGCGAATTGCCAATGCGAACAAACCTTGTCGCAGGGGCGAGGCTATTTGTCGGCATGATGGCAGACGGATCCATCACAAATAGGTCAATATCTGAACTGCGGACGCTGACCAGAGTTTATCGGAACGGTTTTCTTTCTGCCGTAAGCGAAACTGACGGCCCGGACGATATTATTATGCGCAATTTCGCATACTTCAGCAGGGGTGTCGCATTCTTCCCCCTATGTGTCCTAGACGCCGAATCACGGCCGGATGGGACAAACACCTGTTTCTTCGTCATGGCCAGATACGATTACCCTAACGACCCCTCTTATGCCAGAAGCATAGGCATGAGGCCGCTTGTCTATTCCAATGGCTACTGGAGTCTCTGCTTTTGAAATATGGGAATAGACCTTAATCTCCTTTTTCCTCGAAAAGCAGGCATCTTGCACCGATTTCGGCAGGAATTACATTCTCCGCCGATATGGGCGCATTTTCGTCAAGCCTGTAATACCTCGCATGGGATGACAGAACCAAGATTGATCTTCCATTGCCAATATCCAGGAGACTTCTCTCATCCTGTATGTTTTTCTCTATGATGAGCGTATTGAAAACGGATGCCAGAGCGCTGACAGTTGAGTCTTCCAATCCGTGGACAACAATTTCAATATGCGGGTTGCACTTGGCCAGCGCCAATATTTCCTCCTTTGTCGCGCCCTTCTCAACACCGGAATGCCAATCGATTTCCGCGGGATACATTTTGCCAAATCTGGAAACGTCCAGGGAAAACCGCCGTTCACCTTGAAGCCACCAGTAATCGGTATAATACCTTTTTGGCGAAGCCTTAGGCTCGTAGGGCCGGAAATCCGGGTCGTAACTGGCAACGTATAACCCACAGGATTTGTGGAACTCCTGCACGAAAGAAATTGAATTTTGGAGGCGAACCTTGTCGGACTTTTGAAACTTGGATATTTCAGCCACCTTTATGCGATCAGCGAAAACGGACTCGTCAAACGCTACGCCCGCTTTCCGGAATATGCGCCTGACACGCGCCTTTTGGGCCATTATGCTGGCGTCAAATGCATTGAGGGGGCTGAATGCCGCGAAAAGCGCAAATGCCGCAAATATCACGTATAGCCATCGCACCAACCGCCCTCTTCGGAAAAACGAAAGAAATGCCGCAACGGCGAAAAAGAGCGTAAGCGCACAAACAAGATAGCGCATGGGAGTAAGGCCGTATTGGTCGATTCGCATTGATATGGCCACAGACTGCAGAACCAGGAGCGGGATTATTGCGTATCCGACCTTCCGCCTAAAGAACAGGGAGAAGCCCGTGCCGCTGTAGGAAAACACCATGCAGAATAGAATCCACACGCCTGATGCCGAGGAAACCAGCAGAGTAATTTCGCCTTTTGGCAAAGATTGTCCGGTTAGGCATTTTGCCAGATAGGCGACCAGAATCGCAAGGTTGACAAGGGCCAGCGGGCCGAGGATGTAGTCCATCACTATGCGAAGCGACTTTTCGCCGACTTTAACTGTGTCGCGCGTCGCGAAAAGGACGAATGCCGCAGGGGCCAATGAGAGAATCGACACGAAAAACAGAAATTCGTATATTTTTTCTATGGACACCCCGAAGAGTTTGTCCAGCGCAAGGAACACAAGCGCCAACGGCCCCCACGCAGCAATAGCCACGGCAACGCCAAGAATGGCCGACCCAACCAGAATCGGAAGATTGCGTTCTTCGTCTTCCGGCTTTGCGAGGGCGAACGCAAACAGCGCAAGCATTGCGCCAAGCGAGAGCAGATACCTGAAAAGGAAGTCTGCGCGATCTGCGTCGCCAATCCAGCGGAACAGGAATGTCAGTCCCGTGAAAAGGACAAGAGATGCGCCTGCGGCGACGAACTGCGGCCATCGCGGCGTTTTCAGGCGCTCAAGAGTGATTTGCGCTACTGCGGCGGCGGCAAAGGCCATAAACATGGCCATCATGGTCATGAGAATGCGATCGGAATCTCCGTAATACCATTTTGGCGCGTATGTGATTTGATGGGCAATCCAGATACCGACGAATGAAAATGCGGCTATGGCCGGAAACCTCCGCGCAAAGGCGCCAACAGTTTTAAAGAATCTCTTCATTGTTGCAACAGTATATCAAAGGAGGCGAACCGCCGCAAATCTAAATCGGCGTCCGCTATCGTCTCGCGTTTTCCGATTTGACAATCGCCGCCCGCTTTTGCGATAATCATAGCATTGAACCTAACGCGGACGGGAAGAAAGAGCGCACATGGCTGAAAACAGGCAACTCACTAACGCGAAGAGCGCGAAGAACGACGAGTTCTACACGCAGTATGCCGACATCCAGAAGGAGGTGAACGCATACCTCGACTTCAACCCAGACACCTTCCGGGGCAAGACGGTGCTGCTTCCCTGCGATGACCCCGAATGGAGCAAGTTCACCCGCTTCTTCGCCGAGAACTTCGAGCGGCTTGGGCTGAAGAAGCTGATCTCGACCAGCTACGCAGCCGCCAGCAAGAAGATCGGGACGGGCGCGAAGAAGTGGGGAGACTGGTATCAGCCCTCGCTTTTCGAGTCGGAGTCCCCACAGTTCGACGCCGAGAAAACAGGCGTGCGCGGCAAGATATTCGTCCTCGACCACGACACCAACGCCAACGGCCGAATCGACCTCGACGACTTGGAGTGGCACTACCTCGAAGGCGACGGCGACTTCCGCAGCGAGGAGGTGTGCCGGTTAAGGGACGAGGCCGACGTGATTGTCACCAACCCGCCATTCTCGCTCTTCAGGGAGTTCCTGGCATGGATACTTGGCGAATGCAAAAGCAAATGTAAAATTGAAAATGGAAAATGTAAAATTGAGGCTGCCACAAAGAACACAAAGGACACAAAGAAGTTTTTGATTTTAGGCAACAAGAATGCCGTTTCATACACCGAGGTGTTCCCGCTCATCAAAGGTAATCTGATGTGGTCTGGAGTTACAGAATGGGCTGGAGGAATGTGGTTTGAAACGATGGACTCGACCGATGTCGATAAAGTCGTTGATGGAAAGAACATGAAGAACGTCGCGTCTGTGTGGTTCACAAACCTTGAACATGGTCGTCGGCATAGTCCCCTTGAGCTTATGACGATGGCCGACAACATCAAGTACTCGCGGCACAAGGAAATCAGAGGGAAAGGCTATTTCACGTTCGAGAACTATCCGGCAATTGAGGTGCCATATACCGATGCGATACCCGCCGATTATGAAGGAATCATGGCTGTGCCAAGGTCTTTCATTGACAAATACTGCCCCGAGCAGTTTGAGATTGTCGGCATCGCCGAGGGGGAATCAGGGAAGGAACTTGGGCTAAAAGCCGTGCCGAAGGAGCTGAAGAAACTAAACAGAAGTTTGCGCGATGGGCAACTCTACTACATGAAGGATGGCTACCCGGAAAAGCCATTTGCCCGCATCCTCATCCGCGCAAGGAGGGGGAAATGATTCTTTGTGTTTCTTTGTGTTCTTTGTGGCTAAAAGACTAGAGGCATCCACCATGACGACCGAACTTCTGACCGACGTCACCGTCGAGGAAATCTGCAATGGCTTCCAGTATAGCGAGCTTGAGGGCAAGGGGCTTTTCGGCTGGGGCGGGAAGCTCGTCATCCAGCCCGAATACCAGCGCAACTACATCTACGCCGACGGGAAGCGCGACGTGGCCGTCATCGACTCGTTGCTGAAGGGCTACCCCATCGGCCTCCTCTATTTCGTGAAGACCGCCGACGGGCGCTACGAGGTGCTGGACGGCCAGCAGCGCATCACAAGCGTGGGGCGCTTCCTCACGGAGAAATTCGCCTTCCCCGGCGCGGACGGCTTCGAGCGCAACTTCTCGTCGCTCCCGGCGGACCAGCGCGCGAAACTGCTAGGCACTCGCCTCACCATCTACGTCTGCGAAGGCGGGGAGAGTGAGATAAAGGAGTGGTTCAAGACCATCAACATCGCGGGCATCCCGCTCAACGCGCAGGAACTCCTGAACGCCATCTACTCCGGGCCGTTCGTCACGGCGGCGAAGGAGGAGTTCTCCAACTCCATGAAGCCGATGCTCCAGAAGTGGAAGGCATACGTCAGGGGCAACGAGAAGCGGCAGGAGATACTGGCCGAGGCGCTGCGCTGGGTCGGCAGGGGCGACATAGACGGCTATATGGCGAAGCACCGCTTCGACGAGGGCATCGGCGAACTCAAGGCGTATTTCAGCACCGTCATCGACTGGGCGGCGACGGTGTTCAAGGGCGTTGAGGACGAGATGTGCGGCCTCGAGTGGGGGCGGCTATACGAGACCTACCACGCGAACGCATACGACCCGGAGGCCGTCTGGGAGCGGGTGCGGACGCTCTACGCCGACGAGTTCGTGAAGAGCCGAAAGGGAATATTCGAATACGTCCTCGGCGGCGAGAAGGACACGCGGCTTCTCGACGTGCGCGTCTTCGAACCCAAAGAGGCCAAGGCTGTCTATGCGCGGCAGATGGCGGACGCCGAGAAGAAGGGCGTGTCAAACTGTCCGCTCTGCGCCGTCGGCCACGACGCGAATGCCAAGCGCATCTGGAAGTTCAGCGAAATGGATGCAGACCACGTGGCCGCCTGGAGCAAGGGCGGCGCGACCGACATCTCCAACTGCCAGATGCTGTGCCGCACCCACAACCGCGCCAAGGGGAACCGCTAGTGTCCATCAGTTCAAAAATACAAAAACGATAAACTAGATACATCAAACTTTGAACTTCCTCCGTGACCGACACTTTGACAAAGGAGAAGCGGAGTTGGACAATGAGCCGCATCCACAGCCGGGACACCAAGCCCGAGCTGATCGTGCGGCGCTACCTCTTCTCTCGTGGTCTTCGCTTCCGCGTCAATGTCAAGCGACTGCCCGGGCATCCCGACATCGTCCTGACCAAATACAATGCGCTCATTGAAGTCCGTGGCTGCTTCTGGCACCGCCATCCGGGCTGCAAGGTCGCCACGACGCCGAAGTCGCATGTGAAGTTCTGGAAGGAGAAGTTCCGCCGCAACGTCAAGCGCGACGCCCTGCACGAAGAGCAATGGGCGGAAGAGGGATGGCGCGTCTTCATCGTGTGGGAATGCGAGCTGAAGCCTTCCGTCCGAACGGCGACACTTGACAACCTCTACGACGGCATCGTCGCTGATGCCACGGCGCGCCCCGCCGCATACGGCGAGGGCGAAGACGATGGCGCGGGAATGCTTGAAGCCGCCGAGGATCCGCTGGAGATTAATCATGAAAACAATTGAACTGCACTATGAGAACAAGGTCGCCATCGTGACTGGCGCAGCGTCTGGAATGGGGCTTCTTACCTCAAGGGAGCTGGCAATGGCCGGCACCAAGGTCATAATGTGCGACGTGAACGCCGAGGCGCTTGACCGCGAGGCCACAGCCATCGCGGCCGACGCAGCATCTGCCGCATCAGGCGGCGAGGCCGTTCCGTGCCTTTGCGACGTCCGCAACTGGGACGACGCACAGAAGGCCGCCGCCCTGGCGACTGAACGCTTTGGACGCCTTGACCTGCTCTTCTCCTTCGCTGGCGGCAACGAGGCTCGCTGCTGCAACAGCCACGTTCCTTTCCACGAGCAACCGAAGGATGTCATCGACTGGGGGCTTGACGTGAATCTGCGCGGCCCCGTTTACATGGCCCGCGCCTGCCTGCCGACGATGGTAGCGCAGGGAAGCGGCGTCATCTGCCTCCTCGGCTCCGTCACCGGCTTCGAGGGCGACGGCAACGGCTCGATGTATGGCACGGCAAAGAGCGGGCTCTTCAACTTCACCAAGGCGCTCGCAAAGGACGGTGCGACTCACGGTGTCCGCGCCTTCTGCGTTTCGCCTGGGCCAGTCCTGACGCGCCCCGGCATGGCGGGCATGAAGACGCTCATCGGGCGTGCCGCCGATCCATCCGAAGTTGTCGATTTCGCGCTCTACCTTGCCTCCGAAAAAGGCGCCTTCATCGTCGGCACCAACCATGTCATCGACGGCGGCCGCCTTTGCGTTTCCAGGTAATGTCAAAAGACCCATCCCTCACATCCGCGACCTGCAACTTGCTACTTGGTATAATACTCGCATGGCAAATATCCGCACGCTACGCATCCTCGAATACGTAAAGGCGAGGAAGACATGCTCCATGAAGGAGCTGATGGAAAAGTTCAAGATCAGCGCGGCTACGCTTCACCGCGATGTCACGGCGCTGGTGGCGCGCAACGCGGTCGAGCATGTGCATGGCGGCATCCTCTACAAGCCTGAGCGCGACACGCGCGGCTCCTCCTCAACATACCAGGAGCGTGTTGTCACCAACCGCGCCGCCAAGGTCGCAATCGCCGAAAAGGCAATTGCCCTCATCGAGGAGGACGACATCGTCTTCCTCGACTCATCGACCACGGTCTATGAACTGGCCGTCCTCCTTTCAAAAGCCGACTTCCAGCACCTCACGGTCATCACGAACGCCGTTCCCGTGATGCATCTCTTCAGTAACATGCCGACCAACTGGGCAAGGGTCGGACTCGGCGGCAACTACGACCCGCAGCTGAACTCCATGCTCGGCGCAGCCACGCTTGAGGAGCTGTCGCGCCTCAACATCACCAAGGCATTCCTCTCGGCCTTCGGCCTCGACGACAAGGTGGCCACGACCAACCACGAACGCCAGGCGGAACTCCTTATGAAGGTCATAGGCTGCTCCGACAAGTGCTACCTGGCTGTCGATGCCTCGAAAAAAGGACGCCGCGGCCTCTACCGCATCGCCGACCGCTCCGACTTCACCGCCATAATTAGCCGTTGAACGAACAAGGGTGCAACCAAAATTTGTCATGCGCAGATTGGCAGCTGCGGCCTTGATGCGGGGCAGAGAGCGGCGATTTGCGCTCCGCAGTTGAAGAGCCGGCGCATGCTGAGGACTTTATAGGGATAGAGCCGATGGCGGCATTGAGG
>JAGCUY010000047.1 GCA_017962605.1 Kiritimatiellia bacterium | reverse complement strand
GTCATTTATATCGATCCTTTCTATTATATGGGCACTGAAATTATTGTATCAAAACATTGCCGCTGGAACAAAGACAAAAAATGCCATTGGAATTCGAGCCCTCGCCGCCATTTTCAAAAAACCGCGCCCGTCTTGCCACAGGCGGCGGTTTGTGGCAAACTAGAAATAGCAAATTTAAACTACATCTTTCGTTTGTCACTGTTGGTGAAATCAAGAAGGGAATCGCAAGGCGTGGTGGAGATGCCCACGCGAAAGCATTGGAGAAGTGGCTTCAAACGGAGATACTTGGTTTATTTGCGGATTGCTATGGTGGAGATCCTTTCGCCATAGGGGGCAAAGCGACAAGTAGTGGTATTTGTAGCAACAAGTAGTACTACTTGTCGGCGCTACCTCTGGGGAGCGGTTGGTTTCCCCGTCCAGTTTGCGATACAGCAATTCGCCATGAGCATAGAACCTGCCATAGTTTGACCGCCTTGTTTTGGGAACGTGAATTGCATGCGAAGTGAGTCAATTTTCTGAAGATGGATCCGAGGGGTCTCGGGAGCAGTTCGAACATTTTCATTTTTGTGGTCTCCTTCATGCGGCCTTGGCGTAGGCGGTGTCGTATTCGTAGGCCGTAAGCCCGTTGAGGAGCTTGCGGTGGATCGAGTTGATGACGCGCTCGAGGCGGTGCATCTCCGCCGTCGTGCACCTGCCGAAGTCGGTTCCCTTCGGATACCACCTGCGGACGAACCTGTTGCAGTTCTCGACGGATCCCTTCTCCCACGAGGCGTAGGCGCGCGTGTAGTAGACGTCGCACCCGACGACGGCCTTGATCTTCCCGGGGTCGAGGAACTCGCATCCGTTGTCGGTCGTGATGGAGCGCACCTTCCCGATCGCCCTGCGGGCGATCATCCTCCTCAGCGCCGCGACGACCTCGTCCTGCGTGACGTGCGCGAGCAGCTCGATGACGTACCTGCGGCTTCGCCTGTCGACCATGACGAGGAGCCCGCCCGTGCCCTTGGCCGACGAGACGACGGTGTCCATCTCGTAGTGCCCGAACCTGCTGCGATTGGTCGCGCCCGCGGGCCTGTCGTCCAGCGCGAGCCTGCCGGGGACGGTCATGGCGGGGTGGGGCTTGGGGCCCTTTGGCCTTTTGCTTGGATGGTAGGGGGTCTGCCCGTACCTGACGCCGATGTCGCCGGCGTTGATGTGCCTGTACCATGTCGACAGGCAGGGGATGCGTCGCCCCGGCATCTCGTCCTTCATGCGGCAGAGAGCGTCGTACGGCGACAGTTTCTCGTCTATCACGTGCCGCTTGAAGAGAACGGCCATCCGGTTCGTCACGAGCATCCTCGCGCCCTTGTTCTCGTTGTTCTCGTTGATGGCGTCCTGGGCCTTGAACGGGTCGTACTCGGCGTACTTGCGCCTGCGCCTGTCCCTGGCGTCGGGCACGGCCTCCCCCGCGGCCCCGCGGTTGTACTCCCGCCGCCAGGTCTCGTACCGCAGGCCGTGCTTCGCGGCGAACTGCCGCAGCGTGACCCTGCGTCCGGCCCGGATGATGTCGTTCCAGTCGGCCGCCAGCGTCTGCCGCTGCTCGAAAGTTATGTGTGTGCCCGGCACGTGTTGTGTGATATAATTTCTCACGGCGTCCTTTCTCGTGGCTGGATGATTTTGCTTGGCGGCTTTCATCATACCACAGATTGCGGCGCCTTTGTTGGTTTTTCGCGCGACGCCCCCATGGGGGCGTGCCTTTCTTCGCTTTTCCTTCCTCTTTCGGTCCCTGTCCTTCCTCTTCAGCACCTCCTTCCTCCACCTCGACAGCTTGCCTTTCCGATTTGACTCACTACATTGTACAACTTCCGGCCGCGCCCTGTTTCATATACCACTGACACGCCGATATGTGGTCTAATATATGTCGATAAAGCAATCGGAGAAGAAAAATGCCTGCAACACTTGAGAGAACCGTGACCATTGACCGCAGTTTGGCGCGACGCGCCGACAGAAAACTGCGGCGCTATGGACACAGCTTTGACGAAGCCGTGAACATGGTTCTTAACATCATTGTGGCAACGCGCGGAAATCCGTTTGACGATACGGAGTTGGAGGTGCCTGGACCACGGCTTCTCGCGTCGTTCAGAGAAGCCGAAATGATGGAGAAGGGGCTACTTCCACGACAGGACTTCAACAGTGTTGAAGAACTCTTCGCGGAGTGCCGCTCATGAGGCAAATCAATCGGACATCAGAATTCAAGCGTTGCTTCAAGCTCCTTGAACGACGGCATTGGGATTTGGGTCCACTCGCCGCTACCATACAGAAGTTGGCTAATGACGTTCCAGCAGAGCAACTGTTCAAAGACCATCCGCTATCTGGTGATTTTTTCGGCAAGCGCGAATGCCATGTGACGAGCATTACAGACAATTGGGTGCTTGTCTATCACAAAACGGATGACAACCGGCTCTATCTTCATGGTACGGGAACCCATGCAGATGTCTTTGGGTAAGGGCGGTATGGTATAATACGCATATTTCCTTGAAAAGGAGAACCACACCATG
>JAGCUY010000046.1 GCA_017962605.1 Kiritimatiellia bacterium | reverse complement strand
GCTTTCCAGCGTCGCGCTCAACTACGTGGGCGGCGGGAGGCTTGCGGTGGAGAAGCTCGCCCGGCTCGTGGCGGGAAGGCGCGAAACCGCGCCCGCCGTCTATCTGCCGCTCTGGGTCGTGCGGCGCGCCTCGACGACGCGCCTCACCAGGCCCGACGAGGCGGTGTCGCGTGCGCTGGAACGCATCCGGCGCGAAGCCTGCGGCGGACTCACCGCCAGCAATGTGCTGAAGGACTTCGACTGCTCTCGGCGCTCTGCGGAAATGCGCTTCCGCGCCGCTACAGGCCATTCGATTCTTGAGGAGATTCGCGCCGTCAGGCTGACGGAGGCGAAGGCGCGGCTCGCCGACAGCTCGGACAAGATCGACGAAATCGCCTTCAACTGCGGCTACGCCTCTTCGGCTGCCTTCAGCATCTTCTTCCGCGCCGAAACCGGCCTTTCGCCCATGGAATGGCGCAAGACCCACCGAGACGGCGCCTAGCGCAATGCCCTGCCTGAAGCAGGCCATCAGCGGACTGGCGCGACCTCGAAGACGCATCCGTCGTTCCCGCCGATCGAGAGGACGCCGTCCTTGAATGAGCCATTCCAAACGCGCCCGACTCTTCCGGCGACACTTATCGGGAACTCGACCGGCGTGTCGTGGGTGTTGACGGCGACGACAAGCGCAGACTCGCCCTCGCGGGGATGCTCGGTGAGGACAAGGCGCGGGTCGTCCTTGGCGACGAGGCGCTTCACCCCGGCCTCACGCGCCGCGTATGCGTAGATGCGCCAGAGTTCGTTGGAGAAGGAGTTGTCCACGACTTCGCTCTCCTGCTCGATGATGCACTTCTCCAGCGCGAAGTTCACGGCGATGACGCGCCCCTTGCCCAGGCGTTTCACGCTGACCACGACATTGCCCGACGAGTCCCGCGCCACGACTTCGCAATCGACGGGATTCTGCTCGGCGGTGAAGTCGTCGGCAAACGACATCGTGCGCCCCTCGAACTCGAATGCGACCTTGCGCGCCTTGTGGTAGGTCGTCTGCTCAAGGCCGGCGAATTCGAGCCAGTTGGAGTAGCCGGCCGAGCCGCCGCGCGAGACAAGCAGCGTCGCGCCGCCACGCGCCTTTTCCACGAGCCTCTCCCAGGTCTGCTGGCCGTAGGTGTCCCAGTCCTTGCCTGACGGGAGGATATAGAGGTCCGACTCAGGAAGCTCGCGGGAGTCGGCCGCTACGAACTCGATGTCAAAGCCCGCCGCCTTGGAAAGCATGAAGGCCCCGAAGGTCTGGTGGTAGAACTCCTCGCGCTCCGAGACGAGGCACACTGCGTCCGTCTTGCGCGGGGGAAGCGCATCGAAGGGGAGCGCGTCGCGGAAGGCGCGGAAGGCCTTCAGCGCCTCCGCCTGCGGCTTCGGCGTCCTCTCCGCGTCGGCGCGGAGGATCCCCAGTTCGCGCTCCGCCGCACAGCAGGAGAACGGCGGGTATCCGAGGTGCAGCTGGTCGAAGGCGCACCACCAGAGGTAGGCGCCGAGGCCATGCGCCCAGCATACGAACATGTGCTGGCGCATCCCGGCGGCGGCCATCCATTCGGGCGACATCCTCGGGCCCATGCTCCCGACTTCCTGCGGGAAGGCGGGCTTGCCGGAGACGGAAGTGTAGAAGAGGCACTGCGAGGCGGGATGGAGCGCGTTGCGAAAGCAGTTGAACGGCCCCCGGTTCGCCTCTATGCGGAATGAGGCCGGATAGGGGTGCGGCGTCATGACGTCCAGGAACTCGCCCTGCATCTGGAGGCTCCACCAGTTGGCTCCCTCCCACTGCACGCCGAATCCGTTCGAGGTCTGCGAGTGCATCCCAGAAACGACGGGACGCGACTGGTCCTCCATGCGGATAGCGGACGAAATCGCGCTCAGCCAGTTCCATGCCTGGGCGCTGTTCTCGACGCGCCCCATGCAGTTGCACTCGTTGCCGAGGTCCCACGCGACAATCGCCTTGCGGTCCTTCATGCGGCGGACGAAGGCGCGGGCGAAGCGCCCCTCCCACATCACCGCCTCGGGGTCGGTGATGAGGTTCTTGTTCTCGACGATGCGCGGCGCGAAGAGGCGGCCTGACATCCAGCCCGTGACGAGCGACACCAGCAGCGAAACGCCGTGGCGCTCGGCGATGTCGCAAAGCGCGCCGAAGCGCGCCATCGCGCCGGGGTCGAGCCAGAGCGGGTCGAAAATCTCCTCCTCCGTTCCCTCGCGCAGGACAAGGCCAGACTTGCCCTGGAACTTCATCTCGCGGACGAGCGGCTGGAACTCGCTCCATGTCGGGAAGACGCGAATCAGCTCCACGCCGTTAGCGGCGAGGGCGGCGATGTCCTTTTCGACCGCCGCCTCGTCCCAGTCGCATTCGCGCCACATGTGGACGCCCGCCTTCGAGCCCCAGTAGTTGCAGCCGACAAGCAGTCGGCCTAAAGGTGGAAATTGATTATTCATTCGACGAACTCCTTGTTGTCTATTGAGATGTCCTTGCACCCCTCCATGCGCACCTTGCCGGCGTAGGGGAGGCGTTCGCAGGTGGGGTTGTCCCACACCAGCTTGTTGTCGCGGAAGATCAGGTTGCTCCCGCCGACGGCGCGCCAGATGTAGCCGCGCGGGTTCACGAAGGTGCAGCCCTCCACGAGGATATCCCGCAGCGCGTCGCCAGAGGGCTCCACCTGGCGTCCCGCCGCCTTGTTCTCCGCCACGCGCTTCGCGAACGCACGGTTGGGGATTGGCAGGTTCATTTCGGGGTCGTAGGATGGCGGGAGCGCGATTTCGGACATGATGGCCGCGCACGCGCCGCGCTCCATCCGGCTGTCGAGGCAGTTCTCGAAGCGGCAGTTGCGGATGACGATGTTGGAGCATCCGATCCCCTCGCACCAGACGGTGTAGGTGTAGCAGGAGAGCAGGAAGAGCGGGCGGCCGACCATCGGCCCGAAGGTGCAGCCGTCGAAGGTGCCGTTGTTGCCGTTGAAGAGCCCGCGGCTCCAGGGAGTGTCGTGGAACCAGCAGTCCTTGAAGAGGAAGTTCTCAGTCGCGAACTCGGCGTCCATCAGCACGAAGAGCATCCCCGTTTGCGCAGGCAGGTCGCGGTCGAAGGTGACGAACTCGCCGTCGATCTTCTCGATTGCGCCAATCCAGCCGGTGTCCGCGAAGTCCTCTTGGCGGAGGCGAATCTTCGTGCCGGGCTTGAAGGTGGTGTAGGCGATGCCGCGGCTGTTGACGACCTCCACCGTGCGCGGGCCGGTCGCCCAGGCGATCTGGGTGCGGTCGTGGTAGTTGAAGTGGTCGTCCTGGTTCATCGTCACCTCGCAGGAGACCATCTTGCCGAAGCCGAGCGACTGCGCCACGTGGTGCGCGTCGGCGGATGAGGTGACGGGCTGCTTCCTTCCCGGCTTTGAGCGGATGTTGAAGTTCACGAGCTGCCAGAACTTCTGCGCGCCGCGCGTCTCCACGCCGAATCCCCGGCACGCCCAGAGGTCGATGTCGCGCAGGGTCAGGTGGCGGTTGGCGGTGAGGACAAAGCCGTTGAGTCCATAGTAGCAGTGCGCGATGGTGAAGGTGCCGCCGACGTCGATCTCCTTCGTGAAGGAGCGGTTGGCCTCGGGCGTGTAGCGCCAGGCCGCCTCCTCGGAAAAGTGGCCGTAGTCCGGGCGGATGTAGGGCCACAGGCGGAGGCGAGTGGGCGAGAGCCATTCGCACTTGGTGCCGATATGGCCAAGGCTCATGCCGAAATAGGCGCGCGGCCCGTATTGGCCGTCCATGCGAGCACCGGACCTGTCCGCCGCCATTGGCGTCAGTAGCTGGACGGGAACCGGCTGCGGGAACTTGGGGTGGGGGGAGTCCAGCTCGAAATCGGCGTAGGATGCGTTGTCGGCCTCGTCGACATGAGTGTCCACGCACTTGCACCAGGTGGCGAGCGGGTCGGACTCCCAGTCCCAGTCCATGTTGAAGTTGCCGACGACCGTGCGGAGGCAATCCTTGATCTCGAAGTTCGCCGCGCCGTCGAGCTGTCCGGCCTGCTGGTCGAATGGCTCGTGGTCGCGGCGGAAGACAAGCGTCGCGCCGCAGCCGTCGAAGGTGAAGTCCTCGAAACCCTCGATGAAAATGCCTTCTCCGTCGAAGCAGCGGTATGTTCCCGGCGCGAGCTCCACGCGGGCGGCGCCGATGCGCCGCGCCTCGGCGATGGCCGCGTTGATCGCATCATGGTTGCGGTCGTTCGACTCGGAGAGGCCGAAATCCACGGCGCGGACGACAGCGCCGCCCTTGCCGCGCGGCTGCTCCACCTCGAACGCCGGACAGCCCGTCGGCTCCGTCGGCATTGTTTGCCCAAGTTGTTCCATAGTTCCCTTCGTCGTTCTACTATTCTATCATCTGTCCGGAACTATTGGTGGCGCCGGTCAAGCCAGAGGAGAATGAACGTCGGGATGATTGCCGGGATTGCGCGGCGGAGGAAGGGGCCAAAGGGATAGTGGCCGGCGGCGTCGCGCAACACCGAGAAGTCGGCGAAGATGGCGTAGATGGCGAGGATTACGGCGACCAGGGCGATGCCGGCCGCCCAGGCCCCCTTCCAGGGTTCGAGGCTGACCGCCTTGGCGTCGGCGAACTCGTGCGGCACGGCGCGCGGCCAGATGAGGCGGATCAGCAGCATGGCGTCGAGCAGGAAGAGGAAGCAGGCCCCTACGAAGTGGTATTCGCCCATCGCGCCCACGATGTCGCAGCCCTTGACGTGCGGGAGCACGAAGTAGCCGGCCGCGAGGGCCACCACGCCGGCGATGAGGCCGAAGAGGGCCGCGCCCTCGCCCGCCCGCTTCGTGAGGAGCGCCACGAGGACGACCGCCAGAATCGGGATGAAGTAGATGGAGTTCATGTTCTGCAGGTAGGCGAAGATGGAGCCGACGGAGTCCAGCATCGGCGAGAGCGTCATGGCGCCGAGGGCGATGAGGAGGCCGAAGTATTTGCCGGCGCGGACGGTCGTGAGTTCGTCGGCCTGGGGCTTGAGCTTGCGGTAGATGCCGAGCGAGAAGAGCGTGCAGGTGGAGTTGAGGGCGGAGTTGAAGCTGGAGAGGACGGCGCCCGCCATGACGGCCGCGAAGAAGCCCGCGAGCCACGAGGGCAGCACAGTGCGCACCAGTTCGCCGTAGGCGTTGGCCTCGCGCAGGAGTCCGGTGTCGGGGTTGACCACGGAGGGTGAGGAGGGATGGATTGCGCCGTGCTTGAAAAGGAAGAAGGCCATGATGCCGGGGAGGACGAGGTAGAGCGGGCCAATGAGCTTGAGGAAGCCGCAGAGCAGGACGCCCTTCTGCCCCTCCTTGAGCGAGGAGGCGGCGAGCGTCCGCTGGATGATCTGCTGGTTGGTGCACCAGTAGAAGACGTTGATGAGGACGATGCCCGTGAAGATTTCAAGGAACGGGGCCTGGCCGCCTTCGGCGCCGATGGAGTTGATGTGTTCGGGGATGTCGGCGGCGAGGTTGCGGAGCCCCTGGACAATTGAGCCGCCGTTGGAGGCCGCCGCGCCGGAGAGGTCAATGGCGCCGCAGGCCCAGAGACCGAAGAAGGTGATCATGAAGCCGCCGACGAGGAGTCCGATGCCGTTGAGGAGGTCGGAGATGACGATGGAGCGGAGTCCGCCGAAAAGGGCGTAGATTGAGCCGATGATGCCGATGAGCCAGACCATGCACCAGAGAAGCGTGGTGGTGTTCTGGATGCCGGTGACGGCGTGGAGGTCAAGGATGCCCATCATGCCCTTGGCGCCGGTGAAGAGAATCATCGGCAGGAGGATGAACATGTAGGCGAGCATGAAAATGATGTTGCAGGCGAGCTGGGCGCGTGGCCCGAAGCGGATTTCAAGGAGTTCCGGGACGGTCGTGATGCCGCTCTTGAGGAACTTCGGGAGGAAGAAGAGCGCCATGAGGACGATGGCGATGACACCGACGACCTCCCACATCATGACGGCGAGGCCGGTGGTGTAGCCCTGGCCGTTGAGGCCCACGAGCTGTTCGGTGGAAAGGTTGGTAAGCAGGAGGGAGGCTGCGATGAAGGGGAAGGTCAGTGAGCGTCCGGCGAGGAAGAACCCGCTGTTCGAGGAGAGGTCCTCGCCCCGGCTCTTGCGCCAGGTAATGAAAGCGACGAGCGCCGTGAAGAAAAAGAACGACAGCAGTGTGGTGGCCATGTTTTTATGCTCCCTGTTGTACGCCGTTTGCGGCGCGGTCTCGTGGACGGGTCGCCAGATGCCGAAGTGCACCATTGGCTTTCCGTCATCTCTACCGCTGATAATTCTACAGTATTTCCGCGCCGAATGCAACCCCATGCCACCGCCGGACATAAAAAAAACCGAAACCAGTAGTAATCTTCGGGAGCCGGGAGCCAGAAAGAAATGTGCCAATGTGAAAATGTTGCCAATACCCAAACCCAATACCCAATTCGAGTGGCGACAATGATAATTGGCAACATTGGTATTGGCTGTTTCCACATTTTCATCTCCCCGTTCCCCATTCCCTGTTTCGCTGTTCCCCCATTTCCACATTGGCTGTTGGCTGCTTCCACACTTTCACATTTCCTCATTATAATCTCCCCATTCCCCGTTCCCTGTTCCCCGTTCCCCCATTTCCACATTGGCTGTTGGCTGCTTCCACACTTTCACATTTCCACATTTTCATCTCCCCATTTCCAACTTCTAAACTTCTTTACTGCCCGCTACGCGGGCGACGAGGGGAACGGTTCTTGTTGGCGGGGCAACCGCAGGGATGGCTCTCGTCGCGGGCCGGTTCGCCTACGGCGCCCGCGCCTCGCAGCCATCCGCATCCTGCGGGCACCCCGCCTCGGACTCGCACAACACATATGGCACGGCGGCGCGGGGAACTCGCGTCCGTGCATTTCGCCGGCGCCGCAAAGCGGCAATCCGGCCGGTGAAATGACGGACGCCTCCGCACCGCCGTGCAGGATAATCGTCCACTATCGTCGGTTGCGAAGCAACCAGTAAAGAAAAGGAGATACAAACCTCTGCTAGGCTTGAGGCTTCGCAAGGGAATCTAGTATAATTTTCCCGCTTCAGTTTACGCGCCCATGAAAACCACCGCTCCAATGCGCATCGCCGTTGCGCCGGACTCCTTCAAAGGCACTCTCACCTCCGCCCAGGCCGCGGCCGCCATCGTTGCAGGGCTGGGGCGCGTATTCCCGCCGGACACACAATACGACTCCATCCCAATGGCCGACGGCGGCGAAGGCACCGTCGATGCCTGGCTCTCGGCCACTGGCGCGGAGCGCGTCGAATGTGACGCCGAAGACCCGCTTGGGCGGCCCGTCCGCGCCGCATACGGCTGGCGGCAGTCCGACTGCACTGCCGTGATCGAACTCGCGGCGGCATCCGGCCTCCCGCTGCTGAGGCCAGAGGAACGCGATCCGGGCGTGGCATCGACTTACGGCACCGGGCTTGTTATCCGCGACGCCATTGCGCGCGGGGCGCGGCGCATCGTCCTGGGCATCGGCGGCTCGGCGACTAACGACGGCGGTTCGGGCATCCTTGAGGCGCTTGGCGCGCGGCTCCTCGACGCCACAGGCGCGCCAGTGAAGCGCGGCGGCCTCGCCCTCGCCCGCGTTGCGACGGTGGACCTCGGTCCGGCGCGACGCGCCCTCGAGGGCATCCGCCTCGAGGCCGCATGCGACGTGCGCAATCCGCTCTGCGGCCCTGCTGGCGCATCAGCCGTTTACGGGCCGCAGAAATGCCCGCCCGCAGCTAGCGCGGCAGAGCGCGCCGGACTCATTCGGGAACTCGACTCCGCGCTGCACGTTTTCGCAAATGCGGTGGCGAAGGCCATAGGTTGCGATTCATCTGGGGAGCCAGGCGCTGGCGCGGCCGGCGGCACAGGCTTTGCCATTCGGGCCGCGCTAGGCGGCGGACTTGTTCCGGGAGCGGAGTTAGTCGCTTCGGCGGTCAGGCTCGAAGAGCGCATCCGTGGCTGTAGTCTGGCCATCTCGGGCGAAGGCCGCGCAGACGCGCAGACACTCTTCGGCAAGGCACCGAGCGCCGTTGCCGAAGCGGCGCGGCGTTCAGGCGTTCCCTTCGCGCTCGTCTGCGGCCAAGTCGCCGAAGATGCCGGAGACTTCAATGGCGCGCTGGTGGAAGGCGCATCGCCGCCCGGATCCCCTACCCCGCCAGCGGAACTCGCGGCCCCGCTTCTCTCCGCTGCCGCCGAGCGCCTGGCCAGGAGATATGCGCTTCTCATAAAGATCGACTACTGACTCGAAGATTCAGTTGTTCAATATGGAATGGCTAACCCTTGAAAATGTCCCCGCCGAAGACCTGCCGCTGTGCCTCGGCATCTCTGTCCTGGCGTTCCTCGTCATCTGGGCGCTTGTCGCCATAAGGGAGCGACGCAAAAAGCGAAACAGCGCTATCCGAGGAGATTTGGAAATTAATATCAAATTGCGCGACCACGAAGGGCGCGATGGAGTTTGAGACGCTGCGTCTGGCGCCTTCAGCTATCGATCGAAGAAGCGAATTACGACATAAAGAAAACGATCGACGGACTATTCAAATCGAAAAAGATAGAAAAAAGGATGGGCACTTGTAGGGCTGACGCCCAAGTGGATACCCATCCAAAATTTTGCCTGTCATTTCTTGCGGCCATCGGCGGGACCTTCGGCGCGCCATGGCCATGTGAGTTCATCGCCGCCTACCTCAGTCGTCGTCGCCCCTCCCGAGACGCCAGGCCCAGAACTGCCGGTTCCCCTCGTCGATGGAGGCGGAAAGGCGGGGGTTGTGGCGAGATACATGGCGGCACCATGCGCACAACGCGAGGAAAAGCACCAACAGGATGCACAAGACGACGAACTCGGCGGTCCCGGCGATATACATGAGTCTTTCGAGAATTCTCATGAATCCATTCTAGCGGAACACACATGAAATAGCAAGCGATTCACGCGCCTTCAGTTATTCACGTTTTCTTGACAATAGTTCCGGATTGTGGTTGAATTAATAACATCCTCGCTGCGGAGGCTACCTGGAGCCTGTGAAACAGAATGGGGTTGGCCAAACTCAGGAGTTCGACCTCCACAACGCCGCCGGTTCGCCGGCGGTTTCTTTTTATCGTTCTACCAGCCATCCGCTCAGCATTCCGCTATCTCGGCATAGCCGAATACCCTTGCCTTCGAAGATAAAATTCTCGCACCGCATGGGGAGATGGTCACGACACAGTGGCGCGGCGGCGCAGGCGTTCAGCTCGTTCGCGATCCGCTCGCCGTCTCGTCCATGTCGCGCAGACAATTTCTGGCCTTTTCTCCGACCCGATTGGGCCAGCCATGCTTGTCCGCTTCCACGGCACGGTTAAAAAGCTCCCTTGCCTTTCCCCAATCCCGCTTCACGCCATTGCCGTCATAGTAAAGGGATCCAAGATTGAAAAGGGCATCAGGGTTGTTTTGTTCGGCAGCCCTTTCGAACCAGCGAATTGCCTCCGACATGTCCGGGGCGATACCTTGTCCGTCGCGGTAACATTCGCCCAAACGATTCTCCGCCTCCGCATGGCCCTGCTCTGCCGCTTTGCGAAACCACGATAATGCCTCCTGGCATTTCTCCCCCCCTTGCACCTGATTCAAGTCGTAGGTAAGTCGCCATCCCATGTCATACTGGGATTCGGCATCACCCACTCCTGCCATGAGTTCAATCCACCTCTCCTTTGGGGAAAAATGGTATATGACACTGCCGTTTTCCACCTGATTGCATCTAACTCCGAGAAAGGCCTGTTTTGGCCGCTCGTCAAGCTTCATCAAGTTCTGCTTGTAGAAGGCGATTGCCCTTTCGACATCGACATCGCATCCGATTCCGTCGCAATAGCAGTCGGCCAGAAGGGGTTGAATGCTCTTGTATCCGGAGGCGCAGGCTTTTTCAAGCCATGTCAGCGCCCGGGCCTTGTCGACTTCGGCGCCTATGCCCTCCATAAGACACTTTCCGATGTTGAAGAACGCCGAAGGTTCCCCGAGGTCTGCGGCCTTCGTGAACAATCCAAAAGCTCGGTTCCAATCGCCATCGCTGGTCGGATTCTCGATGAGATCAACGCCAATGTCGCAAAGCGCCTTGGCATTTCCAAGGTCCACCAGAATCTTCCGCCAGTCATAATCCCGCGAATAAGGTGCCACGAAACCACTCGGATAATTATTGTTGTACATCCATTTCCGCAACTCTTCAAGGGAATATTGACGCGAAAACGGGTTCATCCGGCGGCCTTCATCCCATTTCGCCCTCTCCTGCGGCGTCACAAGATCCTCGACGACTTGGTGTGGTTCGTAGGCTCTCTCCACCCTGCCATGCGCCGCCCGTGTCAAAAGCATCCATGCCTTTCCAATGTCCTTTTCCACTCCATCGCCGGTGAAATAGCACATTCCAAGCGAATACTGCGCGTTTGCATTGCCTTGCGCGGCGGCCTCCTCATATAGCCCAATGGCCTTGGACAAATCCTTTTCGCAATCAACACCTTGGAAATAGATGTCTGCCAAAGCGTTTTTCGCTGGCGCGTATCCCTTATCGGCCGCTAGACCATATAGCCGAAGGGCCTCAGGAATGTTTTTCTCGACCCCGAATGCTGTCCTGTAGCAATCCCCCAGGCATGTGACTGACGGTAGAAAACCGCTCTCACTTGAAGAGCGGAACAGAGCAACTGCCTGATGCGCGCTTTGGTCAAAATGGTCAGAAAGGCTCGCACTTATATTAAATGTCCGCTGGTAGCTTACGGAATCATAGACAAACCGCGCCTTGAAATATTGAGCCTCCTTCACGCCGGCATCAGCGGCGATATCAAGCCAATCGCAGACTCCCCTGGAGCGCTCCGGATCATCCTGGCATTCTTGTGAAACAGGTCTTTTGAATTCCTGCGCCTTGGGATTACGCAGGCACAGCATTCGAAACCATTTGACGGCTTCCTGGGCAGCCACTCCGGTCAACCTTCCATGAACATAGGACTCCGCGAGAATCGATGCCGCTTCAAGACATCCGAGATTCGCAGCCCATTTGAAATAATCAACCGCCACGGAGATATTGATCTCGTTTTGCTTGCCGTAGGCATGGCAAATCCCGAGATTGTAGCATGCATCGGCGTTTCCCTGTGCGGCGGCCTTACCGAACCAGTCCAGGGCGGATGCACGATTCTTCTCGACATATTCACCAACAAAACAACGGACCCCCATTTCGTTTTGGGCTTCTGGAAACCCCATTTCGGCAGCTCGATTGTTGGCATTGAGTATCCACCTCATTGTGGCCTTTTGCCAACCCTCGCTGTCCCAGTGGCTATATCCCATTAGTATGTTCCTTTCGCACTAACCTGTTTCCACGGTTCTTCGTTCATGCCGGCGGCAAGGCCGCCATCTAGGTTTACCTCACTCCAAATTCTGTTTTGAACGCCATCCCGGATTTTAGGGTCTTTGCTTGGAAATAAGCATATCAAATGCAAGCGCTTGTTTCAAGGGGAACGCGGAAAAAAGTCAGTGCGCGGCCGCCAGCGCAACGAGGGAGAGGATGTGATAATGAGTTTTCATTGCTGGAGCCCTTGCGGTTGCCTTGAGATTGTGGTAAGATGTTTTCATAGGGTGTGGTATGAAGATGGACTGGAACGACGATGGATCGAGGTTTGTGACGATTCTGCTGCTATTGTCCTTGCTTGGCTCAGTAGGCGCATGGATAAACAGTTGCGCGGCGAGGGATGTGGAAAGCCATAAAAGGCGGCTTGACTCTCTTGAAAGTGACTATGCCTTCAAGGAAAAGATTCTTCACAATGAATATTTGAAGAAGGCGGAAAAGGAGTTTTGGCGAGTTTCAAGGTCGAACGACGTGGCAAGACTGAACGGATGCACGAACAATCCCGCGGGGAATCCGTCTGAGGCGTTCAACAAAGTCATGGAGGAAGCCAGCGTGGAAATCGAGAAAATCCGCGCGGAGCTTGTGAGGAAGATTCAGGAAGCCAGGTAGGCATTTTGTCTGCGGCACTGGCATGTCGTTATATCCACTGACAGGGACGAGTGGGTCAGCGGGCCTTCTAGCGCCGTATCCATCTGCGTGGCATCTCCGCCGCTTGCGTGTCAATTGCCGCGCCCATGAAGGGCGCGACATGTCCGCCGCCGCGCATGGCCCTATTGAAGGAATCCGTCGTCCTTTCCATCTTGTCAAGCCTCCCAATCGGTTGGACTAAACGCCCGTCTTCTTCCCTGCGGCGTAGGCCGCGATGTTAAACTGCACCACTCTACCATCTTCCACTCATTCGGTCAATGGGGTTGATGCGAAAAAGAGCCACATCGTGCAGGATTGCAGGTTGGATTTGCCAGGAACTGGGGCGGGGCCTGGTGGTCGAAGAGGGGGCTTCTTGTGATGGCATGCCACAGTCGATGCACTTTGCGATTATGTCCTCTGTGCCGGTTTCTGTCTTTTCAATGTAGCCCCTAAGCGCGAAACCTGAATTATGATTCCGGTATTATTGGGATATCTATCCTTTTGTCGGTAAATGCCACAGGGTGTCGTGACAGCGGTTCTGCCGTTTTGCCGCAGCCACAATCTGCGTCAGCCTAGCCCTTGCCCCGTGCTCCTCAGCAATAAGTGGAAAAAGCATGTCGAGCGACATGACGCGGACGCGGCTTGGAGGGGAACCGTCAGCATCCCATCTAAGCCAATCTCTGTCCGTCCCCTCCGCTGCGGAAATATCAACAAAGACCGCTAACGCCTTTGGATTGCCAATCGTTATTCCGAACAATTTGTTCTGTTCGGAGTCTTCATCTTCGGCATCCATCCATAGCGAATCGCCAACATCGCAGAAAATGCGTCGAGCTTCGTCAATCCAATGAACACCCTGTTGTGCAGGGATGTGGCACTTGCACTTGGATTTTCTGTCATAATTGGAAAGCTTCAGATCATCGTAGTTCCAGAAAACCTCGATCTTGCCATTAGTCGCGACTATCTTGCCGGAATCCTTCAGTTCTTCGCCTTGGAATGCCACAGTGCCGTTGAGGACATACTCTTTCGGCTTCAGATACTTGTTGTTGATGTATCGTATCCACCCGATGTAACCGTAAAACTTCTCACCGCCATTCCATACGATGGACTGCCAATCGTCGCCGACTCGCCACTGGCACCATTGGCTGGGGTATCCGTCTCTTTCAGAGAATGGACCGTCCAGACCTTCCAATTCGTAGTAGATATCGTCGTCCAATGGACGATCAAGTTGGAATTGCCCCTCAAACTTAGTGTTGTATCCCATGGTTGTTCCTTTTTCGTAAACTGGTGGTGTCCGTCACCAAATCTAAAAAGGCTTCGGTGCGGTCAGTAATACTGCTCGACGTAGCTGTAGGCCTTTTCGAACACTTCGTTGTCCTTAATCTGATAGCGAACCCATAGTATCGACCGGAGGAGCTGCCGCACTTCGCGCTTGCCGGCGACGGTAGAGAAGGCGTCATTGAAGGTGCGGATCACGCGAACGACCTGGTCGTCAATGTCGCTGACGATGTTCTCGACAATCAGGTTCCTCTTTCCGCTCTCCTTTTTGACAGTCTCGAAAAGCGCCGTGAGCGCCGCCTTGGCTTTCGCCCTGTTGTCTTCCGGCAAGACTTCCTTCTCGGCGGCGAGAAGTTCTCTCGCGGCGACAAGAAGCTGCTTCAGGAACTCTATGGAGGTGATGAGGTTCTGCCTCATCTTCTCTTTGAGTTCCTCGACCTTGTCGGCGATCTTCTTGAACTTCGGGTTCGACGCATGCTTTCCAAGCCGTGCATGGAGGAGTCTTACCACTTCGTTTGCGCGATGTTCCGCGTCAGCCTCGGTAATCGCCGCCTCGATGACGGCCGAGTTGATCACGAGCTCCTCAAGCGTCGAGCCGATGTCCACCTTTGTCACGTTGCGGTGGATCAGCTCAATGGTCTTCGCGCCAAGCACCTTCCACAGGAGGCTTCCGGAAATGACGACCTTGCGAATGCTCTCGTAAACCTGCGAAAGCCATGTGTAGTCGTCTTGGTAGATTTCAAGGATCGGGTCGGGCGAGAGAATCTCCCAGGCGCGGTGCAGGACACCATACGCCTCGGCGAAACCGTCCTTCCGCTGGTCGGTGTCCAGCCGTGACTGTGCCTCCCTAAGCCCGTCATAGCCACCAAGCGAACGATCGACCCCGGGGAAGAACGCCAGGCAATCCTTGACGAGCGCCGGAAGCATGGCCTTGATTTCGGCGATGTTCTCGATGACGCTCCTCATCTTCTCGTCATCGAACTGAAGTGCCTTCGCCACATCGTCGAACACGCCGACGTAATCGACGATCAGCCCGTTTGTCTTGTCGTCGCCGAAGACGCGGTTCGTCCGGCAGATCGCCTGAAGGAGCGTGTGGTTCTTCATCGGCTTGTCCAGATACATGCACTGCAGTATCGGCGCATCGAACCCCGTCAGAAGCTTGGAGGTGACAATGACGAACTTGAGCGGGTCGAGGCGGTCCCGGAAGCGGTCAAGCAAATGGTTCTGCTCATCGCGGGTGAGGTAGTATTCGGAATATTCGTCCTTTTTCTCGGCACCGCAGTCCATCACGATGGCCGTGGCATCCGTTGTGCCTAGAAGCGTGTCGATCTCCTTCTTGTAGGCAACGCAGTTCGCGCGGTTGAAGACGACAACCTGGCACTTCATGTGCGTGGGTTCGATCTGCCGCCTGTAGTGTTCGACGATGTGCTCGCAGACTTTGCGTATCCGTTTCAGCGAAGTGAAGAGCGCTTCGGCGCTGGTCTTCTTTACGAGGCTGTTGCGCTCCTCGTCCGTAATCTGGTCGGTCATCTGCTCGAATTCGCGGTTGAGCGTCTCCTTGTCGATGTGCAGTTCGACTGGCGTCGTCTGGAACTTGAGCGGGAGCGTCGCGCCATCATTGATGGAGTCCTGGAACGAATACTTGCTCATGTACCCGTTTTTGTCCTCCGGCGCGCCGAAAGTCTGGAACGTGTTGTGCTCGTAGCGGTTGATGGGCGTGCCCGTCAGCCCGAAGAAGAAGGCGTTCGGCAGGGCCTTGCGCATTTTCCGTCCGAGATCGCCATCCTGCGTCCGGTGGGCCTCGTCGACAAGCACGATGATGTTCTCGCGATTGTCCAGGCACTTTTTCACCTCGCCGAACTTGAAGATCGTCGTGATGAGTATCTTCCTCTGCTTGGTCCTGAAGAAATCCTCAAGTTCCTTCTTGCTGCCGGCCCCCGTGACGTTTTCGACTTCCGCGCCGAGAAAGTCCCCCGTGATCTGCTCTTCAAGGTCGATGCGGTCGTCGACGATCACTATCGTCGGCGACTTCAGCGCCACCTCGTGCCGTAGCTTATGCGCGGCAAAGAGCATCAGGTACGATTTGCCGGACCCTTGGAAATGCCAGATGAGGCCCTTTTTCACATGGCCTTCAATGCAACGCCTCACGATGGCGTTCGTGCCTTCGTACTGCTGGTATCGGCAGACGATTTTGATGAGGCCCGTGTTGCGCTTGTTCGGGCGGTAGATCGTGAAGTTGCGATAGATGTCAAGCACGACATCTGGCGTGACCATCGCCAGAAAGCTCTGCTTCACGTCGTCGAGGGTCCCTTCGCGGCGCACGCAGCCCGCAAACCACGGCCCCCACTTGTCGAGCGGCGCGCCAAGCCCGCCATAGCGGAACAACTTGCCTTCCGTCGCGATGTTGAACACATTCGAGATGAAGGCCTGCGGCGCGCTCTTTTCATAGTCAAGGATGTCACCTGCGCCATCCGCCCAGCTGATTGCCGGGCGCACGGGCGTCTTCGTCTCGCACAGCACCACAGGGAAGCCATTGATGAAGAAGGCGATGTCGAAGCGGCTAGCCCCGCCGTCAAACCGTCCGTGGGGGTGGTAGGTCCATTCGCGGACGGCGACGCATCGGTTGTTCTTGGGATTGGCGAGATCGAAGAACGAAATCGCAGTCGGCATGTTGTCCGGCCCGCACGGGAATGAGTTGGTGCGGAATATCCGTTCGCGCAGAAGCTTGTTCCGCTCCACAAGGTCGGCCGGATTGACCAGACCCTGGTAGAGGTCCTGAACCTGCCGGATGACTTCGTCTGCCTGCGCCGAAGTCATTCCCTTGTCCTTGTTGAGAAGCAGGAGCGCCTCCTTGAGCCAGTCGGCGACAAGCGGAAGTCCGCGATTGTTTTTGTTCGGGACCTGCGACGGCTCCATGGGCGTCCAGCCATTCAGAGCCGCCGCCTCATAAAGCATAGCCTGTATTGTGTTTGCCTCGTTGAAGGAATTCATTGTGCGCCCTCTTATTTACCGCTCTTGCCGCTATTTGGTTTATCGCCGTCGAGAAGTCGTTTGACTTCGCGGTCAAAGTCGGAAATGATCTTTTGAGTTCTGTTGAACTGGTCGTATTCAATTCCGGCCTTGTTGTCCGCCGCCTGGCGGCTTACACGCCCATAGCCCTCGAGCACCTTGTATTGGTTGAACTCAAGAAAGGCGTTGACGGATTTTGCAAACGCTTCCATGGTGAATGTGTTCCCGCGTTCGACCAACCCCTCAATGTAGTCAAAGAAGCCGGTCACGGTGCGTTCAAGCTGGCGAATCTTCGGAATCGTCAGATAGTTCTTTGCTATGGTGACATCGCTCTTGAGGATGCGCCCGTTGGGGGCGTTGTCCCAGGTAGTGAGACCCATGTTCGCCTTTGTGTGGTCGGCATTGTCGAAGACAATCTCGGCGGCTGTCTTGCCGGTTATCGCATAGTGGAACTTGTTTTGCACCATAGCATAGAAGTCGCGCGTAATGGGCGAGTTCCTGTCATAGTCAATCGAGCACTCGGCGAATATGTCGGTAATCTGCTGCCAGATACGACGCTCACTCGCCCGAATGGAGCGAATTCGTTCAAGAAGCTCGCGGAAGTAATCTTGCCCGAAAGGATTCCCGCCTTTCTTAAGGCGATTGTCGTCAAGGGCAAAGCCCTTGATGATGTATTCCTTTAGGACACTCGTCGCCCATATCCGAAATTGGGTCGCCCGACGCGAATTGACGCGATAGCCAACAGCGATTATGGCATCTAAGTTGTAGTAATTTACCAAATGGCTTTGTGTCTTGCCATCTATCGCACCGTGCAATGTGGTTGTTGCAAATTTTGCAACAACCACTTCTTCTGTTAGCTCCCCTTCTGAGAAGATATTCTTGAGGTGGCGGCTGATTGATGATTTGTCAACCTCAAACAACATTGCCATTCCAAGCTGCGTCATCCAAAGCGTCTCGTCTTTGACAAGAGCATTTACAGTCACCTTGCCATCGGGCGAGGAATAAAGCACAACTGGCATTTCCTCGTTCCTATCGTTGCCGTTATCGGTCATTTGCTACACTCCTTGCCATTGTTGTTTATGAATTCTCCAAGTCCTTTTATCATGAGAAACACGCTAGCCGTGAACCTCGTTCCCATTCCCAATTGTCAATAGATGAATCAACTGGGACTCGCACAACAGAAGTTTGGCCATCGGCAAGCGAATTATCACATAAATAGTCAGCAACCGCATGAACATCTTTCGGTGACGCATTAGGGACACCAATAATGCGCAATACTTCTTGTCCAGCCTTTGTAAGTGAAAAAGAGCGCACTGAAAAATCCTCGCTCTTGCGGCATATTTGCCGCAGTTCTTGCCGCGGTCGTTCGGTCCCGCCGCGTACTCGCGGCGTTCCTGTTTCGCACTGTCGGAGGGCGGGATTATGGGTGAAGTGCCAGACATGGGGCTAGTTCCTTCAGGGGAGTTTAAAACCATCTATTGCCGCGAATGACTCAATCTCAACGGCAAGGGTTCCCATCATAAAGCGCAACAGGGATACAAACATTTTGTCTAATATTGAATGACAATCGCGCAATTGTTTATCGAGATCACCGGGTTTTACTATAGTCACATTTGAAATGTTATACCGATTGGAGATCTCTTGATTCAACTTTTCCGCAACACTATCCTGCACAACAAAGCACCCCTTAGACATTTCATCAGAAAGGATAGGCAGTGCGTCAACCATTCCCCCTTCATGTATGTAGCAGTTACGCAAAAGATAACTAAATCCAATATAGTTGCCAAAGGATTCCATAAGAATGCCTCTTAACCCAAGAACTTCAAGACGGGGCTTTTCTTTTCCTTTTTGGGTCTCGTCTGAAAGAAATGTCCCCACCAATTTGGGATTCATTCTCCCCAAATGACTAGTCCTAATGCTGTCAGGTCCTAAGGCTCGTCCAATGATGTTGGTGAGACAATCATATAATGACCAATAAGCCGATAGATATGTGTTTATCGCCAACAATCGTGCGATTCCAATAGGAACAGCGACGCCTCCATAGGTTATAGTTGCAGTTGTTGGATTGTAATCTTCACGCTGAACGCACAAGGAAATATCAACGAGCCCCTTGTCGGCATTGTCACGGACAGGGAACAACGGCAACACGTTCTCCAGTCGTTCAACAAGTTCTATTTTCTCTGCCCATGCCCGGTAATTCAATGTACTTATGACATTGTCAGGATTGACCATCTGAATTTTTACGCTTCTGTCGATATCCCGTATTCGCATTATTACAGAACGGACTTCTTCTTCAAGATTATTCATGCCGCTCCTCCTCCGCACGTTCCTGAGCGGACTTAAGGTCCCAGTCAGCACGATTGTGCGCCCAAACTAGATATTCATATGCATCAGAATTCTGGGAAGCCACTTCCAGTGCCTTCCTTGTTGCAGCCTCTGTGTCAATAAATAACTTTGGGACTTCACCCCAATTAGAAGACCATGTTTGCGACTTTTTTTGGAAGGATTGATAGACGGCGTATCTATCATCACGATTGAAGCCATTGGCATTCATGTAATGGCAGATGCATTCTATTATTCTGCCCCTTGCGACAGATGCTTGGCTATAACACGAAACCAGACCACCCAACCCCTCCAATTTTATAGGTGTCTTGTCTACTTTACTGGAAAGATAGTGAGTTACAAAACTCTCAACACATGAACCATCGACATCCAATGCCGCAATATAGTCAGGCAACTTGTAAATGGCCAAGTATGTTTTCGTTTCTACAGATAACTTGCACAAGTCATGTATAGCGGCTTCATCTTTTTCCATGGAAACCCATGATGCTATGTCAAACTTATGGGGCATCACTGAAAAATCTGAATAAGGTCTCGGTGATTGATCTATCGAAAGTCGGTTTTTGATTAGGTTGACAAACCCCCTTTGTGATAGTTTATAACCAATATGCTCCGCCAAGTATTGAAATGCACTCCATGAGAGGCACTCCCCCGTGATTTCATATTTGCAGAAAGCTTCTAGCAACCACTCAATTGGAGAAGGAAAAGAGTCTTCTTCGGTTCTTAACGTGACTAGATAACTATTTTGGACAAAGCACCACCAGATATACTCCATTTCTTTTTTGTTAGTTAGTGCATCGTCAAGAATGCTCTCAAATTGCTTCAATACCTTTTCTTTATCGGCACCAAGGAAGGACGGGAGAATTCTGGCAAGTTGCTTGCAGTCGAATGCACATTCTTTAGAACATACAAACAATAACTCTTCACAGGATACTTTCCCTAACACTTTATTGCTCACTCCGGCATAGACGGCGGCGAGAAGCTGTTCCTTCCCTTTTGAAATACCGACTAAACGCTTAATCTCGTCAACAATGTTCTTTGCAGGATTTGTTTTCTTAAAAGTCCGAATTCGAATCCGCAGGAACTGCACCAAGAAGACATCTCTAAAACAATTGTCCCCTGTCGGCAGTCGCAGACTCTCCTCTGCAAATTTGCTAAAGGCATCTTCACCCCCTGGCATATATATGTCATAGCAATTTGCAGCAAGATCATACCCTCTTCCGCAGTCATCGTTCCGGCGATCAGGATCTTTACTGACTAGGTACCCATCAGCTTCTTCGAAGAAACTTGCAACATCTTGCGCGGTTCTAGCAGAAACGAAGTATTCCTTGATTTTACGCAATGTCCTTTCCAAGTCATCCTTGTCAATGTCCCATGAAAAGAAATCACTGTAATTCCAAGAATAATGCTTTGCATACTCTTCTTCGCAAGCGGCTGCCAAAGACTTCTCTTCATTGGATTCCCAGTATTCTAAAGCCCTGGACCATAGGTCTCGCGCCGTCTCCAGTTCCACCTTGGTAATAGTATGGCCCTTGCTTTTTAAAATGCGGCAAGTGCGCTTCAAGTCATCGAGTACGATGGGAGCGTAATGTGGACTAAGCTTCTGCGCGCAATCGGCATCCAACATGTCGGAAGTTCGCCAGCCATTGTGCGTTTCCGCAAGAACTGACCAAATATCGGCGGCGTAAGCTGGAAACATATTATGTTCAAGCAAATCATACATCAATGCCCGTGTGTCAATTGCGCGGCTCCATTCAATGGTGTCAGGCTTTATGTAGGCATGAGAGAATACGACTTCACGCCTAAATGCCTCAATGCCTTCTCGCCTGCAAGAAAGCAAACCCTTCGCGAGCATTATGTCAAACTTGGAAAAAGTGCCATTTTTGCAATCTTGGTCAAGGTCTTCAAATGCGAAACCCTGAAACGGATTCGATCTTATGCGCTGAAGTAACTTTAGAATAATGTCTTCGGCTTTTTGCCCGCGAGAAGCTTTGAACTTTCCGGCCTTCTCTTCTTCAAAAATGCGCCTAAATGAGTCCCATATTGCCCGCGACAGAGGTTTACTCTGACGCCCTTCCGACAGCGCTAACAGGAAATCGGGAATTTCTGACAACACTTGCGAATGTTCAAATGTATGATTCCCCCAATACTTATAGCTAACAATTTTGGAAGGCTTAGGGTTATCCCATATTATTCTGACGATATCCAGCGCGGATTCTGGATCAACACGAGCTACACGCTTTGCCCAGTCAAAGACCGCCAACTGCTGTTCTGTATCGCCAGTGCCAGCGTCATTCTTCAACATATCGATTATGGGTTTAAAGAAGTCGGCAGCTTTCTCGGCTCTAAGATATGACGAAGTCAATTCTGCCAGATTATCTACAATTGAATCCTTCTTGGGGATTTCCGAATTCAGGAGCTTCCTAATAAAGGAGTGCCCCGCTTTTGTAACACGATATGTACTATCGTCCCTTTCCAACAGCCATTCGCACAGCACATGCTGGCGAACCAGCATCGGCTCTACCGTATAGATTCGTCGATTCCGCCCCCAGCAGACAAGCAACCCTTTTTCCACTAACGACTTAAGATCGTCATAGATTAGCTCGGGCTGAATCTTTAGCTCTTCCCCAAGAAATGCAATTATAGGGTCTTCATTCTCTGTCCCATTTTCAACGGCAATAGTTTTCCATGCGCACACCCAGCGCAAGACATTCAACCTTCTTTCCCTGGATGTTGAATCCCAAACATCCATTGCTTTCCGCACTTCTTCGCTAACGGCGTCCAATAGATGAAAGTCCAGAGATAGCGGAACTTGGTTTTTGTGACTATGCCCCAAAATCAAGACTATCCAGCCCGGTACTCCCCTAGTCAATGTGAAAAGACCTTCAGAGGCACGATTCGGCAAGGTCAGCTCAAAACTATGTGCAAATTCAGCCACAAAATCTTTTGTTGACTTTTCAGACAGGGCGGTTAGCTCAATGCAATCAGTGTCGCTCCGTAAGCTGTTTCCACGGAACCAGTCGTTGAATTCATATTGCTGGCAAGAGACAATAACCTTCCATGAACACTTGTCTATCGTTCCCAGTTGTTCGTAGATCGAATTAACAAGCCTACTGCTTTTAGGGGCGTCAACAATGAGACATATCTTCTTGTTTGCACCCGTAATACCAGTCATCCAGGCATCCGAACATGACATACTGTCAGCCAAGCCCCAAAACACGCGCCACCCATTAGCGGACATCCTTGAAGCCGATTCATACAAAAAACGCGTTTTCCCGATTCCCGCCTTGCCATAAACAAACATAAACCGTTTCGCTGGGGATGCCGCGAATTCATCAACCTTTGCAAAGTGTTCTTCCCAGCCAAATGCCTTCGTGCCGAAAAAGTATTCGCCATATATTCCTTTTTCAACAAAGCGACGAGCTTCCCACAATCCGACAAAAGACCGATTCCGCCCTGAAAAATAAGCCTGCTCAACATCGGGATACTTGAGCAATAATGATTCAAGTTGCGCAGCATCCCAATAGTCTAGTTCAAGATTCAATTTGGAATAGTTCTCAACAATTTCTCTCTTCCACTTTTCAGCATTACGGCGATTCTGTTCAAAATTAGCAACAAGTGTCCAGTGGGTCACCTCTGACCAGAATTCATAATTTGGATTCCCTGGGCTACGGTATTCTCCTATTTTATTAAGTTCTTTTTTGCTCAACGATATGGCGGCATCTATTGTCAATGTGCGTCCATATTTCGCCTGATAAACATGTGTGCCATCACCGCTGATGGCGTCTTGCCCGCTATCCTTGCCTGGGCGGCCGAATAGAATGACATCGGGCTTGTCAAAGAAAAGGATTGAATGAACAAGGGACTCAAATTCCGCCCCATCAAATCCTGACCAGTTTAATCTTCCCATTTCAGAACTCCCCTTGTTGAAGTATAGCCTTGTTCATTGATCAACACCTTCATTACGTGACCAATCCTTTCATTACCTGGTAGAGGATGGCGAAGACTGCTCGAACGCATCCATAAAAACCTTTGCGATCTCATGCAACGCCTTTGCAGCGACAAAAATCATGCGACCACCTTGCCGGATTAATTGTCCTTCCGGAGCTATGCCCAGTGTGCCAAACGCATCCTCTATATCGTTCCCTGGAATATGAGAATCCGAATTTCTCAAGGTATAAATTGCATGCAATGGACTCATAAGATTGTACGCCCGTTGTTCATCCACACATCCCGCAAGCACTCGCTCCAATAACTTCAACGACCCGAGTTTTTCATCTGCTTTAACTTTGGCAAACTTTCGGAATGATTTTTGATTGAGCGTCTCAATAATTAATCGAGCAATTTGCTTGGCCAGCCACAAGACATCGTCTTTTGTCTGAACATTGAAGCGTTGAATTGAATTACCAACCTCACTAATTGAGTCAAACGAGAGAAAGAATTGATCGCCTTTCGAGAAGCAAGCATATGCAGAAACGACCTGATCGAACGCGATGCGTAACAAGTTCTCTGGCGCATATGTCCGAGCTGGCTGACAACGCTGTTGTGCATCTGTAAGTTCCGTACACACGCCTCCGTCTGGAGACACATTGTGCGACTTCCAGATTTCTTGTTGCCACCAGACCATTTCTACGATATCTTTGGCGAAAACATTTACCAGTCCCATCCTATTAACGCCAAAATGAATTCCGACTCCACCATCAAACCCAATTAGCCCTGTTTCTTGAGTGAGCCACTTGACCCATCCACATCGCATGTTCAAAATATACTGCAAAACAGCATTGTTGAACCAAAGGTACCGTGGCGGGAACGACAAAGCCTTCCCCTTCTTTTTCCGCCCATCAGCTTCGCAAATAAAAGCCAGTTCTCCGTCTTTATCGAATGGCATGCGTCGCTGCCGCTTTGCCGGCGACATCCATTCAGTTCGCGTAAAGCGCGACATGCTCATGCGATTAACTATTTTTGGGGACTCAATGACCTGTCTTGACGTAACCATCTTCCTGTTGTCGTTTAGGGCATCAAACACTGGAACGTCCTCGTCGGTGTCAATATCCTCAAAGCCACATCTTTCAATGGTCCAATCACCCAATATTCCATTGCCATCTTCATCGCATCCATAATTCCACGCTTCAAAATTCCCACCGCATATCCGCTTCTTTTCAGGCTTAGAAATAATCTCACTCCCGTCAAGGCTCAAAGTTCTGCGCTCTAGATTACACACTAAGACAAGGCCTTGCTTACGTACGCAAAGCCAGTCTTTTAGATACTCAGCCTTGATTTCAATCAGATTCACGCGTCCTTCCCCATCTCGCGAAGCTCGAATAACTTCACGATGGGCCTCACATGGCCGTACCCATTTATCTCCTTCGTGCTTCAGTCGAAGATCAAGTAGTAAATCTTGGTCAATGTTGACACAATAATCGCCTTGATCAACATAGCATCGTTGAACAACGAGATATGTACCCAATACCGTGTCATATCCATTTCGTTCTGCGTGCGCGGAAAAATACGGATCCGTTCCGATCACCGCATACCGATCAATTTTAGGATGCAAATCCGACAATGAGAGACGCATTGCTTCTTTTTTCTTTTCAGCAGATACAAGAAGCGAATTATATATTCGACATTCGTCATATCGGCGAGGCACGTCATTTCCCGGATATTGCTCTTCTACATATCCCCAAATCGGCACCCAGACGCACCCCGATGATTTTCGTCCAATTAAATCCCCCATTCGGAGCCATTTTTCATCTTCAGTCATATAGTCTCCTTCACTCATTGATCAGTCCTTTCATCACTTGGTCAAGGGCGGAGATGGATTTCCGCAGCGAGGCCTTCGCCGCATCCGCCTTCTCCGCAATCGCCACAAACTCGCGCTGGAGGGGACGCGGCGGAATAGCGAAATTAATATTGGCAAGAGTTTGTTGATTTAAGTTGTTAATGCTACCATTGCCCCCTCTGCCTTGAAGCCTCTCCCTAACTCAATCACTTCTCAAGAAATAAAGAAGCCATTCATGTAATACCCGTTTGTCAGTGAGTCTATATCTTATGCAGAAACCACTAAATGAGGCATTTTCTTGCTGCGGCATTACCATCATGCACCGACCGACCAATGCTTTGTTTCCATTTGATCGAACTAACAGAAAATCTTTATCGCGTAACAGACAGTCGGGACTCGGTTTTTCATTAATAGGGACTGTCTCCACGGAAGAAAAATCATGGAGCACACTTCTATCCCCAAAATCCGCAACACCAACGCACAATATTCTATTCTGAGATTCGGCGGGGCTATAATTGAGACCGTTTCGGCACGACCCAATCTCCAAAAGTCCCACCTTCTGTTTCTTTGCGTCTCGGCGTGAGCCATCACCACCCGAATCCTCAAACATCTCACTGAACTTCGCCTTGAGCATTTCATCGGTGGCGGCAATGGCCTTCTTGTAGGCTTCCTTGAGGTCGTTCGCCGCCCACAGAAGCTCCGCAAGTTCGCGCTGGCGGTCGAGAGGGGGAAGGGCGAATTCACATTCCCTAAGTGTTTTCCAATTGATCGTTGGCGACAACCCACCGACAGAAATCCTGACCGCCGTGTCCATGAATTGGTCAGAGGCGATGAAGAAAGGGAAATATCTCTCGTCGATGACATCCTTCTTAGGGCGCAAGACCATGCCATGCGCGGAGAAAATGCCGTCAAACGGAGCAATCGCGACTTTGCGCTGATAGGCGCGGCGCTTGCCAAAGAGCAGATCGCCTTTCTTCATGACCAGCTTGTCGCCGATGGGAGCCACATCGCCGCCCCAACGGGAGACCACAAACGAACCTGGATCAATGTGTTCAAGGCCGATGTAATGGGCGGCATCCGCCTCGGTGGGCTTTTTCTTGGCGATGCTGTTGATGGCGATGTCATCAAACTTCACCTTCCGCATGCAATCAGTGCACTGCGGCAAATTTGACGCCTGACGGAACGACCGTGCCGCCTTGGGAGCAGCTGTGGCAGCACGCCCGGCAACCGCCGCCTGAAGGCTTGCGAGCGAGGCCTCCGCATCGGTGGCGGATTGCGCGTAGGCGCCGAGCGCCTCCTTCAAACTCCGCGCTCCGCCCGCATCGTCCCGCTCCTGTTTCCGGTGCGCGTAGAGCGAAATCGCGAGCGACCAGTCCCTGGCGGCAATTTCATCATTCGTGGCGTCATACGCGAAGATGCCGTCGTTTGTGCGCTCGCGGTAGGCCTTGAGTATCGTCTCGATGTGACGGGCCTCGAGTTTGGACTCGGCGTTCTTGCGCGTCACTTCGCCGACGGCGTTGATGAAGAGGATGCGCCCTTTCGCCTGAGCCGGCTTGCGCGAACGGCAGACCATCACGCAGGCCTCCATCGGCGAATTGTAGAAGAGGTTCGGCGCGAGGCCAATCACCGCCTCGACAAGATCGCTCTCGATTAGGGCCTTGCGGATGTGCTTCTCCTCCTCGCGGAACAGGACCCCGTGCGGAAGGAGGATGGCGCAACGGCCGGTCTTGGGGTTCATCGACTTCAGGATGTGCTGAATGAAGGCGTAGTCGGCGCGGCCCTGTGGCGGAAGCCCGAGGAAGTTGCGGCCGTAGGGGTCGTTTGCGAAGAGTTCGCGGTTCCACTGCTTGATCGAGTAGGGCGGATTGGCGAGGACCACATCGAAAGTCTGGAGCTGGCCCGCGTTGAGGAAGCCGGGCCGGGCAAGCGTGTCGGCGTTAACGATACTGAACTCCTCGACGCCGTGCAGGAAGAGGTTCATGCGGGCGACGGACGAAGTGAGCGCATTCTGCTCCTGGCCGTAGGCCTTGATTTCGCGCCAGTTTTCCTCCCGGGCCTTGCACCGGGCGATGCAGGAGATCAGCATGCCGCCGGTGCCGCAGGTGGGGTCGTAGATCGATTCGCCGGCCTTTGGTTCGAGCATCTCGGCCATAAGCTCGACGACGGTGCGGTTCGTGTAGAACTCCTGGGCAGTGTTGCCCGCGTCGTCCGCGAACTTCCCGACGAGGTATTCGTATGCCTGGCCCATCTCGTCCGCCGGGCAGTTCGCCAGTGAAAGGTCGATCTTCGAAAAGTGCTCTATCAGCTCGGAAAGCGTCTCGTCCGTGAGAAGGGTCTTGTTCGTCCAGTGGTCACGCTTGCCGAAGATGCCGCGAAGCCCTTCGACCTCGCGGTTGCCGACGACGCGGCTGGGGTTCTCCTGCTCGATGCGCGTCCATGCCGTGACGAGGGCCTGCCCGACGTTCTCCGTGATCTGCCGGACATCCTCCCAGAGGCAGCCTTCGGGAATCGCGAAGGTGTAGTCGCAGCACTTGGCGTATTCAATTCCGCCTTCCGCCTTGCGCGCCTCGAACTCCTCCATGTGGACGTCGCTGATGCGCTTGAAGAAGACGAGCGGGAAGACGTATTCCTTGTAGCCGGTCGCGTTGATCTTGCCGCGGAGCAAAACCGCCGCGCCCCAGAGCGAGGATTTGAGTTCGTCAAGCGTCATTTCAGAAGACCTCCACTCTCCAGCAGCGAACGGAACTTCGCCGTAGCCGATTTCACTTCTTCCAGCGTGGCGTCGAAATCGGACTTGACCTCGTCATAGCTGCGGGACTTCTCCTCGTGGTACTTCACATACTTGTTGACCGAGAGGTCGTAGCCCTTTGCCGCGATGTCGTCCGTCGTCACGACCTTGGCGAAGTCCTCGACATCCCTGTAGTCGGCGTAAAGCTTGTAGAGCCTATCGACATCGTCGTCGGACAGGACGTTCTGCGCGCGCTGACGGGTGAGTATCTTCGACCCGTCAATCATGATGACCTTGCGCTCGCGTCCGCGCGGCCTCACCCAGCGAAGGACCAGGAAGCAGGGGGAAAGGCCAGTGCCGTAGAAGATCTTGTCGCCAAGCGTGACCACGGCCTCGACGAATCCGTTTTCGACCAACTGGCGGCGAATCTGCCCTTCGGCGCCGCCACGGAAGAGAACTCCCTGCGGCAGCACGACGGCCATGCGGCCGCGCCCCGGCCGCATCGACTTCACCATGTGCTGAATCCACGCATAGTCGCCGTTCGTCGCGGGCGGGGTTCCCATGATGTTGCGCCCGTAGGCGTCGGTCTGCCACATCTCCGCGCCCCAGCGGTCGAGGGAGAACGGGGGATTCGCGATGACGCAGTCGAAAGTCGCGAGCCCGCCGCCCTGCAGTATCTTCGGGTTGCGCAGCGTGTCGCCCTGCATGATGCAGAAGTCGGACGCGCCGTGGAGGAAGAGGTTCATCTTCGCGATGGCGGCGTTCATCGGATTCTGCTCCTGGCCGAAGATGCGCCCGAAGCACAGTTTCGAGTTGCGCATGTGGCGGACGGCCTCTATCAGCATGCCACCGGATCCGCACGCGGGGTCATAGACGCGTTCGCCGGGCTGGGGGTCTAGGATACGGACGAGCAGCCGGACCACTGGCCGCGGGGTGTAGAATTCGCCGGCCTTCGCCTTCGATTCGTCGGCGAACTTCTTGAGAAGGAATTCGTAGGCGTCGCCCATCAGGTCTGCGGGGTAGTCCCTGTTCCCGAGCCTGCGCTTGGAAAGGTGCTCAATCAGGTTGCGGAAGCGTTCGTCGCCGACGATGCTTTTGTCTGTGAAGTTCGCAGTGGAGAAGGCGCTCAGCACGCCGTAGAGCGTGTCGGGGTTGGCCTGTTCGATGAGGTGAAGCGCCTCGATGATTGCAGCGCCGAGATTCTCATCGCGCTGGCGGACATCCTCCCAGTGGCAGCCCTCCGGGATGACGAAGCGGTGCTGCTCCGGAAGGCGGGCGTATTCCTCGTCGCCGGAGGACTCCTCAAGCGCGGACTGGTATTCCTCGTCCCATGTATCGCTCAGGCGCTTGTAGTAGAGAAGCGGCGTGATGTAGTCCTTGAAGCTCTCATGGCCGACCGGACCACGCAGGTAGTCGCAGGCCCTGTAGATGAAGTTGTAGAGGTCACTGGCGGAGGGAGGAGTGGTGAGGGCGGAGGGAGGAGTGATGAGGGCGGAGTGCGGAGTGGTGAGGGCGGAGGGAGGAACTGTCATTTTGACCTCCTCTGCGTTTTTGTTATCGAGACAAGGAGACGGATCAACTCTTCGCAATCTGAATAGATTGAATTGAACTCGTCTTCTGTAAGATCGCCGCTCTCGTACAGCAATTCAAGCCAATATGCGGTTTCATCAGCCTCCTTGAGGGCAATATTGTATTTCGCGTAAAAGTCCTGCTTACTTTGCCCCCGTTCCGCCTCCCTTGCGTTGGCACCAATGCTTGTTCCGCTCCGCAAGAGTTGCTTCGCCAAGACAAACTCCTTCTTTTCGGATGTTAGCCATTTGTACAAGCGAATTATCCGAAGTGCAAATCGCTTGCTTTTGTCCTTTGTTACATTAACGGTCATCATTATCCTCCACAATCAACTCCGCACTCCGCCTTCCGCACTCCGCCTTCCGCACTCCGCCTTCCGCACTCCACTCCACACTCCACACTCCGCCTTCCGCACTCATTTCCTTCTCAACTTTCGCCACTTCCCGCTTAAGCGTCCGAAGACGGTCGAACTTGGACTTGAACGCGGCGGCGATTTTCCTCTGCCGCTTCATCGGCGGAAGGGGAATGCGCATGTCGGAAAGGCTCTTGATCGAGATTGACTTGATCACCGCGCCGATTGCGATTGACGCGATAAGGGATTTGCCCTCCGCGCTTTCCAGAAAGGCCTTCAGAAACCAGGGGTCGATCATGTCCCTCTTCAAGCGGCAGACAAATAGGTTCGCACTCAGGACAACCGGCTTGTCAAAGACATCCTCATAGACGGCGATTTTCGAGGTCGCGCCTGTGCGCATGAGAATCAGGTCGCCGGCTTGAAGTGGCGGCGTCTTTGGCGGCAGTTCGCGCATCTCGGGAAGATCGTCGGAGATGATGCCGTTGTCAATATGGCCGGGGGAGAGATAGTAGCAGGCGCCCTTGCCTGACGCCACGAGGTCGTCCATGTCGTCGGAGGCGACATTGGCCCCGCGGTCGATGCCCTCCAGCACGTCGCCGAACCGAACCGCGTTTGCAAACGTCGGGACAGCCGCCTTCTCGAAATAGTGGCGCACGGAAAAGTTATACCCGCTTTCGCGCATCTCCACGCAGGATACCAGCTTGCAGTGTTCGCGCGTCCAGCTCTCGTCGTTCGCGAACCCATAGACGGCGTTCACGATCTTCTCGACGGTCGCCTTGGATATCGTGTTGAAGCGCCGCCCGCGCTCGCCGAGTTCGGACGCGTCAATCATTGTGACCGCCCGGCGCCCCTCTTGGCGAGACAGGATCAGGAGCGAGAGTCCTATCTGCGTCCGCTCCATCAGCCTGTCTGGAAGTGAAACAACGCAGTCGAGATAGCCGCTCTCAAGCAGATATTCCCTTGCCGCCACAGCGCTGCGCATCTGGTTGGACAACGCCCCCTCGGGGAGGAGAACGACCGCCCGTCCGTCTTCCTTCATGGCGGCGACAGTCGCCAGCGTGAAAAGAAGTTCGCTTCGGCAGCCGGCCCCAACATTCTCGAATGCGCTGGGGAGCATGCGTTGGAACTCCTCCCACCGAGAATCGCGATCGGCCCGCAAGCCCATTGGGGGGAAGCAGAACACCTTGTCGTATTTCCACATGTGGTCCGCTATGAAATCAAAGGCCGACTTACAGTAGATGCCGCACCGTGTTCCATAGGGCAAGACAAGCATCTCGGCGAAATTGGCGGTGCGCGGGACGATATCGACGCCCTCGCCTTTCAAATCCGAATCCTCTGACAACGCCTTGGCGAGGACGAGTCCGCGGCCGCAGGCGATGTCGGCCATGATGCCACCTGGTTCCGAAGAGAGGACCTTGACGACAAGGGGGATGAGAGAGTCTGGAACATTGGCGTTTTCAAGGTCGCTGCGCCGCGCACATTCGGCTATGGCCTCCTCACATTCCGCTTTGCTATGCCTGCCCTGGACACGCGAAATCCTTGGCCACAACGGTACGACATCACGCATCAAGTCGGCGCGCAATTCGAGCGAGCAGTCAATCGTGTTCAAAAAGTCGATGAAGTCCGCCTCGCGTGAAATGAACCTGTCGTCCATCTTCGACAGCACGTATGCCACTTCGGCGCACATGTAGGCGACATCCCCCGTGCGCATCGCGCCACGAGGCAGAGGCACCATCTCCATAATTAAATCAACAAGGTTGCTCATCGACACACTATCCATTTTCAAGAAACATTATATCAAGTCCCGCGATTTTCGTCAAATGGTTTTTTCAAACCATCATATATTGTTTGAATATACCATATGCTACATAGGCGCGATGGTGTTTCAGCGGAGCCTTGTTTAATTAATAGTGTTATGGTTGCGCAACCGTATCTCTAGGGTTTCGTTCATGGTGCCTTTCCCCATCAAATGAGCGAATCTTCCCGAATCCTTGGCGTGATGGTTGGGGTCGGTCGACCTCCCCCACACGGAGTTGATTTGATACGCACTGCGTATCGAATCTTTCCCTCTATTTGTCCAGTCATGGCTGGACTTTTAACCAAATGGGCAATTGTCCAGCCGCGGCTGGACAAAATCAACATTCCAGATTTGTGCAGCCAAGGCTGCACAAATTGTCTGGATTTTGGACACTGCGAGTCTATAATTTGGAAAAAGAAAGACAAAGACTCTTCTCTTCGGCATTATGTTTGGTGTCCATTATTTGACGAACGGGGTCGCCTAGCCCGCTTGGCTGCATGCAAGGAGATTGGGCGACATGGAGACCCCTCCTATCTTCGCCCTCATATCTCCAAACGCAGAGGGTCGTAGGCGATTTCGTAGTCTTCGTTGAGGCGCGAGACGTTGTAGATTGACGTTTGCGATTCGCCGTGGTCAATGACGACAGGCGCATGGTCGCCCGTGTGGATGTGTCCGCAAAAGACGAAGCGTGGATGCTTCTTGGCGATTTCTCTCGTCAGCTCTTCGCTTCCAAAGTGAGGCGAGTTCCAGGCCATCGAAACATCAACCTTGCGATGCCGGATACGGGGTGGCGTGTGGGTTAGTAGCACATCGAGGCCACCAGGTATGGCGGAAAACTTTTCGGCAAGTTGTCCAGACGCCACCTCCTCAAACGCCCAATGGGCATTGATGCGCGGAACCCATGGCGTGCCATACAGACGTAGACCGCCGACCTCATCCTCCTCGTCGAT
Organism: Kiritimatiellia bacterium; assembly: GCA_017962605.1. Taxonomy (GTDB): domain Bacteria; phylum Verrucomicrobiota; class Kiritimatiellia; order RFP12; family JAAYLN01; genus RGIG5952. The sequence goes on along the minus strand of JAGCUY010000046.1, from coordinate 9,063 downwards.
TAGCATCCGGGTGTTGTCCGGCCAGCTCACCTTTGCGCGCACCTCTGGCCATTGCGCGAAGAGATCATGGTTGCCGGGGATGATGCGGAACTGGACACTTGGATGCGCCGCGCACCATTTGCAAAAGCGATTTCGCACCCATGACACCTGATTGCATAAATCGACATAACTCCAGCCCTCCAGCGGCGCGAAGTCTCCAGCTATGAGAACGAGCTCGGCATCTCCAGGATCAAGCCCCTCCATCCGCCCATGCAAATCCGATATGGCCATTACCTTCATACGACATCGATCCTTGTTACCATTTCCACCTTCCGTAATGTGCAACCATTATTCCAAATAATCATGGCTGCGTCAATGTTTTTCAAAGAAATATTTTACTGCGAATTTGTGTATTTGGTATAAAATATAATTTTATATATTTTCTATTCCCAGCGCGGCGAGGAATTTCTGGAAGAGAGCATCGACGCGGCCATGATCCTTGATGGCGTGCAGCCACCGCTCCGGTATTGCCGAGAGTCCGTACTTCGCTCCGGCGAGTTGCCCGCAGACGGCGCCGATGGAGTCCGCGTCTCCGCCAAGGTTCACGGCCGCGATGAGGGCGTCCTCGAATGTGCCGGTTGTGTTGAGCGCCCAGAGTGCGCTTTCAACGGTGGAGACGCACCAGCCAGAGTTGAAATCGGCGCAATCCGCAAGCATGTCTCTAGCAGGCCAGGTAAAATCGAAATCCGACTTTGGCCGATTGAAGCAAAGACGGTTTTTCGTTGAGAACCCTTTAGCCTCCAGGCCGTTCGATTTGAAAAGGAAGAACTTGCAAATCATTTTGGCTTTCTCCCAAACGCGGTTGCTGCCCTATGGTTGCAATTTGGTGTCTACTGCCCAGGTGGCGTAGCCGATTTGACGCATGAGCGGAAAAGGGCGTCAAGCTGGCTGATGGCAGTTTCCGTTGCCGGTTGCCTGCGCCAAGGATGCGACGCAATCATGTCGTATCTGTCCGCTAGCAAGCCCTCCAGCCGCGCGTCCGGCGCAACGGTGTCCGATTCCAGCGCGTGCTCCTTCCTTGCAAGGACATCATTGATTGCCTCGCGTTCGCTTGCGCTCAGCTCCACGCCTTCAAGAACGGAGGCAAAGGGCGTTGGCGGCATCTTCTCAAAAGCCATCACGTATCGAAGGCACAGTCTGGCCCGGAGCGCGTAACAGAGCTTCTTGATGCGCAGGGAGCCGTCCGGGCCTCGCGCCTCCATGGCCTTGCGAAACATCGAAGCGTAGTGATAGGCGACATGGGCAGGGTTGAAACACCGGACCTTCGCCTCATTCAAAGTGGCGATAAGGCCGGCGTCCCTGTATATGATCGGGCTTCCGAGCCATTCGAGAAATGAGGCGTTCGACTTCGACAGTTGCACAAGCGCTTTTTTGACGTCCCAAAGCGAAACGTCAAGGTCGCCCGGAAGGCTCTCCACGACTGTATCTGGCAAGTCATCCCTAAGCTGGAGATACCAGTCCAGCGGGCGGACGAAGACACCGCGCACGTCGTAGTCGCTGTCAGGCGAGGCGAAGCCCTAGGCACGGCTGCCGCTTTCGACGGTGAACAAAATGCGGCAGCCATGCCGCGTCTCCATTTCCGCAAGCGCCTTGACTATTCTTTCCTTGTCGTTTGGGTTCATGCCACACACGCCTCCTCCATTACTGCTTCAATAAGTTTATCGACCTTTTCCCTGTCGCACTCCGGGGGCAGGCGGCCGCGCCCGGCCTCTATGCTGGCCTGGACGGCAGTCGCTTCGGCCATGATATCGTCGAACGCCCACTCGCCGCGCCTGATGGCGAGAAGGCGTTCAAGCCGTTCGCCAGAAAACCTCACCATCGGTTCGCCGGTGCGCACGATGCTCTCGCCGGAGTAAAGCAGGCGCATGAGGTGCATCATGTTCTTGGCGTCGTAGTCCATTTCGCCAAGCTCCTGCTGCGTCCACCGCGCCTCGTTGCGGTTGCGGCGCCAGTCCCAGTATTGGCGGTGCTGGCGCTTGGCGCTCTCGAAGGCGTTGCGGCTGAAGACGAGGATGCCAATGCGGCGCCACGCATCCTCCCTCGGCACAGACTCGCACACAGGCGCACCGCTGCGGAATACGCCGCCCGTGGGGCTGCCGAAGTCATAGATGAAGAACATGTCCGACGATGTTCCGCCCGCCATGGAGGCGGCCTTGCATGTGGCGAGATTGACTCCGCTTTCGGCAAGGGAGACTGGCGGCTTTCGCGCATCGCCGACGAAGAGGCAGTAGTCCTCCGGCTTTGGCGGCTCTTCAGGCCAGGGGTTCCAGACGCGCTTGTTCGCACCTCGGGCCTTCTTCATCTGGCTCACGGCATATCCGGTATGGCTGTCGATTGCGCGCTGGGTGACGAAGAGGCGCCTGTTTTCGGCGAGGATCCTGAAGGCAGGCGTGGACGCGATGATGCAGTCCTCTGGCAGGAAGAGCATTTCCATCGTCGTCGGGTTTGCCTCGGCCATCAGCTCGCAGAAGCGGAGCAGCGAGTAGTAGGTCCGGTCGTTCCGGGTGTCCGAAACCTGCTTGGGCGGAGGTGCCAGACGCACATATTCTGCAGACGGCACGACGAAGATGCCGCGAATGTCGGTGTCGCTGTTCGCGTTCGCCGTCCCGTATGCGCGGCTTCCGACAATCCCCCGGAAAATCACCGACGGGTTGCCATCGACTTCAAGACTTTCAAGTGTGTAGTTCATGGCCATGGTCCTCATGTCTCCAAGCTCTTCATTTGTGATTCATTGCCTCATGCGGCAACAAAATTCCCTGTTTTCGTGCAACCATTATCCCAAATAATCGTGGCGGCGTCAAGGTTTTTCAAAGAAATATTTTACTGTTAATTTGTATATGCGGTATAAAATATAAATTTTTATATTTTCGGCAAAGTTCAGGTTAAGGCGGAAGGAAATTTTTCCCGAGTCGAAAAAAAATTTTTGCCCCGAAAAAAAATTTTCTTGACAAAAGGTGTCAAAAAGTGTTGAATAGTGGCATGAAAAGTCACGAAGTGTCAGGAAAAGTTGTCGATGAAGGGAAGGCCTCTGTGAAGGTCGGATCCCTTCTCGGCTCCTATCCGCACAGGCTTGACCCCAAGCGCAGAGTGACTATTCCGGCTGTGCTGCGCTCGCGCATGGGAATGCCGGACATCGTTTACGTCATGCCCAGTCTGAGCGGGCGCAAGTGCCTTGAGGTTTTCAGCCCGGAGGCTTTCGAGATGCGCCTCGACGAGCTGAACAAGGCCGCGCTCACCGACGAGGCTTCCGCCGATTTCGTGACCCTCATCGGCCGCGTCTCCGAGACTCTCGATGTTGACGTGCAGGGGCGCATAAGGATCAGCGACGCGCTGCTCGAGCACATCGGCGTGGCGCGCGATGTAGTGATCGTGGGCGCTGTGAACAGGCTCCAGGTCTGGGCTGCCGGCAACGAGCCGTCGCTCAACGAGGCCTTCGACCGCCTGACACAGAGCGCGAGGACCATCAACTTCTAGCAGACACGGGAAAGGAACGAGGAAAAAAATGCACCAGCCCGTAATGCTAAAGGAGACCGTTGACCGCATGAACGTGCGGCCCGGCGGCACATACCTCGACTGCACGCTTGGCGACGGCGGCCACAGCGCCGAGATCCTGCGCCGCAGCGGACGCAACTGCCGCCTGCTCGCAATCGACCGCGACTCCGACGCGCTCATCCGCGCCATGGGCAACCTCAACCGCTTCCCCACCACCGTAGCCTACGCGCACTGCAACCATGCGCACATCGGCGAGAAGTGCCATGAGCTGGGCTTCGACTCCTTTGACGGCGCGGTGATCGACACCGGCGTGTCGTCGGAGCAGCTCGACGACGCGGACCGCGGCTTCAGCTTCATGCACGACGGCCCGCTCGACATGCGCATGGACCAGTCGCACGGCGAGACGGCGGCGGACATCGTGGCCACATACAGCCCCGCAGAGCTGGAGCGGCTTTTCCGCGAACTCGGCGAGGAGCCTTGCTCACGCCAGATCGCGGCCGCAATCGTGGCGCAGCGCGACAAGGAGCCAATCGTGATGACCAAGCAACTCGCCGACATCGTCGAGGGCGCGCTTGGCCCGGCGGCGCACGCGCGCCGCCGCCACCCTGCAACGCGAGTCTTCCAGGCGCTGCGCATGCGTGTGAACCACGAGGTCGAGTCCCTTGGCATGGCCATCGACGCGATCCTCCCCCGGCTCAACGTTGGCGGGCGTCTCGCAGTGATTACCTTCGAGAGCGTCACCGACCGACTGGTGAAGCAGATTATCGCCGCCCACGCGGGGAAAAACGTCTCACTCCAGCAGGGCGGCGCGGAATGGCAGGGCGTGGAGCCTCGCGTGAGGAAGCTCGACCGCCACGCCGTTACGCCGACTGACGAGGAGATTTCGGCCAACCCGCGCGCCAGAAGCGCAAAGCTGAGGGCGGTGGAAAGAGTTGGGAGTTGGGAGTTGGGAAGTTGAAAGGTTGAAAGGTTGAAAGGTTGAAAAGTTGAAAGGTTGAAAAGTTAGGAGTTAGTGGTTAGTAGTTAGTGGTTAGTGGTTAGGAGTTAGTGGTTAGGAGTTAGTGGTTAGGATTTGGGAACTTCAATTTAGGAACTTTCAATTTAGGAGAACGAAATGAGGCAGAATAGACGGAGATACGCACGGACGACACCCATGAATCACAGGCTTGTGGCTTTCTTCGCCACGCTGGCGCTGGTGATGGTCATGGGCGCAATGACATCGCTTTCCATCAAGGCTACTATCGCCAAGACAGGGCAGGAAATCGTCAAGCTGGAACATCAGCTCAACGTCATTCGCGCAGAGCGGACGAGGGCGGAGAAGAAGTGGGCGGACGAATGCACGCGCCCGGACCAGCTGGACGCGGCGCTGGCGCGCAATGGACTGCACATGTCCCTTGCGGGCGGCGAGCGCATTGTCAATCTGAACGACCGGCGCATGCCTGATCGCTTTGACAGCGTGCCAACGGAGGTAGCGACAAATGGAAAGCGTCCGAAGAATTGACCGGTTCATCCGCTTCTACCTAATTCCTATCGGCCTTACCCTCTGGTTCGGATTCCTCTGCTGGCGGCTCTACGTCCTCCATTCAGGCAAAGTTGGCCCCAGCAAGCACAACAACATCCGATACAAGCAGGACATCAAGGCCATGCGCGGCGTGATCTACGACCGCGGCGGCAACCCCATAGCCGTCAACGAAGCCGGATGGAAGATATTCCTCGACCCCTGCGCGGACAGCAAAAAGCCCGCCAAGGACAAGCCACCACCCGACCCGGTCGCCACATGCAAAAGGATAGAGCATCTCACCGGGCGGCCTTTCGGCGACATCTGGCATGACCTCGTGACGACCAACATCACACATTATGACGACGGGAGGGTGCGCACCAACCGCTATGTAGTGCAGGGCGTGACATGGGATCCCTCCGCCATCGACCTCAGGACGAACAAGAACCTCTATGTGGGCAACGTAGGCATCGACGCGGTCCACCGCCGCTTCTACCCGCAAGGGCGGAGGCTGGTGCACATCCTTGGCATCGCAACGGGCCCCACGCCAACCGGGCAGGGCGGCGGCGTCGAACAGCGCTACGACAGCAAGCTTCGCGGCGCAGACGGCTTCGTCGCCGGCGAACGCGCAGGAAACGGGAATGAAATCCGCGAGCGGCGCCGCAGCACAGTCGAGGCCATCAACGGCTCTTCGGTGTATCTGACAATCGACCAGAACATCCAGCGCATCGCCTACGACGCCTTGCAGGCGGCGATAGAGGAGTGGAACGCGGATGGCGGCCGCGTCATTGTCGAAAAGGTCGATACCGGCGAGATACTGGCCATGGTCAGCCTCCCCGATTACGAGCCAGAGAACTGGTCCAAAACCAGCGACCTCGCCAAGCGCAACAGGACCATTTCCGACCAATACGACCCCGGTTCAACGATGAAGGCCTTCACCGTTGCATCGGCACTGAACGAGGGCATCATCACGCCGGACAGCACCTACGACGTCGGCCACGGCCCGTGGCACTACGGCAGCGGGAAGCCCCTCGGCGACCACGTGCACGGCGTAATCGACGTGCGGACGATCATCGCGAAGTCGAGCAACATCGGCGCGGCAAAGGTCGCGCTCGACCTGGGGAACAAGCGCTTCGAGCGCTACCTGCGCGCCTTCGGCTTCGGTTCTCGCACCGGCATCGACCTTCCGGGCGAGGCCATCGGCACGCTGATTCCATCGGAGAAATGGGAGATGATCAGGCCGACGCGCATAGCGATTGGCCAGGGCATCTCGGTGACTCCCATCCAAATGGTCAACGCCTACGCGACGATAGCGAACGGCGGACGGCGCATGCGGCCTTACATCATGCGGAAGATCATTGCCGCAGATGGCGAGGAAGTCCAGAAAACCGTTCCCCAAGTCCTCGACACCCCCATCTCGCCGAAGACGGCCGAGCAGATGCGCGAGATGCTCAAGGGCGTAGTGAAGCCCGGCGGCACGGCACGGCGCGCACGCGTCGTGGGATACGAGGCCGCAGGGAAGACTGGCACCGCGCAAATCATCAAGCCAGGCGGCGGCTACTACGACCACAACCACTGGGCGTCCTTCATCGGCTTCCTCCCCGCCGACGCCCCCGAATTCGCCGTGCTGGTGCTGCTTGACAACCCGACGAAGCCCGGGAAGAGCCATGACGGCGGCGTCTCGGCCGCGCCGGTCTTCGCGGAAATAGCCCTCGCGACGGCGCAGTATCTCGAGATCCCGGCGATGACGGAAGAATAAGCGTTGAAAAGTTGAAAAGTTGAGAAGTTGAGAAGTTTGGCGCTGGCGCGCCTTGGAGGTTTGGCGCTGGCGCGCCTTGGAGGTTTGGCGCAAGCGCCTTGGAGGTTTAGCGCTTCGCGCTTTGGAAGTTTAGAAGTTTGGAGGTTTGGCGCTGGCGCGCCTTGGAGGTTGGGAAGTTGGGAGGCTTTCCAATCCGCCGGAGGCGGTTCCCAATCTAGCGCGCCGTGGCGAAGCCACACGGCATTGATGCGGACGCATGGCGCTTGCACCAATGCGACGGCATCGAGGCCGAAGGCTCGCGTAGCGAGGAGGCGCGCTAGCTTCCCTGCATCGGCGCGGTAGCGCCCTCTGTGCCTCTGTGTCTCCGTGTGTGGCAACTTTTTGCCGTGTCGCAATTCGTTTTGGCGTTCAACGAAAAAACAAATCTTTGATATAATCTTCTTATGATTAGCAGAGAAGATATTGCTCAGCGCATCGCCGGCGCGCGTGACGCGGCGGGTATGTCAGTCGAGGAGGTCGCAAAGGGCCTCGGCATCGACGTCGAAACCTACAAGGCCTACGAGGCCGGCACGAAGGACATCCCCCTCGGCGACATCCCGCAGCTGGCGGCGATGTTCGAGGCCGACCCATTTGCCATCTTCACCGGCATCAACTCGCACACCAAGCTCTTCGCCGTGACCCGCAAGGGCAAGGGCCCGATTGTCGAGCGCAACGCCGCCTACCACTACGAGAGCCTCAACGCCGCATTCGCCGGCGCAAAGGTCATGCCCTACATCGTGACGGTGGCGCCTGGCGCCAACGGCGGCGGCCTCCACATGAACTCGCACCCAGGCGAGGAGTTCGACCGCGTCCTCGAAGGCAGCATCGAGATGGTCATCGACGGCCACAGCATCATCTTGAACGAAGGCGACAGCGTCTATTTCGACGCCACCAAGCTCCACGGCATCCGCTCCGCGTCTGGCAAGCCTGCGCGGTTCCTGGCCGTGATCACCTCCGAGTAAACTTCCCCTGCCCTACTCAACGAAGTAGGTCTGGATTATTTCCTCGCCGCCACGCTCCATCTTGATGTGGGCAAAGTCAAGGTCGTTTGCGGCGAAGCGGCGTATCAGCTCCTCGGCCGCGTAGCGGTTGTCCATGCGGATGCCGTTCACCTCGCGGACGATGTCGCCCTCGCGGAAGCCGACGGCCGAGAAGAAAGCCTCCTCGCCGCAAGGCTCCACGCGGTAGCCTTCGATTTTCTGCTTGCCGTCGGCTTCGTCGGTGTACCATATCGGCGCGAGGGTGTCGAAGACGGCCTCCAGGCGCTCGGGGCGGCTGCGGACTTCGTCGTAGTAAGCCATGATGTCGTTGCGGGAGAAAGTCCAGGTGCCCGGGGAAGTCTCGTGTCCGGCTAGGCGCGACGCGGCGTCCGCGCCCAGCTGCTGCGGCGCAGGCGCGTCGGGCAGGCGCCCCGCGCCGGATGCCGCCCTCCCCTGCCCTTCTTCGCGGCGCGAGATGCGGAGCGAATAGAGGCCGTATGGGGTGGAGAGGGTGACGGCGTTGGTGCCGACCTCGGCCAGCGTCACCGCGGGCGAAAGCTCCTCGCCCTTGCGGCGGAGCCACTGGCGATGGGCGTCGCGGTCCTCGATGATGGCGCGTGAGACTTCGGGGCGGCGGGCGTCGATGCGGAAACCGGCGAGGCGGAAGCGGCGCTCGATTTCGGAGAAGAAGCGGTCCTTCGCGCCTGGCGCGGCGCCGTCGCCTCCGGTGGCGAGGCAGCCGGCCATGCCGCGCGTGATTACCAGTGGCGGTGTGGAAGGCGAGGTTTGAAGAACCTCGCCGACAGGACGGGTGCCGGCGGAAATGGAACCAGCAGGAGTGGCGCCGGTGGAAGGCGCGGCCTCGCGGCGCAAGGCCCCGGCGGCGGCGAACTGCCTGGCCGCAAGAATGAGAAGCACCACCGCTGCCGCAGCGGCGGCGGGAAGAAGATAAGCATGTTTCCGCAGGGGATTCATAAGCCAGATTCTGTGTTCCGCTTTCGCGGAGTGAAGTCATTCATCTAAGCAATCAACCCGGGGACTCATTGCCCTTGCGGGCAAGCGGCGCGGGCCACGCCTCGTCCCCCTATTTGATCTTGCTCCGGGCGGGGTTTGCCTGGACGCGCGGCCTCTCGACCGCGCCGGTGGTCTCTTGCACCGCCTTTTCACCCTTGCCACGAAGTCCCTTACGGGGCCAGCGGGGCGGTTTGTTTCTGTGGCACTTTCCATCGACGCCGGTATTGCAACGCCGTTCCGGC